>CAYGPO010000126.1:0-12547 GCA_964351665.1 uncultured Gammaproteobacteria bacterium | reverse complement strand
CTAGCGCCTACTAACCATGGTGTTGACCCCATGGACGGCCATGACGAGCTAAAATGACCGAATGTTTGGTTTCTCAAGGTTGTTGGGCGAGGTGCTGCTGGCCGTCGTCGTTGCCCAGGTTGATGGGGCGGTCGATGGCGTGGGCACCATGGACGCCCAGGAAGCGCCGCCTAATCCCTCCCAGAATTTAGCTCAGGTACAGAGCCCGGTGATGGACCAGGCGGTGACCGCTGGGGGCTACCCTGAGGTCAACAATGGACCGGGGCTTGTCGCCGGCCCGGCTGCCATAGTGCAACCCGTAGGCGATGACGGGGACAGCCTTTGGATCGTCGCCGCCAATCAGATGCCCCGGGACGCTGAGATATTGGCTCGGTTAGGCAACGGCTATCTGCTGGTACGCTCGCCGGCGGACCAGGTCGCCCGGGGCGCGGCGCTAAGCGCCCATCTGAAAATTGCTCCGGCCCTCAGCGCCGCTAATCTGGCCACAGCCAACGCGGCCTTGCCCCAGCTCATCAGCGTGATCGCCACCCCAGATCGCAGCCCTCGATCCCTAATGGCCCGCCTCCAGACCTTGCTGAACGGGGCCCAAATGTCTTTGGATCTGAGCGTCTCGCCAGCCGCCATTTCGGTGCAGCTGGACGGCGCTAACCGTGGCAGTCTTTATGCCATCGCCAGCCTGCCCGAGGTGCTGTGGATTGAACAACGGGTTCAGCCTGAGGTATTGAACAGCAATACCGTGGGTCCAATTCAGGCCAACGCAGCGTCTGCCGGTGTGCCGCCCTCGGCTACCCCGATCTGGGATCAGGGGTTGATGGGAACGGGGCAGGTCATAGCGATCGCCGATTCGGGCCTGGATCGCAACGAAGCCTGGTTCACCCGTCTCAATCGAGGTCAGGGAACTGTCACCGCCCTCACCGATGCCGCCGATACCCAGCCGCCGATACCTGGCAGCCTGTCGCCAGCGAACAAGGTGCTGGGCTATTTTGTGATGCCTGGGGCCACCGCCTACGACAACAATGCGCCCTGCGGCATCGGCGGCAACGCCTTTCACGGAACCCACGTCAGCGGCACGGCAGCCGGTGACAGCGGCGTTGCCTCCACCCCAACCTCAGCCAACCATGATCCCGGCGATGGCATGGCGCCCCAGGCGCAAATTTTGTTTCAGGATCTGGGTGACGACATCGGCGGTTGCCTGACCGGCCAGGGCGGCGGGCCCATGTGGGCTCAGGCCCAGGCAGCCGGCGCCTTTATTCACTCCAACAGCTATGGCGGGCCGTTTACCGGCAGCTACAACGTCCAGGATTTTGCTGTGGATGATTTTCTCTGGCGCAATGAGGCCATGCTGCTGGTGTTTGCCGCAGGCAACGCCGGCGGCCAGCCTGGGGATCAGCGGGTGTTTCACTTTGGCCATGCCAAACACGGTCTGACCGTGGGCGCTAACAACCGCGGCGCAAACCCCACCATGTGGCCTTTGAGCAGCCGCGGCCCGGCATCGGATGGACGCATCAAACCGGACATTACTGCTCCAGGGGTGCTGGTTGAATCCGCTGCCGGCGACCTCAACGACAGCGGCATCGAACCGCCTGAAACCCGGACCTTCAGCGGCACCTCCATGGCTACCCCAGCGGTGGCCGGGGCGGCCGCCATGGCCAGGCAGTATTTCACCGAGGGCTTTTACCCCACCGGCGTTCGCTTCCCTGATGACAGCTTTAAGCCCAGCGGGACGCTGCTCAAGGCCCTGTTGCTCAATGGCACCACCACCAATGTCAACACCCCTGAGTCTGACGCGGGCTGGGGCCGGGTGTGGCTGGACAACAATTTGTATTTCGCCGGTGATGGGCGCCAGCTGCGGGTCTTCAGTCTGCCCAACCTGGTCGGCCTCAGTCAGGGTGAGTCCATCACCCTGCCGGTCACCGTGCCCGCAGGCGCTGCGCTGCGGGTGACCCTGGTTTGGTACGACCCGCCGCCGTCGTTTATCGCCGCCACAGCCCTGGTGAATAACCTGGATCTCACGGTGGCTGGCCCAGGGGGAACCTATCTTGGCAATGCTATAACCGCCGCGGAAAGCGTCACCGGCGGCGCCGCCGATGGGCTCAATCCGGTAGAGCAGGTGATGCTGAGCAATCCTGATGGCGGCCCTTACACCCTCACCGTTTCGGCACCTGGGGTGGCCGGCAACGGCCAGCCGGGGTCCCAGCGACAGGGCTTTGCGCTGGTGATGTCCGCCGCCCAGTGTGATTCGGCGGTGACCCAGGCACCGGCCTTTTCCCTGCAAACCGACTCCGCCGGCGTGCAGCTGTCCATTGATGGCTTGGCTGAAGCCCAGGGTTATCAGATTTATCGTCGCAGCGGCGACTGCGCCATCAACGACGAACAATGGCTGGGCTATTCCGCTGACGGCGTGTTTACCGACGGCCTGGCCCAGGGAGGCCTGGAATACGCCTATCGGGTCCGGGGGGTGGACGGCTGTGGCGAAGGGCCGATTAGCGCCTGTCGCAGTATCGTTTCCCAGGGCCCCTGCACCTTAAGCCCCCAGGCTTCCGATCAACCGCCGACCCTAATCCCCGGCGGCTCGTTCTGCGCCGCCCAGCTGAGCTGGCCCGCCGCCACCGGCCAGTGTCCAGGCGCCCAAATAAGCTATCAGCTGCACCGGGATATAGATCCATTTTTCCAGCCTACGGCCTCTACCCTGATCGCTGATGACCTGGCTCAGCCCGGCTTCACCGACATTCTGCCCCTGGCCGAGGTTACTCAGTACTACCGCTTTGTGGCGGTGGACAGCCTGGGCAACGCCTCCGCGCCGTCGCCGCCGGTGGCTTACTCCGGCGTGGACGACCTGACCCCGGCTGATGGACCCTATCTGGATGGCGCGGAGGATTTATCTCTGGCTCTGCTGCAGTTGCCCTGGGATATCAGCAGTGAGGCTGTCAACAGCGGGGGGCGCAGCTACCTCAGCGCATCAGTGGGCCAGAATTATCCCGACAACAGCTGTGCCGCCTTGACTACCCGAAGAATGACTCTGGCTGCTGGCGCACGTTTAGACTACGCGGCGCGCTATGACCTTGAGGCGGATTTTGACGGCGTGGTGGTGGAGATTTCCGTTGATGGTGGAGCCTGGCTGGATCTGCCTCCCAACGGCGGCTATCCCGGGGTTTTTGCCCTCACCGGCAATCCACCGTTGAACGCATGCGGCTATCCCAACAGCCAGCGCGCCTTCAACGGCAGCAGCGGCGGCGCCTTCAGCAGCTGGCAATCGGATCTCAGCGCCTATGCCGGCCGCAGCGTGCGCCTACGCTGGCGTTTGTCCAGCGACACCTTCCAATCCGCCCAGGGGTTTTTCCTGGACGATATCCAGGTCACCGGCGCTACCCGCCCAGCGGCCTGTGTGGCCGGCGAGTTGGTGTATCGAAACAGTTTTGAGTAGCTAAACGCTAACCAGAACCTCATCAGGTCTTTTTGTTGATGGTCTTGCGGGTGATGAATTTCAGCGCCTTGCCGTAGGGCGGGGTCAGGATCTTTCTTAGGAACGACCACTGGGGCAGCACCAGCACCGAGCGTTGATGACTGAATTCCCGGAAGCCCTGTTCGCCGTGATAGGCGCCATAACCCGATTGCCCAACGCCGCCGAAGGGCAGGTGCTCCACTGCCACGTGCAAAATGCTGCCGTTGATGACGGCGCCCCCGGAGGTGGTGCGTTGCAAAATGGCTTCAGCTTTTGATGCGTCTTTGCCGAACGCGTAAAGCGCCAGAGGATGTTCTCGCTGGGTGATAAATTCCACCGCCTGATCAACGCTTTTGTATTCAATAATGGGTAGCACCGGGCCAAAGATTTCCTCCGCCATCAGCGCCCCCTGAAGGGGCGGCGACAGCACCACGGTGGGCGGGAAGTGCCGCGGCCTTTCGGCTCCGTTAACCTTGGCCGTTAGGATTTCAGCGCCGGCGTTTTTGGCCTCCAGCACCATCTCGGTGAGCCGCTGATGGTGCCGATCAGAAATGATCGAGGTGTAAACTTCCGGGGCTGGGCCATCGGCGTAAAACCTCCGGGCATGGGTCATCAGGGCTTCCCCATAAACCCGCCCCTGACCTTCAGGTACCAACAGGTAGTCCGGCGCCACACAGGTCTGGCCAGCGTTATAAAGTTTGCCGAAGGCTACCAGTTCGCTGTGGCTTGAGGGATCAGCGTCCGGCATCATCAGACAGGGGCTTTTGCCGCCCAGCTCCAGGGTCACCGGCGTCAGATTTTTGGCCGCGGCCATGGCCACCAGCCGGCCCACCTTGGTGGAGCCAGTGTAAAACAGGTGATCAAAGGGCAGCTCAGAAAAAGCCTGGCCCACGTCAGCTTCGCCGGTCACCACCGCCACCTGATCCTGCGCAAAAACCTCGCCTAAGATGGTGATCAATACCTGGTTGGTTGCCGGGGTGAATTCAGAAGGCTTGAGCATCACCCGATTGCCGGCAGCCAGGGCCGTCACCAGCGGCACCAGGGACAGCTGGACCGGGTAGTTCCAGGGCGAGATCACCCCAACCACGCCTTTGGCCTCCGATCGAACATAGGTCTTGCCAGGAATGTTATTACCCAGATTAGCCATACGCCGAGGCTTCGCCCATTTTTTCAGATGGGCAATGGTGTGGTTGATGGCGCCAACGGTCACGGCAATTTCCGCCGAACGGGTTTCCAGGGTATTGCGACCGCCAAAGTCGGCGTCCACCGCTACCACCAGGGCATTTTCATGGGCTCTTATAGAGCCTGCCAGCTCTCTCAGTTGGCTGATCCGTTGTGCAACGCAGGCCACGGTGGCAAAGGAAAAACTGGCTCGCTGCTGATCGAAAAGAAGCTGTAACTGGTTGCTGGATATCGTCATGGGGGCTGTCTTTTGTTGGGGAAGTCGTTTTCTTAACGCGTTGATAGAGCTCTTCAGCAAGGATAGCAGACCTGTGACCAGGATTGGTTTCCATAAACTATGTTCCATAAAACTATGAAACATAGATCATTGAACTCAATACCCTGCGCGGCTAGACTGTATTTCCGGATCAAGTTCCAGCAGGCACTGCGACTAACCATGGCCAACGCCAACATCGCCGATCTATTTCCCCTGGGCATCGCCGTGGGCGTTGCCCACTGTAATCGTGACCAGGAACGACAAGCCTTGCGCCGCAACATTCGTGGTGGCCGGCATACCTGGCTGTGGGCGCGTCGACGGATGGGCAAAACCAGTCTGATAGAGCAGGTTACCAATGAACTGAGGCGAGGTCGGCCGGCGGTACCCTCGGTGAACCTGGACTTAAACGTTGTGCACGATGCCCAGTCCCTGGAAGAGCGTCTGCGGGAGGGGGTTTCTCGTCTGGGTGTGGCTCTGATGCCCCAGGGCAAAAAACATCGAGACAGTTTGATCAAAGTCTTTCACGGCTTTTCTCCGGAACTGTCCCTGGGGGCTTTGGGGGTGTCACTGAAGCTGCGGGCGCCGGAATCTCTGGCCTCGGGAATCAGCGATCTGCTGCTAACCCTGGATCAGGCGGCCGCCAAATGGAATCGCCGCGGTGTGCTGGTACTCGATGAGTTTCAGCAGATTGCCAGCCTGACCTATGGCAATACCCGGTTCACCCTGGAAGGGGCGATTCGACATGCGGTGGAGCGGGCGCGCAACATCACCTACGTGTTTTCCGGCAGCGAGCGGCGGCTGTTGCGGGAGATGTTTGAACAGCCTGATCGGCCCCTTTACCGGCTGTGCGAAAAAATGACCCTGCAGCGCATTGAAGCCCACCACTATCAGACCTTTTTTGATCAGGCCAGCCAGGTTCGGTGGCACCGAGCCTTTCCCGCCGAGCTGACCGAGGCTGTGTTGTCCCTGACCGGCCGACATCCCTACTACGTGAATGCGCTTTGCTCCCGGCTGTGGGATCTCAGCAAACAGCCAGGCCTGGATGATATCGGCCCGGTCTGGGAACACATTGCCGGCCAGGCTGAAGCGCCGGTGTCTTACCTGGTGCGCAACCTCAGCGCCACCCAGCGCGCCATGCTGGTGGGTATAGCCCGGGCCGGCAGCATTGAGTATCCCACCGGGCGGGCCTTTTTAGCCTCCATCAGGCTTTCTGCCTCCACCGGCGCCGTGGCCAGGGACGTGCTGGAACAGCACGACCTGATTCGCCAGCGAGAAGATCAGCGCTGGGAACTGGTGGATCCAATTATGGCCTTGTACATTCGCCGGGCGCACCCCCAATGAGGATCTGGGTGGACGCCGATGCCTGTCCGGTGGTGATTAAGGAAATCCTGTTCAAGGCCGCCAATCGAACCCAAACTTCCATGATGCTGGTGGCCAATCAGGCAGTTAAGGTGCCGCCATCGCGATACATCAAGACCCTGCAGGTAGCCAGCGGCTTTGACGCAGCGGACAACGAAATTGTCAGGCGGGTTGGCCCGGGGGATCTGGTGATTACCAGCGACATTCCTCTGGCCGCAGAGGTGATCGAAAAACGGGCCCTGGCCCTGAGCCCCAGAGGTGAGCTTTATACCACGGAAAACATCCGCGCCCGGCTCAATATCCGAGATTTCATGGACACCATGCGAGCCAGCGGGATCAATACCGGTGGGCCGCCGGCCATGAGCAATACCGAACGCAAAGCTTTTGCCGACCACCTGGATAGGCTGCTGGCCTAGCCAACAATAATGTCACTGCCTGTGGGTTTGGGTTGCGCCGAAAAACACCTCGCGGGTTTCGTCACTGGGATTGCCGATGACCATATCCTCGGCCATCACTCCTCGGCCTCGCTGAACCCCAGGACGCTTTCCAATCTCCTGGTACCAGCGTTCAACATGGGGGAACTGGCTGATGTCGATGTTGTGCAGCCAGCGCACGTCCACCCAGGGCCAGGTGGCGATATCGGCAATGGAATACTCGCCGGCCAGATAGGGCGCCGTGGCCAGGCGTTGATCCATCACCTGATAAAGCCGCAGGGTTTCGTTGCGATACCGGTCAATGGCGTAGTGAATCGGCTCCGGCGCGTATCCAAGAAAGTGGCCGCACTGACCAAACATCGGGCCAATACTGGCCACCTGAAACATCAGCCACTGCAGCACATCAAAGCGGGCGCTGTGATCGCTGGGCAGGAATTGTCCGGATTTTTCCGCCAGATAAATCAGCATGGCGCCGGATTCAAAAATGCTCAGTGTTTCCCCGCCCGGGCCCTCATGGTCAACCATGGCGGGGATCTTGTTATTGGGACTTAAGGCCAGAAAATCCGCAGCAAACTGTTCGCCTTTGAGAATATTGACGGGTTTAACCGTGTACTTAAGGCCGGTTTCCTCCAGCATGATGGAGGCCTTATGCCCGTTTGGGGTGGGCCAGTAATACAGATCAATCATTGGCTCTGTCTCCCTGCTTATTGTTCGGCCCGTTGTGCGACCCGTTGTGCCGCCAGCACTTCATCCACGTGACGTTGGTGATTGGCCGGGGAAAGATCACCAACATACTCTTTCTCGAAATGGGATGTTACCGAGGGCCTGGTCATGGACTTGTCGTACCATCGGGACAGGCGGGGCCGCCCCTGGCGCCAGTTGAAATTGGGATGGACCGGGTCGTCGGGTGTTGAGTCTGCCCTGCCCGCCAGATAGCTCAGTCCCTGCAGCATGGCGACGGACCCAATATCAAAGGCCGATTCAAGTTCAGTGCTGGTTTCCAGGTAGTCCAGGCTTGCACAGATTTTCGGCCATAACCATTGGAACAGGCTTTTCCGACGGCCGGGTTCCCCCACCCAGGCCTCCATGCTCAACTGCACGGCGAATTCAAACACACTGTCCCCCAGAGCCATTCGCCGCAGAGCGTCCCAGCGCCTAGGCCCGGTTGGCGGATACAGCGATGTATTGGATCCGCGATGGTCAAGGTACTCGGTGACGGTCTGGCTGCCATACAGCACCGTGCCATCTTCCGTCGCCAGGCAAGGCACTTTGCCCAGGGGAGCAATGGGGGATAAATCATATTTTCCGGTGACAAATTGTTTGTCCAGATTACGAAACGGAAAGCTCGGCACCCGGGTGATCTCATCCCATAGGCCTGCCTCATGGGCAACCACCAGGGTCTTGTGGGTGAAACTATGAAATGGGGAATAAAACAACTTCATGGCCTACTCCAGTAGTGTGACCTTGCGGGCCCGTTCCAGCAGCGTGCGATATTTCTGTTCATAGCGCTCATCGCTCAGAGCCGTTAGGGCGGCGCTGATCAGGCTGCTGGCATCGGCCTGTTCCAGCTGGGCCAGGGTCAATCCAAGGTGGAGTTGAGCGATCCAGACAAATTCATGCTCCTGGCCGAAGGCCTCGATTAGTATCGGTAAGGCCTGCTCCAGGGTTTGCCGGGCCAGGGTCGGTTGGCCGCTACGCAGCTGATGCTGTGCCAGAGTGATCTGTCCCCGGGCGTGCAGGGGATGGCCGGCACCAGCGGTACGGGCGATAAAATCCAGACCCTGACTAAATTTTTCATCGGCCTCAGCCCGCTGTCCCAGTTCTGACAACACCGAAGCGAAGCGAACCGAGGCCACTCCGACCTTTGGATTATCGCCGGCCTGTTCGGCCATCGCCGGAACCGCGCTGGCCAGGGCCTGGCGTGCCTGTTCAAGTTTTCCGACCCCCTGATAGCTCAGTCCCAGGTTGGTCTGGGCCATGATGGTTCTAGGATCGTTGGGCCCCAGCTGCTTAACGCAAACCTGGTAAAAGGCCTGGTAGTGGTTCATGGCCCGTTCAAACCGCCCGCCGTCCAGCAGTATTCGGCCCAGCTGATAGCGGGCCCACATCAAATTGGGATGCTGGTCAGGATAACGGGATTGCATGATGGTGATGGCCCGGTTCATGGTCTGCTCGGCATCGTCCCAGTTGCCCAAATGAAAGCTGGCGGTGGACTGATAGCCCAGGGTATCTGCAACCGTCGCATGATCCGGCCCCAGGGCTTTGACCATCCATACTTCGGCCTGTCTGGCCGCTCTCAGGGCCTGGCTGTACTGGCCCAGGTTTTCATGGTTTTCCGCAATCGTAGCGTAGATAGCACCCACCAACTCTTGCTGCTTCGGGTCATCAACAATCAGCGGCAGGTCACTTTTCAGCCCGGAAATCAGTTCGGTCTGTTCTTCAAGTCGACCCAGCGCCGTATACAGTCGTGCCAGATCCATTCGCGCCTTCAGGTTGTCGGCGGCGGTCCCAGCAGCATGGGTGGCGCTGATGATGGACTTCAGGAGCGGCTCTGCCCGCTCGTACTCAATGCTATCAACCAGCACGTTGGCCAACTGCAGGCTGGCTCGGGTGGCGTCCACGGGCCGGTTTGCCTGGTCAAACAGCGCGGCGGATTGTTCGGCCTGCAGGGCTGCGTCCTGGTTTCTTCCCAGGTTGCGCAAGATCTGGCTGAGGCTTTGCATCACCGAGGCCTTTTGCAGCGGGTACTCATCTAGCCGCAGGGGTAGGGTTCGTAGCGCCGTGTCCAGCAGGTCATTGGCGGTCAGGGGCTGGTTTTGATTGATCCAAGGGTCTGCGCCGTCAAACATCTCGATCAGAAAATTTTGCACCGCCTGGGCCTGCTCAGCGTTGGCGGTGGCCTGCACCAGGGCCTGCTGGGCTCTTCGCGCCTGCCACAGGGTGCTGGTGATGCCGGTCACGCCAATGGCGCTGACCAGCAGCCCAGCGATCACTCCCACCTTGTGTCGCTTCAGATATTTGCCCAGCCTGTAGGCAGCGGAATCCGGACTGGCCAGGGTTGGCCGGTTTTGTTGCCAAAGGCGCAAATCCCGGGCCAAGCCAGCGGCGGAGGCATAGCGCCGCTGTGGTTCCGGCCGAACCGCCATCGCCACGATGTTGGCAAGATCACTGTCCCGGCGGCGCAGGGTGGCAATGTCTGCGGGGCTGAATTCACCGCTGTCCACGGCTTTGGCTCGGATTCCTGACAGCTGCTCAAACAACACCATGCCCAGACCAAATACGTCGGTGGCGGTGGTCACCGGCTGCCCGGCCTTTTGCTCGGGGGCGGCGTAGCCAGGGGTAAATGCCCGGGTGGTGGTGGCGTCGCTGTCCTGATCTTCAATCAGCCGGGCGATGCCAAAGTCCAGCAGGCGGGACTCACCGCGGCTGTCCACCATGATGTTGGAGGGCTTGATGTCCCGGTGCACAATCAGGTTCTGCTGGGCGAATGCCACGGCATCGCATACCTGAAGAAACAGCTGGATCAGTTTTTCATCGGTCAGGTTTTCCCTGGCACAAAACTGGTCGATGGGCAGACCGTCCACATACTCCATAACAATAAAGGGAGTGCCGTCCTCGGCCACCCCGGCGTCCAGCAGACTGGCGATGTGGGGATGCTGCAGGGCGGCGAGAATCTGCTGTTCCCGCTGGAAGTGTTCTCGCAGTCGGCTGCTGATCAGACCCACGTTGAGGAGCTTGATGGCGGCGATTTGATCGAATTGGTCGGTGTTGCGGCGAGCCTTGTAAACCGTTGCCATGCCGCCCCGTCCCAGGGCTTCCAGCAAAATCCACTCGCCAAACTCCCGCCCCGTTAAGGGGTCTTCCACAGGTCTTGGGGGGTTGTCAGGCAACCATTCGCCCATGGACCGGTCCAGGGGGCTTTGGGTGGCCTGGTGAGCATTCACTAATTCCAACAAGCGTTGGCGCACCGGTTCTTCAGTGCTCAGGTCTCTTAGCCAATCATCAAGGCTTGCAGGCTGCTCAGTCACAAACCGTTCAAACAGTTTATTGGCCTGGCGCCACTGGTCACGCTGTTCGGGGGTAAGGCTCATCACAGCATCTTCCGCGTCGCTGTTAGGCCAATTGTAGCAGCGGTCAGCGCTGGGCTAAGAGGCCCGGCCCTTTTTGCGGGCTGGGAGTCTGCGCCGTTACCGGAGGCGGTTTTTGCGGACCGTTTTGCGGCGCCCTGAAGCGGGTTTTCCGCAGTGCCGCCATTTGCGGTTCCCAATCTGTGCAGATTGGCCGAGCTGAGCGTTAGTTAGGGTGCACGGTGAGCGATCGACTCATCGGCAGGACACCAACAGTCAGGAGTTTTCCCAATGCATAGCCACTCAATTGCCGCACTGCTTGCAGGCTGCGTGGTCTCAGGCACCGTCCTGGCCCAGCCGGAAATGTTGCGAGACATCTGGCCCGGCCCGAACGGCCAGCAGTCTCTGGATGGCATCGTCAATAATGGCCGGTTTTTTTTCCGTGCTGACGATGGAAACGATGGCATGGAGCCATGGATCAGCGACGGCACGCCCGAGGGCACCCAGCAGCTTACCGATCTGCAAATGGGATCCAATGGGTCGTTTCCGATTTTCCGAGGCAGCGTGGGCGGCACGGTTTTCTTCAACGGCAATGATGGCGTTGCGGGAAGCGAGCTATGGGCCATCTCTTCATTTCCCGGTGTTCCGCAACTTTTCGATATTCGGCCGGGCCCGGCAAGTTCCAGTCCGTCCTGGCTTGGCATCGTCGGTGGCAGGGTGCTGGTCACCGCGTCAGACAACAATGGCGAGCGGGAAATCTGGTGGGCCAATTCGGGCAGCGGCCCGGTGCTTTATGTTGATATCAACGGCAATCAGGGCAGTTCCAATGCCAGCGCGTTGACACCTGTTGATGCGGTTACTGCACTGCTTACAGCACGGCCACTGACCCCGCCCACCATTGGCAATCGACCTCACCGTTTAGTTCAAGATCAGGCAACGGAGATCCTGGCTCTCAACAACGTCAGGCTGAACTTTGGCAATGGCTATTGGCCGCTGGCTGGCGGCTGGCTGTTTATGGCAAGCGCTGATGACGACGCCGAAGGCCTGGAGCCCTGGGTCCTACCCAATGGTAGTGATGTGGCGCAGCGGGTGGTGGCAATCAATCCCGGTATTGGCAGCGGCTACGCCAGCTCACCGGCTTTTACCGGCGACCCCATTGCCGACGTGGTGTACTTCGCCGGCCGCACCGAGGATGAAGGCGTTGAGCCGTGGCGCAGCGACGGCACCAGTGCAGGGACTTTCATGATTGCCGACGTTGCCCCGGGCGAGGCGGACTCCAATCCCGAGAAGTTTGTTGAGTTCAACGGCCACGTGTATTTCGGTGGACAGTCACCCAACGGCCCCCAGCTTTGGCGAGTAGCCGGCAATAATGCAGAACTGGTGGCAACTCTTAGTAGTAGTCCCAGCAATGCTGTGCCGCGGCCCTGGGTAGTTTTTGACAATCACTTAATCTTTCGTGCCCAAACACCGGACCACGGGTTTGAGTGGTGGGCGGCGGACGGCAGCATCGGCGGCGTAGCGCTGATCAGCGATATCAACCCCGGTATTGCAGACGGCTCACCCCGGGGTGAGGCGTGGGTGGTGGGCAACCGGCTTTTGTTTGAAGGGGACAACGGCCAGGACGGCCGTGAGCTTTGGAAACTCGATGAGGGCTTTCTCGGCTCGTTGTTTAGCTTGGTATTTAAAGACTCGTTTGAGTGCGCGCCGGTGATTTGCCCCTAGCCAGGACCACTAGCAGGCTGTTGAAAAAGTCATCCATGGCGTTTTCAACATCGACAACGAAAAATGTCATTTTCCGTTGTCTCAC
>CAYGPO010000125.1:0-12594 GCA_964351665.1 uncultured Gammaproteobacteria bacterium | reverse complement strand
ATTTAATTGGTGGGCGATACTGGGCTTGAACCAGTGACCTCTGCAATGTGACTGCAGCGCTCTCCCAACTGAGCTAATCGCCCCAAAGCGGGAGCGACATCTTACACATTTTTTTGGCCCTTGCCAGCGCCAGCGTGCGGCAGCGGATCTGGAGGGGGAAGAGTTTTGAGGGTGCACTGGGGGCTGCTCTCGGCTTTTTGATGGGGAGCGAGCAGGCCGGCGACGCGATAAACTGGCAGCACCCTAGCGGAATCAGCAGAGGATCAGGTGTCTTTATACCGGGCAATTAACGGTCTGCTTTGTATAGCCGCGGCGGTGGTTAGCTGGCCGGCTTTGGCCGCTGAATCATCCCTTTATCAGGACCGATCACCGTTATTGATCACGCTGACGGCGCCCCACAAATCTCTCTATCGGGCCCGGAACGATCCGAAACGGCCGTCCTTTGACGGGGTTTGGACCTATGTCACGGAGACGGGTGAGCTCGTTGAGCTTGCGGTGGGAGTTCGATCCAGGGGTAATTTTCGTCGGGAAAACTGCCGCTTTGTGCCTCTGCAGATCAACTTCAAAAAATCCCAGGTCAAGGGCACGCTGTTTAAGGGCCAGGATAAGGTCAAGCTGGTGGGCCCCTGCGGTCCCGGCGCTCGGGCCAGGGAGTGGCTGATGCTGGAGTATCTGAGCTATCAGGCCTATGCCCAGCTCACCGACCTGCATTTTCGTACCCGGCTGCTGCAGTTAACCTACGCTGAGCCAAGCGGGGGTAAGTCTCGAACCGACTTTGCCTTTATGATCGAAAGTGATGAGGACACCGCCAGCAGGCTTGGTGCCAAGCTCATCGAGAAGGATGTGGCGATGTCTCGACTGGACCCGGAACATTCGGCGCTGGTGGAGGTGTTTCAGTTTTTTATCGGCAACAACGACTACTCAACCTCCCGGGCTCCAGCCGGTCGCACCTGCTGTCACAACGCCCGGCTACTGGATAACGCTGAGCCCGGCGGCGGGCTGCTGCCGGTGCCCTATGACTTCGACCACGCCGGCATCGTCAACGCTTCCTATGCCCGAGCGCCGGACAGCGTTCCCGGCAATTCCGTGCGCAAGCGCTATTTCACCGGTTTATGTAAGCCAGACGAGGGCGTCTGGACCCGGGCCTTTAAGCGTTTTAGCGCCCAGCGGGAAGCGATGGTGCAGATTTTTTCGTCGGAGTTGCTGGCAGAAAAATCGCGCCAAAGCGCCTTAAGTTATGTCCGCGAATTTTACGAAATTATTGATGCGCCGGAGCAGGCACGCAAGCACATTATTGAGCACTGTCGCTGACAAGCTGGTTGATCAGTTTTTGGATCTTAGCTGAATCTTTCATCAGCGGGGCCGCAGCTTGCAGATAGGTCACCAGCCCGTCGACGCCATCATCGGGGTTGGGTAACGCAACGCGCTGGCCTTCCAACAGCACTGCCGGGCCATCTTGGTCTATCACCAGGCAGGCTCTGGCACCGCCGTAGTATTTGGATAGTCCCACGTCGGCCAAAATCACCTTGCCGCCAAATCGCGGCAGGATGGTGCCAGCCAGGGGCGTGTGGCCGATAACGATTCGCTTTACGCCGTAAAAATCCAGCATGGTGTCCAGCAACGCTTGGTTTTCCGGGGTTTCCGCCATCACGCTCAGTCCCCGATGCCACAGGGGGCCATCGGCCGCATTGATGATGGTTTCATCATTGCTAGTCAGCGCCTCCAACAGCGCCTGGCGGACCTGAGCGTTGATTTGTTCCACTGTCAGCAGGGGTTGCTCCGGGGCGATGCCGCCGTGCACAAACAGGCTGTCATTAATCCGCACCACCGCGGCGTGGCCCAATACCCACTTGCCAAATTCCCCATCCGGGGCCCAGGCCGTTCGATGCTCAACATAGCCCAGGGGATACTTGTGGTCGAAGGCCTGCCGGTGAGCCTGGTCGAAAGCGGGCCACTCAGGTTCGGGGGTACGGTCTTTAATGTACTGAACGCTGCGTTTGTAATAATCGTCCTGGCGTTTACGCGACCGGCGATCGGTTAGGGCGGCGTATTCGCCGGGGTGCACGTAGCGCAGGTCGCCGCTCATGTTCATCGCCTCATGATTGCCAATCATGGCGTGGACTTCGCCGCCACGCTTTTTTGCCTGGCGCTCGAGTTTTTTCAAAAGATCGATGATTTTATCGGTATCCGGGCCCCGATCGGGGGCATCGCCGATCTGTACCAGATGGGTGTCGCCGCCGGTCCAGCGGTTTTTTTCATCGATCAGGTCGGCATCACGCAGCACGGCGACAAACTGTTCGAAATCTCCATGAAGGTCGCCCACGGCCACCACTCGATCAACCCCGTCTCTCTCCGTGGCCTGGGCCATGCAGGCAGATAGCAAAATCGTCAGGGCTAATAACAGCCAGCGATGTTTTAACCCATCGAGGGTTTGGTTCATGGCTTATCTACCGGTTGAGTGTTGTCGGCGCTTTCGGCCGTTTCCCGCTGCAGGGCCGCTTCCTGCTCTTTGCGCAGGCGCCGCTCGTTTTTCTTCACCGCTGCGTGCTGGGTTTCAAGGCCGTCGCCGAACAGACAGATGCCTAAGGTTGCGTAGTTGAAAAATACCGTCATCACCGCGGCAATCTCAATGGAGCCCACGCCAGCGGCAATGCCTACACCTATGGCGACAAAAATAAACAGGGTATCGAAGGTGTCACTAAGGGCCCGCCTGAAGCGCACCCCCGCTACTATTCCTGCCAGGCTAAAGGCCAGGGCAAGGCTGTGTTGCACCACCGTGACGATGCCCGCAACCACCGTAGGCAGGATCAGGGCGGTTTCATCCAGAGAATGGTCCTGCTCGCCGTTTAAGTGGATGCATTGGTAGAGCCAGGACACCGGCAGCATCAGTGCAATGGTGCACAGCATCGCCAGAAACAGTCGGATCGCACGGCTCATGCGGGCGACGGGGGGCGGCGGCGCCGAACTGATTTCTGCCGCCTCCAGCCGGTCGCCGTTGGTTAGCGCCTTGTTGAGTTCCCTCAGCGCCGGGTCGTCGCCCGCCACCTGCTCCAAACCGCCAATGGGAAAATGCTTCGCCACCGAGGGCGCCAGGGAAAGCAGGGTGGCCGCGATCAGCCCGATCACCACGTAATAAATCGAGATCCGTACTGCCAACATCATCAATGGGCGTCGGGTATCGGCAAGCTGGTCTGAGTTTGGGCTGGTCATGGGGTAAGTGTATACAAAATTTTCCCTTGAAGGCTTGCCTTGCCCAGGCCCTGGGATCCCCAAAAAACAGGAGTGGCAGGTTAACCAAGACAGCAACGCCATGGGATTACTTCTGGCTCGCGACACCCGCTGCTGTGATGGTTTGCCAGCGCTTTGTCATCCTATTTGAAATATGAATGGATCTTCATATTAGTGAAACAAGATTGAAATCTGCTACTGATAATTTCCCTTCCATCCAATGATTGATCACTGACTCAGGGAGAAAAACAGATCATGGGCGCTAACGATTTTGACGGCAACAACGCCGCCATCCACGACCAACTGGAAAACGTATCCACCAACACCTCTGGCAACACGCCCTTCGCGGAAGTCCGTATCGCCAGCATGACTCGACGAAATATTCTGCGCGGCAGCCTGGCCGCCGCCGTTGCGAGCTTTTTTACTCCTCCGATGCTGCTCGCTCGCTCAGGCGTCGGCGCCGGTGTAGGCGGTAACCTGGTCAATTTTGCGCCGGTCACCATCGCCGACTACGAGCTGTTCAGTGACGGCGCCAGAGTGCCAGTGATTTCTCCGGATTATACCTATCAGACCTTGATTCCCTGGGGTACGCCGATCAAGCCCGGCGTTCCCGAATACGCAGGCGATCCCAGCTATCGTCCCACGGCCGCCGAGCAGGAAAACCAGATAGGCATCGGTCATGACGGTATGTGGCTGTTTCCGGAGAACGGCAACTCCAACGATGATGGCATGCTCTGCATCAATCACGAGTTTGGCACCAATCCCCACCTGTTGGGCAAAGCGTTTCCGCAATCCCTTGAAGATGTTCGCCTTTCCCAGGCCGGCCATGGCTGCTCGGTAGTGCGTGTCGCCAAGGATGTCAACCAAATTTGGGGTGTTGTCTTCGACAACCGAAACCGGCGCATAACTGCCAATACACCAGTGGAATTCGATGGACCGGTAGCAGGCACTCACTTCCTGGAAAACCCCGCCGGCAATATTCCACGAGGCACTGTCAATAACTGTGGTAACGGCTACACCCCGTGGGGCACCTACCTGACCTGTGAAGAAAACTTCAACGGCTACTTTGGCTACAACGACCCCAGCTATCAGCGTAGTGAAAAACAGATACGCTATGGCTTCTCTGAAAATGGCTTCGGTTACGGCTGGCACCAGTTTGACGAGCGCTTCGACATTTCCAATCCGGATTACGTCAATGAACACAACCGCTTTGGCTGGATCGTAGAGATCGACCCCCAGAACCCCAACAAGCCACCGGTTAAGCACACCGCCCTTGGCAACTTCAAGCATGAAGCCATCGCCATTCAGGAAGCGATGAATGGCAAGGTTGTCTGCTACATGGGTGACGATCAGGCGGGGGACTACTGCTACAAGTTTATCTCCAAGCTTCCCTGGCGCCAAGCCATTGCCCAGGGTGTGAACCCCCTTGCCGAAGGTAGGCTCTATGTGGCCCGCTTCGATGCGGACAACAACGGCGAATGGCTAAAGCTATCGATCAACAACCCCCTGCTTTCAGCACATTTCGCCAGCGATGCCGAGATTCTTGTCAACACCCGGCTGGCATCTGACCTCCTGGGTGCCACCCCCATGGACCGGCCGGAATGGACCACCATCGCTGCCGACGGCAAGAGTGTGTTCTGGACCCTAACCAACAATTCCGGTCGAACTGAGCCCAACTCAGCCAATCCCGAAGCGCCGAACAGCGACGGTCACATCATCCGCACCACCGACAGCGGTTTTGGTCTAGGCAAGAGGTTCCAATGGGAGTTTTTTGTTCTGGCCTCCGACACCCGAGGTACGGAGGAGGTTTTCACCGACCCAGATGCCGCTTACGCGGATCGGGATGGCCGGCTCTTCATCGGCACCGACGGCGGTCAGCCTGACGGGCTACAGGACCAGCTGACGGTGTTCGACACCACCCAGCCCCTGGGCCCCGGCGAACTGCCAACGCCCAAACGTTTGTTTGTTGGTGTGGCCAGCGACGAAATTACCGGCTGGGCACAAACGCCGGATCAACAAACCGCCATGGTCAACATGCAGCACCCTGGCAACGGCAACCCCAGCGCTACCAACTTCCCAGCCGCCCCCGATGGGGTGACCGTACCGCGTGATTGCACCATCGTCATCACCCGGATAGGCGGGGGCGTGGTCGGCTCCTGACCCATCAAGCTATCTGAAACTGACAGGCAGGCGACGCAGCGTTTCAAAGGGCTGCGTCGCCTGCATCGGGTAGATCCATCAAGATTTTCTGCTATCGGCCGACCCTTACCATTGTGTTATTTAGATAGTGGTCCAACCGCCGAGTTTACGAAATGTCAGTGTCTGAAATCATGAGCAGTCCCGCCGTCAGCATCGCCATGGACGATACCCTGGAAACCGTGCGCAATCTGTTCGCCGAACTGAAATTCCATCATTTGCTGGTGACCAGCCATGGCCAACTACGCGGCGTATTGTCCGACCGTGACTTGTTGAAATCTATCAGCCACCGGGTTGGCACCCTAGCCGCGACGAAGAGTGACCTGGATACCCTGCTCAAACGAGCCCATCAGATCATGACCCGAGAGCCGGTGGTGGTCACCGTTGAGGCCAGCATTCGCGAGGCCGCCTGCCTGCTGACCGCTAACCGGGTCAGCTGTCTGCCCGTGGTGGACTCGGATCAGCGGCCCTTGGGTATCGTGAGCTGGCGCGACATCATGGCCGACCTGTGCAGCGGCGGCGTCAAGGGCGGAGCGGACTCCTGCGCCATTTTCAGCAGCTGAAGGTCAGCGCGAATTCTCTTCATACATAAACGGGATCTTCGATGGGGATCGTTGGCACTGACGTGCCTTTGCCATAGGTGACCTCAAGCCACACGCAGCCGCGCTCGGTTACCGCCCCGTCGGCCAGTCCACAGACAGCCATCGGCGGTCGCTCAAAGTAAAAGTCTTCGCTCAAATCCACCACCTGGGCCGAGCCTTGAGGGCTTTCATGGGCCGCTACCCGAAGGTCCCCGGCGAGTACATAATTAAACTGATGGGCCTGCTTGAAGTAATGGGCGCGAGCAAATTGGGGTGCGTTGCTGCTGGTCCAGCCCCGGGGGATTCGCCAGAGGCGAGCGCGGAAGCCTCGAGCCGGGTCGTCCGCCAGTCGTTTGATGGAAACCCCTTCAAACTGACCTTCCGGCTCCCAAGGAATCTCTGACAAGGTGTCAACAATGCGCGGAACGGACCATTTTTTAACGTCCTTCCATTCCTCGCTATATTCTGGCTCGCCAGGAATGACACAAACGGTCTTGCCGCCTTCCTCCATGATTAGGCAGGTGCCCCCAACCTGAGAATCCAGCCGGCCGTCTTCACCGCCGTGCAGGCTGTAGGCTGGCCGGTCCAGAAACGTGCCTTCCCGAAACTGTTGGAAAAAGCCGATGCGCTGCTCAGGGCTGGCATACTCGTTGTTAACGAAGTCGCCAGTGAGCCAGTAAGCCCACTCATGAAAATCGTGGTAATGATTCTTGCCGCCGGGGGAGCCAATGCCAACGCGGATCAGCACCAGGTGATCGCCGGTGGCATCGTTGTTGAACAGGGTCTTGATACTCCAGCCCAGCGGGTGATCGGATTGCGGCCAAGCCATGGCCTCGGTGTTGATGATCTTGGCCGGCGCGTAAGGGGCCTTGGCCGTGGTCATTATGGTGTGGGATCCAGCCATGTCAGCCGCCTGGCTCTGGTTTGAGAGGGGCAGGGCAGCAGCCCCGGCCAGTGCAGCGCTGGAACCGATGAACTTACGTCGAGAAATGTCGGACATGGATTGCCTCCTTAAATGTCATTGCACTATGGGCTCAGGGAATCTGTACGGGGCTTTCAATGGGGCCGCCGCCAACCTTCAAGCCGTGGCTGTAAGTCACCTCCAGCCACACGGCACCCTGTTGGGTCACTGGCCCGTCGCCGTAGCCCCACAGACTGTCGGGGGGCTGATGGATAAAGTCGTCTTGATTAACGGCCATTGCCTTGCCGGTATCGTTGGGTCCCGCAAATGACCAAACCTGCATGTCGCCATAAAGCATATAGCGAAGGCGATGGGCGTTGCGATAAAACTGCTTGCCCCCGGTCTCTGGCGCTGACCAACCCGGCGGGATTTTTATCATGCGGGCGCGAAATCCATTGCCATCGTCGCTTAACCATTTGACCATCCGACCCGCCACCTCAGAATCCCATTCCCATTCCAGGGCGCTGGATGAATCGATAATCCAGGGCCGCGGGAAGTGGCTTACCTTTTGCCAGTCAGGATCGTAATTTTTAGGCCGACTGTCAGGGAAATCGGGTTTGAAATGGTCGCCGGTGGGACCGAAAGTTACGACCCCTCCATCGCCTTCTTCCATGATGATCATTCGGGACGGGTTTTGCGGCCGCAGGCCTCCGGTCTCCCAGTCCCCGCCATGCAGCGTATAGGCGGGCCGATCCAGCCAGGTGCCTTCAACAAAGCGGTAGGCTGCGCCGTGTTTTTGATAGGGGCTAACTGGTTCGTGGATGACAAAATCCCCGGACAATAAATAGGCCCACTCGTGGAAGTAGTGATAATGAGGGCCCAGTCGATCTTTGCCCGGTTCAATCTTCCAGGTTGGAGAAAATTCAACGTAGATTAACGACCCCTCATCCGGCGTGCGGAAAAACGATTTGGTGCGGGAGGCAAACCGCGAGGGTTGATCCCAGGGATGGCTAGTCACGTCGATGATGTTCAGTGCCTGCCACTCATCAGGCAGTGGTGATTTGCCCGAAGTCTGGCCAAGGGCGGAGAAGGCCAGCAGACACAAAATGATGATAACCGCGTATCGCCCCGTGGGACGTGAACGAAATGCCTGCACAAGCTGCCCCTTGGATCCATTCGAGGACCCCCAGTGTAGCGCGGATGAAACTCCCTTGCTGAACCGACATCAGCGGGGTTATCCGAAAAAAAGTCTTGCGCTGCGGGCTGTTCAATAGCCGCGATGGGCTAATAATGTTGACCGGCCCTCCCAGTCGTGTCAGCCTGATTCCTCAATTGATTGGAGGAGAAAGCAGGTGCGGAAACTGGCATTGGGAATTGCGCTGGCGCTAGCGGCAGTTCCGAAAATCAACGCGCAAAACTCTGTAGGTTCGTCTGATCTTGAAGAGGTAGTGGTGACGGCTCGCCGGGTCGAGGAAAGCCTGCAGGATATTCCCGCCTCTGTCTCGGTAATGACGGCAACAGCGATACGCGATACCGGGGTGGAGAACATAGAGGATATTGTTCAGTTTGTGCCCGGTGTGACCATCGTGACCAGCACCGCCGAAGTTGGCGACACCCAGATCAATATTCGTGGCATCAACGGTGCCCGAGATGCCGAGAACAACGTGGCGCTGGTGGTCGACGGTATTTTGAAAACCAACACCGCGCAGCTTAATCAAATCCAGGGAACCCTGGAGCAGGTGGAGATTCTGAAAGGCCCCCAGGGAGCCTATTACGGTCGCAACGCAGCTGCCGGCGCCATTGTGGTGCGAACTCTAGGGCCGACGGACGAAACTGAATTTCGCGCTACCGCCAGCGGCGGCGAGTTTTCGACCTTCAAGGGGCGCGGCAGCGTCACCGGCAGGCTTAGCGATCAGCTTGGCTACGCCTTGTCCGGCTACTGGGCTGAAACCGACGGTTTTTTCGAAAACACTGGCCCCACCCCCGCGACCCAGGGTTCAACGGTTGATTCCATGGAGACTTACAGCATCGACGGCCGTCTGGTCTGGGATGCCACTGATGCGGTCACCCTGGACATGAAGGCCCGTTACAACGACGTGGATGCGGTGCCTCTGAACTACAACGCCATTTTTAATCTGCCCGGCTTTGAGGCCGCGCTGGGTAATCCAGATTTCAATCAGTCTGTGGAAGGTCACCCGTTCCAATACACCAATAATTTTTTGGGCGATAACGATCAGGAGTCTTTTGAGTTTTCTCTCAAGGCCGATGTGGAGCTGGATAACTTCACCTGGACCAGCTGGGTGCTGTACTCCGATGTGTCTCAGGAGTTTGTGGCCGACGATACCTCTGCTTCCTTTTACCGTTTTGAACTGCAGCCATCATGCAGTGAGTCTCGTAATTCGCTGTTTGCGTCTGGCTATCAGTTCCCGTCGCCGCAGCTGCTTTTGCCCGACCCATTCACCTCAATTTACGGCCCCTTCGGTGCCACAACCTGCGACGGCATTCAGTACCAGATTCGCGACCAGAGTGATGTGAGTTTTGAGTCCCGAATATCATCCAACGGCACAGGCCCCATGTCCTGGTCAGCGGGAGTCTATTATCTGGATATCGATCGCGAAGCTGGCGTTGCGATATTGGAAGATCAGGGCCTGGGCGCGGACCTTAATCTTTTCAATCCTCCGTCTTCCATCAGCCCAACGTCGCTGCAGTTCCATGATCAGTTTGATACCGAAGTGTTTGCGGTATTTGGCTCCTTTGACTACGACATCAGTGATTTGTGGTCCGTGTCGTTGGCGCTGCGCTACGACCGGGAAGAACGAGACGTAGAGAACCTGGTGCCCAACGTACTGGACCCGGCCACTGGACTGCCCATCAACCCGGGCCTGCCAGCCTCCGGGCCGATTCCCCCTAAGTCCGAAACCTACGACGAATGGCAGCCCAAGGTCAGCGTTTCCTATAAGCCCAGCGATGCCGTCTCCCTGTATGCCAACTGGGGTGTTGGCTTCAAAGCCGGCGGCTTTAACAACCAGGGCAGCAACGCCATCGTCAACAACAATTTCAATATACCCCTGGGCGCCACCCTGCTGGTTAACGACGACTACCGACAAGAGACTTCCAGTTCCTTTGAAATCGGCGCTAAGGGCCGCTTTGGAACCGTCGATTACAGCGTAGCCGCCTATTCCACCAGTGTAGACGACATGCAGTTTTTTGAGTTTTACACCGGCGGCTTCGGGCTGCTGCGTGTGGTGACCAACATTGATGAGGTTGATATCCAGGGTATCGAGCTTGGCGCCAACTGGGGCGTACATGACAACCTTGACCTGTACGCATCGTTTAACGCCATTGATAGCGAGATTCAGGAAAATCGGTCCCGGCCTAATACCGTAGGAAATGAGAGCCCTTACACCGCTGACTACACCGCAAACCTGGGCGCGGCCTTTAATTTCCCCCTCAACAACGGCGGCGCCATGGAGGCCCGGGTCGACTGGCGGCTCACCGGGCCTACCTGGTTCCACACCGTACAGGACCAAACAGTTCGAACCGTCTTTGATCTAGTCTTTCCTGGTCTTGGTACAGCGGACTACTCGCGCACTGAACGCGACTCATTTGATGTGCTGGATCTTCGCATCGGCTATAGGGCGCCCAGCTGGTCTGTCCATCTGGTCGCCAACAACTTACTGGATGAGACCATTATCGATGAGGTGATTCCGGCCCCGGAATTTGGCGGAGCTTATCTATCACCGGGCATGCCGCGGAACATCCATGCGGAGTTTTCTATCCAATTTTAAAAGGCGAGACTATGTCCAACCATGACTCTGATGGCTACGTAGGGCGTTCAGTTCGCTCTCGGGATGGTGCGGCCTTTGTCGCGGGCAGGGCAACCTACACGTCCGACATAAAACTGCCGAATCAACTACACGCCCATATCGTTCGAAGTCCCCACGCCCATGCCCGGATTCGGTCTGTCAATTTGGATGGTGCGCTTAAAGTTCATGGCGTTGTCAAAGCCATGGATGGGGCTGAGGCTGGCGAGCACTTAGACCCCATCCCTCACTATCTGGACCCGGCTGTTGTAGGGGGTAACTTCACGCCCATACTGTGCCTGGCGAAGGACGAAGCCCGTTACTTCGGTCAGCCGGTGGCGGTGGTGGTTGCCGAGGACAAACGTACCGCGCGCTACGCAGCCAGCAAAGTTCGGGTGGACTATGAACCCCTGGAAGCGGTGATCACCGGCCGGCAAGCGGTGGCTGATGATGCCCCCAAGGTGGTGCCGGAGTGGGACAACAATACGGTTCTCACCGTGCCGTTTATGGGGGGCGATGTAGACCAGGCCTTCGCTCAGGCTGACCACATCACCAGCGTTAACATCGGTATCCACCGACAATCCACCCAGCCCATAGAAACCCGGGTATACAACGCCGTATGGGATCATTTTGCCGGTTGTCTGGTGTTGTATGCGACGGCTCAAAATCCTCACCCCCTGCGCTATGTGCTGGCAGAGGCCCTGCGCTTACCGGAAAACCAGGTCCGGATAGTTGCGCCGGCGGTGGGGGGCGCGTTTGGACTCAAAATGCATGGGCATCCGGAAGAGGCACTGATTTGCCTGCTGGCCAAGCTGCTGGATCGACCGGTCAAGTGGGTGGAAGACCGTGCAGAGTGTTTGCTGGTGGGCGGTCGCGAGCAAGATCACGTGCTCGAACTTGCGCTGAGGAAAGACGGCAAGATCTTTGGCCTGCGTGACCGATTTATTGCCAACACCGGCGCCCCCTCCGCCTGCCCGGGTTGGGGTATGGCATTTTTGACCGGCCTTACCATGCCCGGCCCCTACGATATACCCAACGTCGACGTGCTAATGAACGCGGTGGTGACCCACAAAGCGCCATGGAACGCGTCACGGGGATACGGCAAAGAAGCCACGGCCATCGTGCTGGAACTGGCCATCGACCGGGCGGCGCGGGAATTGAAGCTGGACCCAGCGGAAATCCGCTGTCTAAACTTTGTGCCAAAAACCGACTTCCCAAAAAAGACCCCTACCGGGCTAATTCTGGATTCCGGTGACTATCAGCAAAACGTCGCCAAGGCCCTGGAACTTCTGGATTACGACAACGAGCGTGAACTTCAGAGCCAGGCCCGAGAGCAGGGACGCTACGTGGGTGTGGGTATTGCCTATGAGTTGACGCCGGAAGGCGGGGCTATCCCCGGCACCATGGTAGCGGGCTACGATTCGTCCACGGTAAAAATGGATCCCAGCGGGTTTGTTACCGTGCTGACCGGGGTCACCACACCTGGCACCGGCAATCAAACGGGCATCGCACAAATTGTCGCTGACGAACTGGGCGTGCCCTTTGACACCATCCGCCTGGTGCAGGGTGATACCCAGGCCTGCCCCTATGGCTTTGGTAACTACAGCGGTCGCAGCACAATAGTGGGCGGCGGTTCAGCAGCGCTGGCCGCCGCAGATATCAAAGCCATGTTGTTGCGGCTAGCGGCGGCCCTGATGGAGGTCGAAGAATCTTCGCTGCAGATCCGTGAAGGCAAAATCACCACCAGCGCCGATGAGAAGGCCTCGATAACGGTGGCTGAGGTTGCCTACGCGGCTTACACGCGAGCCTACGATGTGGGCGCCTGCATTGAGCCACCGTTGGAGGCAACCCGAACCTTCAAGCCTGGTCTAATTAGCCACGTTCC
>CAYGPO010000124.1:0-12736 GCA_964351665.1 uncultured Gammaproteobacteria bacterium | reverse complement strand
CTGTTCCGCGTCCAGCGTCCACCACTGTTTTAATCTGCTGCCCATGTCCACCCCCTGGAAAAATAGATCACTACACTAACCGCTTTGTTGGGAGTTGGCGACGGTTCAGGTTAGCTGCTTTACGCAGCCGCCCTGGTATCCCGCTTGACGAGTCAGACTTTTGAGGACAGTTGACCATCAGCGGCCCGTACCGCTGATCAAGACCTACAGATCCAAATCTGGCAGCTGCCGCTATTGAGCCTCGTCCACCCCAGCCCCTATTGCCGAAGCCAGCAAGCCCTATCAGGCTGCCTGGGTGCGATCGGTGGTTTCAGATTCTAACTCTTCGGTTGGCTCGGCATCTTTTGGCTGCACGTCCAGGGTGCGTAGCACCGTGCTCAACAGCCGCGCCCGTTGTTCGGCCATCTGGGTTTCGTCATCAGGGCCGGGCTGCCAGCTTTCAATGGCCCGCCCCACCGGCAGGTCGTGTTGTTCCAGCACCCGTTCCATCACGTACTGGCGCTCGCGCAGGGTGGAGACCTCAGCGGTTAGCTCAAGCACCATGCTCATCAGCTCGTCCACACCTTCTGCCTGAAAAAATCGGTTACGTCGGCCGCGGGCCATGCGAGGAATCGTTTTCATAGTTCGTCCTTACCTTATTGATCAGCGCTTGAAGCCGCCGAAACCATACCAACGAGTTCCCTTCGGATTCATCCGTCCTGTGTGGGCATCAAAAACCGTCGGTTTACTCACCGCTTCGGCGAACTCCTCCTCGGAGACAAAGGTGTAACGGGGCATCGTCGCCTCAACAAAGTCCTCGGCATTAAAACCGGCACTTGTCACCAACTCCTGATAATCCTGGTCGCGAAACGGCTTATAGAACGGCTCGTTGTTATAGTAGCAATCCCAATCCAGATGAAACCCCTGGTAGGCGGCGACTTTATTGTTGGGGGGCAGCTCCATATTCAGCAGCAGCCCGCCCGGCTTGAGCACCCGGTAAGCTTCTTTGAAAAAGGCCCGGATATCCTTCAGCGGCAGCTCATGCAGAAACATGGAAGAAAACACCACGTCGAAACTGTTATCGGCAAAGTTGAGCTTGGTGGCGTTCATCTGGTGAAAGTGCACCGGTACTCCCAGAGCCTGAGCCCGGGCGTTGGCATAACGCAGCCCCCCCGGCGCCACGTCAATGGCGTGGACCTCGGCATCGGGGAATGTGGTGGCCCAGGGCAGGGTGTTGTGACCCACGGTGCAGCCGCAATCCAGGATCTTCTCCGGGGCAAAGTCCGGGTACTTAAGACGCACGTAGTTGGACATGGTCAAGCCAATGTCGTTCATGTCTTCACCGAACTGCTTGAAGGCGAACACCCGGGTAGCGCTATCGTAAATGGCCCCGGCAGAGACGTCGTTGTCGCGAAACTCCGCGTGAAAGCTGCCCGGTGCCAGGTGCACATCCAGGCGCGTGACGTTATCAGGCACCGGGAAATTCGGATCCAGAGTTAGCGTGCCGCCTACCCCCTGAGTATCCTTGGATAGCTCAATGGCCTTCTCTGCCAGGCTGTCCATATCCCGTTCAACCGCTGGAATCACCGAGGCAAAAACCATTTCCTGGGCACAGCTGCGAATGCTGCTGAAAAAATGGAAGTCCCGCTGATCCTTCATCAGCTTCCGCACTTCAGAACTGGTGGCCGGTTTGCGGCCGTGGGTTCGCTCGAACTCGGGCTCAATGGCCTCATCAAAATGCTCACGCATCCGCGCCGCCTGCTTACCCAGCACGTGGGCGCGCAGACTGGTGGTGAACGCTTTCCTGGACTGCTCATCCCGGGTGAAGGTGGGGCGAATTTCTTGGGGGGTTGCTTGGCTCATATCACTAGCACTGGCTGACGTGGGACACTAATGATGTTTATTTGTTTATTTGTTGTCAAATACAAAATATAATTGTATTTGAGCGTCATTCACAAACAGGCGGTTTATCCATGGAACTGAAACAGCTGGAGCGGTTCGTCAGCGCGGTGGAAGAAGGATCCCTGGCCGGCGCCGCCAGGAAATTGGGGCTTACCCAGCAGGCCCTCAGCGCCAGCGTGGCAAAGCTGGAAAAAGACCTGTCCGTGACCCTGTTGGATCGATCCCCCGGCGGCCTCACCACCATGACCGCCTTTGGCACGGCTCTGCTGCCCTTTGCCCGATCCCAGCTGGCATCGGACCTACGTGCACGATCAGTGCTGGCAGCCATTGCCGATGCTGAAGTGGGCTCGGTCACCATTGGCATCGGCGAGACCTTTGCTGCCGATATCATTGCAGAGGCCTTTATCGCCCTGCACCGCAGTCGTCCGGAACTGCGGCTGAACTTTGTCGAAGGCTATTCGGAGATTTTGCTCAAGCGTTTTTACCAGGGCGAATTCGACTTCGTAGCGGTAGGGGTGGACGACTATTCGTTGAAACAGGGCTATCGAGCCGAGACCGTCTACACCACTCAGGACGTGGTGGCCTGTCGGCCCGGCCATCCCCTGGCCAGCAGAAAGTCCCTCAGCCTCGCCGACATGCAGGGCTATGGCTGGCTGGTGCCCTACTCCAGGCCATCGGATACTGATGTCATTATTAATACGTTTTTGGATCAACAGTTGAGCCCACCTACCCAGTTTGTCGGCACCGATGCCTACCGGGTGGGCATGAAGATCCTGTCCAGCAGCGATTTGCTGCTGATGACCTCGCCGGCGCTGGTGACCAATCGCTTCGCCGACGATACCTATCAAATCCTACCCATCGACCGGCCCACTATTAAGCGTAAGGCCAGCCTGGTACTGGATAATCACCGGCCTCTAACACCGGCAGCCCGGGTCATGCTGGAGAACGTCCGAGCCTCGGTAGCTCAGGCTCAGTTTTGCCTGGAGCATCAGCCAGCCCCCGCCCTTTGAGCACAAAACTTTGCCGATTCGGTATTTCTGGTATATCAATATACGGAAACGCCTTTTCCAACATGATGGTAATGTGATTAATGACCATCGCTGGCTACCGCCATTACTTCATGGGCGGCGCAAATGGCGACCTGAAATTCCAACGATTGAGAACCGTCAATGACCAAAATTCTCTCAGGATTGACTAGACGACAGGCACTGACAGGCGCCGCCGGCCTGGCCCTTTATTCTACCTTACCAGGCATCTCCATGGCCGCCGCCCAGCGCTCACTGGTGCCGGATTTTTCCGATCCGGTGGAAGCGCTCAGGGCCCACGTAAAGCTGGTGGGCAGTCTGGCCAAGCAAGATGTGGTGTCGTTCTACCGGCTGAATATTTACGCCGATATGCACGACGGCAACTTTGTACCCATGTTCACCATGAACAACCTGCTGATTGATCAATGGGAGCCGAAAGCCGACAACACCTTCCAGATGATCAAATATGAAGCGGGCTACTACTCCAGCATGGACGATTACACGCCGCTTACCCACATGAAACATCCGCTGACCGGCGAGTCGATAAAAATCCAGAATTTTCTGCTGGGTCCGGTGCCCCGGGGATATACGCCAGATAAATACATCGTGATGGGCTACAACCCCAACCCCCTGCCCCTGGAAATCATCGCAGGTCGGGTATTTCTTGCCACCCAGTCCATTGAGTCATCGCCAGGTTTTGCCGACCCAACCGAAACCCGCTACACCAATTCCTTTGGTACCTACTCGGCCACCTTGGAAGACATGCAAAACCCTGACCTGGCATCAGCGCCGGTCCACGCCCAGCTACAAAACAAATCCGCATTTCTGCCCTGGATGAAAATGGGTGATCAACCCGGCGGCACCGTGGTGCGGGGCTACGGCGGCAAGGTGGCTGGGGTAGATGATTTGCCCAAGGGCGTGCTGGAAGGTTTTCAAACCCATTTGCCACGGATTTTGGATCTCAAGACCTGGAAAGGGTTTGTGTCCGAGACCATAGAGCCCACCTGATCCCAGGGCCCCACCGACGACGGGAGAGATGGGCAAAAAAGGAACCGGCAAATGGCCAAACGCTACTTCCAGCAGTATGAGTTTGATCTATCCAGCCTGACCCTAAGCCATCGGGGCAGCTCGGTTCCGCTGCGGCCGAAAACCGCCGCCATCGCCAGGCTGCTGCTGGAAAGCCCCGGGGAAATGATCAGCAAAACTCAGCTGCTGACCAGCGTCTGGGGATCGCACTTGGTGGCCGATCAGAATTTGTTCCAGACCATCAGCGAACTGCGGCGGGTTTTTGCCCCCCTTAAGGCCATCGTCACCCACCCAAACCGGGGCTACTCCTGGTGCCTCCCGGTCAGCTCCAGCAAGCCAGCAGGGCGTCCCGGGGTGACGCACTGGGCGGCAGCGGCGGCCCTGGTAATGGCACTGGTAATGGCACTGGTAATGGCACTGGCGGCCAGCCTGGTGCTGACTCAGCATCCCGCACAAACCGATGACCACCTGGCAACCCTGCCACCGTCCATACAGGCCTTCGACCGGGGCCTAAGGGAGCTGGCCCAACACCCAGAGCGAGCCGCCGACTTTTTTGCCCTGAGCCTTGATGAAAATCCGGAGTTTCTGCAGGCCCGCCTGTTGCTGGCCCAGTCCCTGCTGCGCGCTGGCCAGTTTGAAACCGCCCGCAGCGAAGCTGAACATCTGTTTACCCTGGCCGTCGATCGACAGCTGGACTACCTGCAGGTGGGGGTGATGGGCCTGATGAGCCGTATTGATCAGCGCTCCGGCCGCCAGTCGCCGGCCCTGAGATGGGCCCAGTCGGCGCTGGAAAAGGCTGCCGAACAGGGCTTTATTTGCGCCGCCGAAGACGCCCAACGGCGCCTGTCGGATCTGATGGCGGCCCAGCCGCCGCCGGTTGATCCAAACCCCGCAGCCATCGGCGATGGCGGCCAGTTTGCTGGCCTTGATAACCGCTCCCTGAGCGGACCACGGAACCAGTCAGCAGCGGTAGATCCCAGGCTGGCGGCCTCGGCAATGGCCAGGGCGATGGACAGGGCGATGGACAGGGCGATGGACAGCCCCTGTGACCCCAGACTGGGTGAAATGCCCGGCGAGGGGGCCTCAGCGCCATCTTCCGCAATAGGATAACTCTTTAAAAACAACGATTTGAGGTAATTTTAGGTGCACCTCAGTCGCGCCAATGCCAGCATCAGGGTTTGACCTTCAAGGACTATCCATGATGCTCACAAGCCTGCTGCTGGCCGCGCTGACCGCCGCCACTGCCCCCGATGACAGGCAGCAATCCCTGTTGGCTGTCGCTAAGACCCTACTGCCCCAGCCCAGCTCAGAGTCTATTGAGATTCGGCCATCGGCGATCCCGGATATTTTTGAAATATCTCAAGGCACCCAGGTGTTCTACCTGACCGCTGATGGAAGCCACCTGCTGGCAGGGCCTCTGTATGACGTTCAATCCAAACAGGATCTGACCGCCCAGCGCCAGGCCCTGGCCCGCAGCGAACTGCTGGCAAGGGCGGAGCTCGACACCAAGATCATGTTTCCCGCCGCCACCGCCACACCCAAGCGCGTTACCGTGGTCACCAACATCGACTGCACTTTTTGCCGCCGTCTGCATAGCCAGCTGGAAGATTACCTGGCAGCCGGCATAGAACTGCAGTACGTACTGTTACCCAACGGGAGCCCGCAAAGTTACCAGCGTACCGCGGCGCTGCTTTGTGCCTCCGATCCTGGCCAGGCCGTGTCCCAGGCGCTGCTGGGCCAGCCGGTGACAGCCACCGACGCCAGCTGTCAGCATGGCCTTGATCAACACATCGCTCTGGCTGGCAAGCTGGGGGCGGGCAGCACGCCTAACCTGATTTTGCCGTCCGGGGAGCTCATTGCCGGATACCAATCGCCCCAGCAGCTCAAACTGCGATTGCAGTAAGGCAAAAAAAAGCGGCGACGTGAGACACGACGCCGCTTTGACCATCTGGCCTAAAAAAGGCCCGAATGGCTCTCAGGCCGTTGCTTAAAAACGGTCCAGCGTCATCACCTTGTGCCAGGCGCTGACGAAGTCTTCGATAAACCGGTCCTCACCACCTGCTTCGGCGTAAAGCTCGGCCACCGAGCGCAGCTCAGCGCTGGAACCAAAGGCCAGGTCCACCGGCGTGGCGGTCCACTTCAGCTCGCCGGAGCTGCGGTCGCGACCCTCATAGACACCCATTTGCGCGTCAGACTTGGACCACTGGGTAGACATGTCCAGCAGGTTGACGAAGAAGTCGTTGCTAAGAAGGCCGGGACGATCGGTAAACACCCCGTGGGCGCCGCCGCCGGTGTTGGCATCCAGTGAACGCAGCCCACCCACCAGCACCGTCATTTCCGGCACCGTTAAGGTCAGCATGTTGGCTCGGTCAACCAAGGCTTCAGCCGGCGACCTCCCGGCAGCTGAGCTGTAGTAGTTTCGGAAGCCGTCAGCGCTGGGCTCCAGCACGGCAAAGGACCCAACGTCGGTGTGCTCCGCCGAAGCGTCCATACGACCAGGGCTAAAGGGCACCTTGACCGAGTGGCCGGCATCCTTGGCCGCTTTCTCAATGGCCGCAGCCCCACCCAGAACAATCACATCCGCCAACGACACCTTCTTGCCACCGCGCAGGGCCTTGTTGAAATCGCTCTGTAACGTTTGCAGCCGGTCCAGCACCATTTCCAGCTCCTGGGGATTGTTGGCTTGCCAGCCGTTCTGAGGAGCCAGCCGCAGCCGTGCGCCGTTGGCGCCGCCACGACGGTCGGTGGCCCGGAATGAGGAGGCGGAGGCCCAGGCGGTCCGCACCAGCTGGGGCACGCTCAGACCGGAGTCCAATATTGCCGCCTTCAGCCGACTCACATCGCGATCGCCAATCAGCTTGTGGTCCAGCGCGGGAATCGGGTCCTGCCAAATCAGATCGTCACTGGGCACGTCCGAACCCAGGTAGCGGGTTTTCGGTCCCATGTCACGGTGGGTCAGCTTGTACCAAGCCTTGGCAAAAGCCAGCTCAAACTGCGCCGGGTCGGTCTGGAAGCGTTTGGCGATTTCCCGATAGCTGGGATCGGTCTTAAGCGCCAGGTCCGTGGTGAACATGATGGGCGCATGGCGCTTTGACGGATCATGGGCGTCGGGTACCAGCTGAGATGCCGCCTCGTTGGTGGGAATCCACTGGGTGGCGCCGGCGGGGCTTTTGGTCTGCTTCCAGTCAAAGTTGAACAGGTTGTCCAAATACTGGGTAGTCCAAACCGTTGGGTTTGAGGTCCAGGCGCCTTCCAGGCCGCTGGTCACCGTATCAGCGCCTTTGCCGCTGCCGCATTTGTTGGTCCAACCCATGCCCTGCTCTTCAATAGCCGCAGCCGCGGGTTCCGGTCCGACACAGTCGGCGGGCTTGTGGGCGCCGTGAGCCTTACCAAAGGTATGGCCACCGGCGATCAACGCAACGGTTTCTTCATCGTTCATGGCCATCCGGCCGAAGGTTTCGCGAATGTCGGCCGCTGCGTCCATGGGGTTGTGGTTTGCGTTGGGTCCTTCGGGGTTCACGTAGATCAGACCCATCTGTACCGCAGCCAGGGGGTTTTGCAGCTGGCGATTGCCGCTGTAGCGCTTGTCGGCGAGAAACTCGGTTTCCGGCCCCCAGAAAACCAGATCCGGTTCCCAGGCATCTTCGCGACCGCCGCCGAAGCCAAAGGTTTTGAAGCCCATGGATTCCAGCGCCACGTTGCCGGTCAGCACCATCAGGTCAGCCCAGGACAGACTGCGACCATATTTTTGTTTGATTGGCCACAGCAGGCGCCGGGCTTTGTCCAGATTGGCATTGTCGGGCCAGCTGTTGAGGGGCTCAAAACGCTGCTGGCCGCCCGCGGCGCCGCCGCGGCCGTCGGCTACCCGGTAGGTGCCTGCGCTGTGCCAGGCCATCCGAATCATGAACGGGCCGTAATGACCGTAATCTGACGGCCACCAGTCCTGGGAGGTGGTCAGCAGGGCCTGAATGTCACTTTTTACGACGTCAAGATCCAGGCTCTCAAAGGCTTCGGCGTAGTTGAAGTCTTCGCCCATGGGGTTGGATTCAGCGTCGTGTTGGCGCAGGGAGCTCAGATCCAGCCGCTCCGGCCACCAAAATTCATTAGGCTTGGCTTGACCCTGGGCTACCGCTGCGCTGATGGGCAGCGCGGCAGACACAGTGACGGCCAGGGCAGCCAGTAAAGGGATAGTTTTGTTTCGCATTGGCGATTCTCCGTTAAACAAGATGGCCGAAGTACAAAGGCCTTAGCCTATGCTAAGGCCCGAAGCATCATTCGTATAATTGATTGTTACGATGCCAGCGATAGGTTTCTTGAACCGCGCCAGCTTGCCCCAGGCATTTAACAGCCGCCTAACAGCCTTTGGACGAATCGGGTTTTGGGGCCAATCGACGGTTTTGCGTGCTGCCCGGAGGAAAAACCGGGCTGCCATCCCGTCGGTACATGGCCTCGCTGATGGCAAAGACGCAAGGGTCCAGCTGGTAGGTCATACGAGGATTGACCCAGCCGCCAAAGGCCGGGCTTTCGTAGGCACATCGATCCTGGGTTAGCTCTGCAGCAAAACCTCCCCCAGTATCAGTCCAGACAAATCTGCAGTCTTCGGCAAACCGCAGCACCTGGCTTTCGCTAAAGCTGGCAATAGTTTTGGCCAGTTCCCCGAGATCCTGCGGCATGGGGTCGGCTCCCAGAACCACCGTGGAGCGCATGGTTTTGCCGGCGGCATCAAAAACGTAGTATTTTCGCTGAAAGGCCGGTCCACCAAAGCCCTCACGACTGACGTGATGATAAAACACCGGGCCGCCCAGAGCCGGAATCTCCAGCTTCACTAACCGATGATAGACATCACCTCTGGGCCCCTGACCAAGATAATCTCCGGGTAGCAGCCGCTGTACGGACAACAGGTCGTCGGCGTCAGCCCCCCCTTTTGTTGTCTGAGAACACCCGGACATCGCCCCAGCATAAACAGCTATGGCGGCCGCCAGCAGCCAATGAGACCGGCTCAAGCCGCCAGCCCGCAAACAATCATCGCAAAGGATTTCGATACCATGGATCAAAGCCTATAGCGAAGCTAAGGCAAGCTCAATAGACCGCGCTCAGCCTGTCAGTGGCCACCAGGCTGTGGATTTACCAACGGCTGGTGGGGTAATACCGGCTAAACTGGACCCTCATCCGTCGTTTGGACCTGCCAGTGGAACAGTCGTTTTTTCAAATCGGGCCACCGGCCATTTTTCTTACCGGTGCCGCAATCGCTGGGCTGGCGGCCCTGGGGCTGATGATGGCGCTCAGAAAACGCTACCACCGGGCTATTGCCCAGCGCGAACGCCGCATCACCGAAGCAACCAGCCAGGCCAACGGCTTGCGCGATGAGTGCATCTTGCTTGAGCAGAAAAACCGCGAACTGGAAGAGCTTCGCGACAAGCTGGAGGCTGACCTTATGGCCGGCGGCGCCGAGGACCGAATTCAAACCGCCCATCCCAACGGCCACTTCTACTCGCCGGTGGTAGACCCGGAGGAAGTGGCTGGCGAGGCCCAGCGCATCTGGCAACCAGAGCCCACGCCAGCCGGGCTCAATTTTTCTCCCAAGCGCCATCAGCAAATACTCGCGGAGCTGTTCCCGCGCTTTATGCCGGTCTACGACTATCCAGAGACTCTGCCGGAAGACGCCCCCCAGTGGCAGTTTTATACCCGCAACAGCCAGTTCAGCTGGCTGGACTGCCGGACGCTGTTTGTCCTGCTGAACGCGTGGAAACCCGCTCGCTACATGGAAATTGGCAGCGGCTTTTCTTCCCTGCTGGCCGCTGACGTTAATCATCGAATGCTGGATGGGAAGATGCATGTCAGCTGTGTTGAGCCCTATCCACGACCTTTTCTGACCCAGCCGGTGCCGGGCATCAATGAGGTGATCGTCCAGCGCGTGCAGGAGGTGCCGCTGCAGACCTTTGACCAACTGAGGGCCGGGGACATCCTGTTTATCGACTCCTCCCACGTGGCCAAAACCGGCAGCGACGTGAACTACTTATTGTTTGACGTGCTGCCCCGACTGGCAGCGGGGGTGCGCATTCATGTGCACGATATTTTTTTACCGGGCGATTACCCCAGGGATTGGGTGCTGAAGGAAAACCGCAGCTGGAATGAACAATACGTGCTGCAGGCGCTGCTGATGGACTCCAGTCGATACGAGATTGTGTTTGGCTCCAGCTTTGCTTTCCAGACCTTTCCCGAGCAGGTGGCGGCGGCCCTAGCTCTGGATCAAGGTGGGGCTTTCGGTGGCGGTAGCCTTTGGCTTCGGGTAAGACCAGACTAGTGGGCGACCAACCGAAGCGACAACCAGACAACCAGCAACCACCTGGCAGGCGCTGTTGCCGACAACGGGCAGCGGATGCGGGCAAGGCATAAAACGATGACCGACTCAAAGCAAAGCACCGCCTCCTACGGCCAGCGGGATGCCACCTTCCAGGCCGCCGGCGGCGAAGCCGGAATCCGCAAACTGGTGGACGCCTTTTATGACCTGATGTCCAGCCAAACTAAGTACCAGAAGATTTATCATTGGCATCCCGACGGCGATATTGCCCGGGACAAACTGGCACGATTTCTTTGTGGCTGGATGGGAGGCCCAAACCGTTACAACGGCAAGTACGGCGCCATCAGCATTCCCCGGGCCCACGCCCGATTGCCGGTGACCTCCGTTGAAAGGGACATGTGGCTGAGCTGCATGGCTGAAGCCCTGGGTGAGCAAGAATACCCCGACGAGCTGAAAACCTACCTCATCGAACATCTGGGTGTGCCCGCCGAGGCGGTGCGCCGAACCTGTGAAAAGGCCTCTGTGTTTCCCATCGCCGGGCAATAGCCAGAACCGAATATCACGACAACACCAGCTACCACCTGGGAGGGCTTACTGGACCAGTTTGCCCGTCCTAAAATCCTCCACCGCCTGGGCGATTTCCTCTCTGGTATTCATCACAAAAGGCCCATGCTGAACGATGGGCTCGCCAAGGACGCGGCCACCAATTACCAACACGCTGGCGCCTTCTGACCCGGCTTGCAAGCTCAGCAGATCGCCGGCGGAAAACACCCCCAGCTGACCCGCGTGCAGGCCGCTGGCGCTGCCGCGGTAAACATAGGCAGACAGGGGACTTTCTGCCAGCGCGTTAAACGCCAGCTCAGCGTTGCCCTCAAGCTCCACATCCATCAGCAGTGGCCCGGTGGTTCTTGCCGGCAGCGGTCCGGTCAGGCACAGCTGATTGGCCTCACCATGGATTAGTACCTCACCGGCAATCAGGTGAACCCTCACCTGCTCGCTGGCGGACCAGTGGGTCAACTGGGCACCCTGCAACTCCTGGTAGGCCGCTGGCTGCAGCTTTTCCCTGGCCGGCAAATTCAGCCATAGCTGGAAGCCGTGCATCAGGCCACTTTCCTGCTCGGGCATTTCTGAGTGCAGAACGCCGCGCCCAGCGGTCATCCACTGCACGTCGCCGGCTTCAATCACCCCTTCATTGCCCATGTGATCCCGATGGCGCATACGCCCGGCTTTCATGTAGGTGATGGTTTCAAATCCCCGGTGGGGATGTTCAGGAAATCCACCGATGTAGTCCGCCGAATCATCGGACTTAAACTCATCAAGCATCAGAAACGGATCCAGCAGCGAAGTCGCTTCAGGGCCCGCGATTCGTTGCATTTTCACCCCAGCGCCATCACTGGCGGCTTGGGCGTTTACTACCTGGGTCAAGGTTCGCATCATGATCTCCTTAGGACGGTAAAACCGTGCCTCGTTGGTGGGACGCCATAAAGTCCTGTTCAGGACCGATGGGAATGATCCCGCTGGGGTTTATACTCCGGTGGCTGGCGTAATAGTGGGTTTTGATGTGATCAAAATTCACCGTCTCAGCAACTCCCGGCACCTGAAAAAGCTCTCGCAGGTAGCCGCTGAGGGCCGGATAGTCGGCAATTCGGCGCAGATTGCATTTGAAATGACCCACATAGACCGCGTCGAAGCGGATCAGGGTGGTAAACAGACGCCAATCGGCTTCGGTGATCTGACTGCCTGCTAGATAACGCTGTTTGCCCAGCAGGTCCTCAACCCAATCAAGGGCGCTAAACAGTTGGTTGAACGCCTCCTCGTAAGCTTCCCGGGAGGTCGCAAAGCCGGCCTTGTACACACCGTTGTTAATGGCGTGATAAACCCGCTCATTGATCTGGTCAATCTCACCTCTCAACTGAGGCGGGTAATAGTCCTGAGTGTTGCCGGTCAGATGATCAAAGGCCGAATTAAGCATCCTGATGATCTCCGAGGACTCATTGCTGACGATGGTGGCAGTTTTTTTATCCCACAACACGGGCACAGTGACCCGCCCCTCATAGCCTGGGTCCGCCTTCAAATAGAGCTGATACAGGTAAGGCAGCTGGTACAGCGGATCGGCCATTTCCCAGCCGTTATCCAGCATCACCGGGCTGACCACCGTCACGGTGAGATAGTCCTGCAGACCCTTTAAGGCTCGAAATATCAGCACCCGGTGAGCCCAGGGGCAAGCCAGAGATACGTACAGGTGATAACGGTCCGGCTCAGCCTTGAAGCCGCCTTCCCCCCTTGGCCCCGCCGATCCGTCGGCGCTTAGCCAACTTCTGAATCGGCTGTCCTGACGCTCAAATTTGCCGTTGCTGGACTTGGTGTCATACCACTGGTCCACCCAGCGGCCGTTCTGTAATAGTCCCATGAGATTGCTCCTGGTTAGGTTTTTAGTGGGAAACTCTGATTAATTCCAGCCAGCAGACTCCTAGCCCGCATTATTCATGAAGGTCGGATGACT
>CAYGPO010000123.1:0-12751 GCA_964351665.1 uncultured Gammaproteobacteria bacterium | reverse complement strand
TGATCAGCCTAAATGGCGGTGGCTGACAGTGTGCACAGCATCCAACGGTTACAGGCAAAATGCCCGGTCTGCCCCAGGGGCCCGTCCAGATCCTCAAATCCTTGTTTTCGGTAAAGGCGTCGGGCCTGGTGCATAACCTCCAGGGTTTCCAGATAGCACTGTTGATAGCCCAGCAGCCGAGCTGAATGCAGACAGTGCCTGAGCAGCTGAAGACCCATACCGATGCCTCTAATATCTGCCAGAAAATACATTTTTTTCAGTTCGCACAGGGTCGGCGGAGCGCCGTCGAGAGGTCCAACTCCGGCGCCGCCCAGCACCCGGTCATGTTCATCCACCACCACAAAGTAGGCGCTGCCGGAGCCATCGTAAGCCCCGTGCATATCCGTCACTTCCGGATCGCCGATGGAGTAGCCGCAGCCCACCGCCCCGTGTTCGGTCATGACGTCCCGGATAATCCGCGCCATCGCACCGTTATCGGTGGGCCGAATGGGTCGGATATGGAAGGCTTCGCTGAGCCTGGCGTAACGCAGCGCAGAGGCATACTGTTTCAATCCGGACAGCATGGCCTGGCGCTCACCCGGAGCCACAAATGCCAGCGCCCGGCGCACCTGATCATTGGCCAGATCGTGAATCTGGGTCAGGGTGACCCGGCCTTGGTCAGTCAGCTCCAGGGGACGCAGTCGACGGTCAGCGCCGTCGTTACTCACGGCAATCAGGCCAGACTTGATCAGCCGGTTGATCAGCCGACTGAGGGACGATTTTTCCATCAGCAGGATGTCGGCCAGCTCGGTGGCGGTGAGGGTGCCGCGACTTTCAAGCTCCATTAACAGATGGCATTCAGAAACGCTGACACCCGGCACACGGCCAGAGCCGTCGACAATCCGAAATTCCCGCACTAGAGTACGTGCGGCGCCACGCAAATCATCAATCAGCGGATTCACTATGCACACCCATCACCTATTTAGTTGTATATTGCAACTATATGCATAACCTTTCAACAAAACAGCGCGAAAGCTTCGCCAGCAATGGCTATGTTCGGGTCCCTGGTTTAGCTGATGAGTCCAGCCTTGGGGCCATCTGCCGCCAGGTCAGTGAGCAGCTGGGACAGCGCCCCCTGGAACTGGAGATTGACGTGGGATATCCCGGCGCACCCACCGCCAGCAGCTCGCGGGGCGCTTCAACGCCGCGCCGGCTGCTGGGTGCCTATTCCCGGGGCGGCGCGCTGCGCGATTGGGCCAGCCGGCCGGCGGCGGCTATCTCCCAGCTGCTGAACTGGCGGTCGGTTTGGATGAGTCAATCTCACCACAACTGTGTGATGACCAAATACCCCAGTTATTCCAGCGACACCCTTTGGCACCAGGACGTGCGCTTCTGGACCTTTGATCCGCCCCGGCTGGTTAACTGCTGGCTGGCGCTGGGACAGGAGCGAGAACAAAACGGTGGTCTGCGGGTCATTCCCGGCTCCCACCGCTGGTGCCTGGATCCGGATCGACTGGATCAAGGCAAATTCCTCGATCAAGACCATCCCTTGAACGCCAGCGCCATCGCCAGTTCCGTGCAGATTGACCTGGACCCCGGTGACGCCCTGATGTTCGACGCAGGGTTGTTTCATTCTGCCAGTCGCAACCGCACTGACGCGGTGAAGCTATCGGTGGTCTACACCTACCACGGCCCAGAGGTTAAACCGGTTGCGGGCAGCAAATCCGCCGAGCTACAGGAAATCTGCTTTGAGCCCTGAAGCTATCGCCACGGCAGCCATACGCTTTGTTTTGGTAAAGCCCATGGAGCCCGGCAACATCGGCGCCGCCGCCCGGGCGATCAAAACCATGGGCCACGATCAGCTTTGGCTGGTAGCGCCGGGCTGCCCGTTTCCCCACCGCGATGCCAGCGTGCGAGCGGCGGAGGCGGTGGACCTGCTCAATCGCGCCATCGTGGTTGACAACCTGGCCGAGGCGCTGGCCGACTGCCAGCTCAGCGTCGGTATTTCCGCCCGCAAACGAAACGCCGACTGGCCTATCCTCAGCCCTCCGGAACTGGCGGACAAAGTTGCCACCGTCAGCGGCACCGTGGCGCTGGTGTTCGGCACCGAATCCAGTGGATTGTCCAACGAAGAGCTGTTTCAGTGTCGCCTGCAGAGCCTGATCAGCTCCAATCCCCAGTGTCCCAGCTTAAACCTGTCCCATGCGGTGCAAATCTATGCCTGGCAGCTGGCCCAGTTCAGCCAAAGCGCCTCGGCGCGCCGGGTAGAACGACCCAATCAGCAGCAAATGGACCACCTGCAAAGCCAGCTGGAGCAGCTGATTCAGCGCCTGGATTTCACTCCGGCCAGCCCCGAGGATCCGCGCCTGAGCGCGGTTCTGCACCGCGCCGATCTAAAGAAGGCCGACTGGTCTTTACTGGAAGGCGTGATACAAAGAGCCCTGGAACGCCTACCTGAATAAGCTTATGAATGCCGTTTACACCTTTGGACCTGCCTGGGATTTGCCCGACCCCAGCCCTTTTTGCACCAAGCTGCTCAGCTACCTGAAGCTGGCCGACTACGTCAAACGCTTTCAATCCCATACCCAATTGTTGGCCGACTGACAGCCTAACGCGATACCAACGGGTCAATCGGTCCACCAGGAGAAAACTGTGAAACTGAACCGAACACTACTTTGCCTGCTGTCACTGTGGGCCTGCCAGGCCATTGCACAGCCTCTGTGGCCTGGGATTGACTACAACCGGGCGATACCAACGGTGCAGCAGGCGCTGGGCTATGAGCCCGGCGCAAAGATCACCTCAGCGGCAAATACTCGACGCTATTTCGAGCAGTTGGCAAGCGTGCGGCCGGCCAATGTCAGGCTGTTTGAATACGCTCAGAGCTGGCAGGGGCGGCGCTTGTTTTACGCCGCTATTGGCAATGCCGATAACATCCGCGCCCTGGATCAGCTACAAATCCAAATGGCTGCGTTGGCAGACCCTAATACCTCCCCCAGCGATGCCGCGGAGTTGGTGGAAAAACTGCCGGGTTCAGTGTGGCTGGCCTACAGCGTGCACGGCAATGAAATATCTTCCACCGATGCGGCCATGATGACCGCCTACCATCTGCTGGCAGCCGACCAGGACCCGGTGGTTGACGAAATCCTCGATAACACCGTGGTCTGGATTAACCCGCTGCAAAACCCCGATGGCCGGGAGCGGTTTTTGTTTCATCACAATGAAAGCCAGGGCCTTCAGGCCGAAAGCGACCGGCAGACCGCCCAGCACGATGAACCCTGGCCCTCGGGCCGGGTAAACCACTATCTGTTTGATCTGAACCGGGACTGGCTGACCCTGACCCAGCCGGAAACTCGGGGTCACGTGGCGGCGCTGAGGCGCTGGCTGCCGCTGGTGTTTGTTGACCTGCATGAAATGGGCCCGGACTCCAGCTATTACTTCGCCCCGGAGGCGGTACCCTATAACCCACATTTGGCTGATGCTCAGCGCGCCAGTCTTGAGATATTCGGTAAAAACAACGCCCGCTGGTTCGATAAGTTTGGCATCGACTATTTCACCCGGGAGATCTTTGACGCCTTTTATCCGGGCTACGGCGCGTCCTGGCCAGCCTACTACGGCGCCGTCGCCATGACCTATGAACAGGCCTCCCCTGGCGGTCTGTCCATCCGCCGGCGCAATGGTACGACCCTGACCTACCGCGATGGGGTTCGCAATCACTTTGTCACCTCGATCTCAACCGCCCAGGCCGTGGCCAACAATCGCCGCCAGCTGCTGCAGGACTTTCGCGACTATCAGCTAAGCGCCGTTAACGAAGGCAGCCGGGGCATACGCGAGTATTTGATCAGCAGCGCTGATGACGCCTCCGCGGCGGACAAGCTGGCCGGTCTGCTGGTTCGTCAGGGCGTTGAGGTCCGACGCTCAGAGGAAGGCTTTTCCGCCTGCGGCACCGACTATCCCGCCGGCAGCTATGCGGTGTCCCTGAGCCAACCGGCCAAACGTTTGATCCGTACCCTGCTCGACCCTCAGGTAGATATGGCAGCCGCCTTTCTGGCAGAACAGGAGCGGCGCCGAAGCAAAGACTTAGAGGACCAGATCTATGATGTAACCGGCTGGTCGTTACCGCTGATGTTCGGGCTCACCGTCAATGGCTGTCAGCGACCGGCAAAAGCCAGTTTCGTCCAGGCAGGGCCGGAGCTCATTCGGCCAGGGGCGCTCACCGAGGCCGGCGCTTCGGTGGCTTATCTGGCGCCCTGGGGCAGTCGCTCCAGTGTCAGACTGCTGGCCGCCGCCCAGCGCCAGGGTATTTTGGTGCGGGGCAGCGATCAGCCCTTTACCCTGGGCACTCAAACCTATCCCGCCGGCACCCTGATCATGCCCATTAGCGGCAATCCAGTGGACCTGGGACCGCGCCTGGCCAGCCTGGCCAAAACCACCGGCGCGCAGATCATTGGCGTATCGGACAGCTGGGTGGTTGACGGTCCCAATTTCGGTAGCGGCAACGTCACCGACCTGCCAGCGCCACGGATCGCCATGGCCTGGGACGCACCCACCTCACCCACCTCAGCCGGCGCCACCCGCTTTGTCATTGAACGACAGTTCGGCTATCCGGTGTCAGCGATCCGCAGTCAGGCCCTGGCCCGAGCTGATCTGTCCCGATACGACGTGGTCATTCTGCCGGAAAGTCGCGGCGCCTATCCCCCGCGCCTGGTCGACAACCTGTCGGCCTGGATTGAAAAGGGAGGCACGCTGATTGCGTTAGGTAGTGCCCTATCCTCCATCACCGACGAGGATAATTCGCTGGTGCCCCTGGTGGAAGAAATCGGCACCAGCAGCCCGCCTCTTCAGGCCGAAGATTCAGCCGATGAAGACGGTAGACTGGCAGGCCGTCTGATCACCAGCGACGCTGACTACGCCGCAGCCATCGCCCCTCGAGGAATAGCGCCGGATTCCGTCGCCGGTGTGCTGCTGAAAACCGCCGTGGACACCGAGCACTGGCTGGCCGCCGGGGTTGGCAAAGAACTCAACGTACTACTGCGAGGAAACCGGATTTACGCACCCCTGAGAAGAGATCAGGGCACCACCGTGGCCCGCTTTGCTGACGCTAAATCGGTGCTGGCCAGCGGCTATTTGTGGCAGGAAAACCGCCAGCAGCTGGCCTACAAGCCCTTTGTGGTGGTGGTTGAACGGGGCCGCGGTCAGGTGATCGGTTTTACTGCTGACCCCAACGTGCGGGCCTATCTGGATGGCTTAAACGTGCTATTCATGAACGCGGTGTTGCGCAGCTCAGGACATACTCGTAAATTCCGCTGAGCCCTGCTGGCGGCAGATTCTTCGGTGGCGATGGCACAACGTTCACCGTCCTGCCGGCAGGCAGATGCCTGCATTTGCCCCTGCCTGGGGCCTTCTGTTGGCGCCACAAACCTATGCGCATGGGCTATAGCCGGGTGGTTAGATGGGGTCGGATCTGGCTTCGAGCCGCCCGTTGGGCTGTTTTCCCGAAAACCCTCAAGGTCAGTCATGCTTATAATGACGCTGGTAGAAAGGAGTTAACCGCCGGAGAGCGGATGTGAAAGGAATCATTACTTTTCTTGTAGTACTACTAGGCGGCTGGATGGCGGGCGCTGAATACGTGTGGCTGTGCCATGTGAAAGATCATTGCGGCAGCGCCACCGAAGTGGCTGCGGCAGCACCCACCAGGGGTGATTCTGGACCTGCTGAAAACTCGCAATCCGCCAGCGAACAACCGCCGCCAGCGTTGCCGCCAACCAGCAGCGCTGCCAGACTACCCGATAGCGCGCCGGAACCGGTGGTAAAAGCACCGGTCAACGAAAGCAGGGCTGATACCCAGCCAGCCGCCGGGCTGGAAGCCAATGCTGAAACCATCGCCAGCGCCGGACAGCCGCCCGCCAGCGGGCCAGCTCCGGCCAGCCTGACGCTGCAACTGGACGGTCAAACCCTAATCCAGCCGATGCCGTTTGGCTTTGCACCGGACCAATGGCAAATCAGCAACGCCCTGAACGGCACCGAAGCGCTTTCCAACCTGGCTCGCCTGCTCAATCAACGCAAGGAACTGGAGCTGGAGCTGATCGGTCAGTTTCTCAGCAGCGAGACTGGACCTGGGTCTTTCGACGATATTGGCCTGGCCAGGGCAAATTCTCTCAGGGACGCCCTGGTGGATATGGGCGTTGCCCGGGATCGAATCCAGCAGCGCTCTGTAGCCTTGACCGGAACCGAGGCGATGCCTGGGATTGAACTGGTAGCCAGGGACGTCAGCCCACTGTTAGGCCCGCGTAACATGTACTTTGATACCGCCTCCGCCGCACCGCGAGGCGATAGTGACCTGGAGCTGTATATCCAGCATATTGCGGTCTTTCTAAGCCGCCACCGGGGAGCCAGCCTGCGCGTAACCGGGCATACTGACAATACCGGTGAGACCCTGGGCAATGAAGCCCTGGGCTTAACCCGCGCTCGGGAAGTTGCAGAACTACTGGGTCAAAGGGGATTACCCACCACCCGGATACGGATCGGCTCCAAGGGCCAGCAACAGCCGGCGGCTGACAACAGCACCGCCAGCGGACGCGCTGCCAACCGACGGGTAGAGATTGAGCTCGATATGGGACGACGATAAACATGGCCAATGATGCGCTGATACTGCTGGTCATCATGCTGGGCTGCATAGGTATTTCGGCTACCATCTGCTGGTTTGTATGGGGTCGTGCAAGCAAATTCTTAGACAATGAGCTGAGCAGCCTGCGCGGCGCCACAGACCGTGAACTGGCAGATCTGGTTTACAAGGTAGAGGTGCTGGAATCCCTGCAGCAGGAAGACCAGGCCACCGCCACCAGCATCGTTGAGGAACGCGACGACCTGGAGCAACGGGTCCAGCGCCTCACCCAGGAACTGGAGGAGGCCACCGGACAGCTGGCCAAGGCCAGCTCAGAACTGGTCAATCAGAAGCTGGCCGCCGAAACGGCCCGTCAGGAGCTGGAAAAACTGCGAGGTCGACGCTGACCCGCTATCGATCTCCCGCCTCAGCTGGCGCCGGAACCGATATTTGATGGCCCTTAGGCCAGGGTCTGGATGGACGCTGTCCCGCTTCAATGGCCTTCAGTGAATCCGATAAAACCGTCAGCTCAGAGGCGTCCAAACCATCTCGCAGGGCGGTAAAAATGGCCTGCTGCTGGTACTGGATTGCGGCCTGCTGATTACCCGCCGCCAGTTCAATCATCGCCAGTGCACTGGTCACATCCACATCAGGCTGACGGGCGTAGAACTGACGGGCAGCGTTCAGGGCCAAGGCCTGGTCCTGCTGTACTCCGGTGTCGCAGCTGGCTACGACGCGAACAAACACCAAGCCCAGGGACTGATCCGGCTGAGTGCGCAGCTGCTGGTCAAGCTCTCTGGCGGCATCAGCGCAGCGGCCAGATTCCACCAGACTCACCGCCAGACGCTGCACCACCGTGTTATCGGCGGGCCTGAGTTGGCGCAGCAGCTTGAGCTGCTGCGCCGATTCGTCATAGGCGGCCGTGCGCATCAGGTAGTTAGCTAGCAACAGTCTGGCGTGAAACAGCGATTCGTCTCCCTGCAAGGCCTGTCGATACCATTGGACAGCCTGGGCCTGATCTCCCAGCATTTCGGCCAGAACCCCGCGTTGCTCCTGGGCCAATGGATAATCTGGATCCTTGGCAAGGGCCTGATCGGCGGCCTCAACCGCTGCTGTTAGATCCCCTTTGGCCTCCAGCATTCGGGCCAGGGTTACCAGCACATTGGGATTTTCCGGCGCAATCTGGCGAGCGGAGTTGAGATAGACCAGGCCCTGATCCAGGTCACCGCTGTCAGCGGCCTCAATGCCCAGAGTCAGGAAATAGTTGTAACTGCGGGATTTAGCCATCATGCGCTGGTTCAAAGGATCCACCAACGCGATATCCCGATTGCCACGGCGTGCCAACCAAAATGCCGCCTGTTGTTGATCTCCAGCTCCCCGGTGAGCCATCGCCAGCGGCGTGGCCAGGGCACTGGCGTCTGGCTGCAAGGCCAGGGCCTGACCCAAGTGGGTGATAGCCAGCTCAAACTGACCCTCGGCCAGCGCCAGGCGCCCCAGCATGGCGTGGGCGGGGGCCAGATCCGGGTGTTCCTCTACCAGCGTCGCAAGGGATTTTCTGGCGGCCTTGGTCTTGCCCAGCTCCTGCTGCGCCTGGGCCAATCGGACCCGGGCTGGCAGGTAGGAAGGGTTCAGCGCCAGGCTGCGGGTCAAGGCTCGCTGAGCGTCGTTAAATCGCCCCTGCTGCATCGCCAGCAGCCCCAGGTAATAAGGCCAGCGGGCGTCTTTGGAGGACCGATCTTCTGCCTCTTCAAAGGCCTGCCGGGCTGGCTCAAAAAAGTTGTTGGCCTGATAAACCATGGCCAATTCGGCCACCGCAGAGGCACTGTCCGGAGACTCATTAAGATAAACGTTGCGGGCCTCGGTCAGGGCCTTTCGAATATGCTCAGGGTGCTCATCCAGGGACGGGTGGTCGATGGCGCCTAACAACAGCAGCGCGATATGAAGGGTGGTGTTCAACACAACGGGAATTTTTTGGGGACGAAGGCCGGGCCACAGGGGCCCGGCCCAAACATCAGGCTTCGGTCAGATCATCGACCCGCTCAGCGCAACCGTTGCGCTTCACTGACGCCATGCCTTTTGCACAGGATTGATTGGATGCATACATCTGGCTGCGTCCGATCTCCTGATGGTTTCCAGCTTTGACAATAAAGTATTTCTTGCCATTTTTAGCCTCACGCACTTCATACCGTGACTCTTTCTCACAGTTTTTTTGCACCGAAGATACGCCGTTGAGTGCCGCTTTCTTTGAGGTGTATCCCTCACTGGAAATAATGCACTCGCCATTGCCGGCCTTCAAACGAAAGTAATACTGCTTATCTTTGCCTTGGAAGACTTCAAATTTGCCTGCCATAGGTTCCTCTCCTTAAGTTTCTAACTCCCACGAACATCCCCAGGGCAAAACGATATTCCGATCCGTGCAACGATGCTGGATCTGTCGAAAATCTACAATCGACGGTCGCCCCGGCGGCCGGCAATTTTTTGACCCCTCACCGGCAACCTTAACATCGCACCTTGCTCAGGCAAAGGGCATTTATGCCCATAAGTGAGCATCACCCCACGATTGTTAACGTCTGGCAGATATAATAGGGAGAACAGCCGGAAAACTGCTGCTGACGGGGCACAATCCGCCCAGCTCGCCAGCACCACGACCACGGCGCTCGATCTTGAGGACCAAGCCATAATGATTATCAAAACCCGCCGCAATTCAGGTGCCGCCGGTGCCTGTTCCCAGCAACACCCAAATGCGACGCGCTTATGACCACCCAACCTTCACTGCTGGACAGCCCCAAGGCAGAGGATGTCTGTGTGTTTGTGCCCAGTCGGGAATTTGAATGCTCCCTGGCCTTCTATCAGCAGATGGGTTGGCAGCTAAACTGGCAGACACCGGCGCTGGCGCAGCTGGAACTGGCAGGACATCGGCTGCTGCTGCAGGACTACTATGCGCGCAAATGGGCGGAAAATTTTATGCTCTATATCACCGTCAGCAGCGCTGAGGCCTGGTACCACCACGCCGCCAAACTGGTGGAGACCGGCCGCTACGCTGATGCCCGGGTGGCGCCGCCTAAGAAAACCGAACACGGCGACCTGGTGACCTACGTTTGGGATCCCTGCGGCGTGTTGCTGCACTTTGCCCAGCCAGAATAAACTCCAGACCAAGGGACTGGATTTAGAACAGATCCTGGGGGTCAATATCGATGGACCAGCGCACTCGGCGCGCCTGGGGCAACCCAGACACCCGTGGCAACCATCGATCCAACAGGCTGTGCAGCGGCGCTCGCTGGCTGGCGCTGAGCAGCACCTGCATATGATGACGACCTGCCCGCCGCTGCATGGGTGAGGGCAGAGGACCCATCACCTCCACCGCTCCCGGCGCGCTCAGTTCACCCATGGCGGCGTCAACAAAAGCATCCACCGCTGACTGTTTAAAGGCGTTGGCACGCAATAGCGCCATGCAGCCAGCGGGGGGGAATTGAGCCGCCTGGCGCTCAATCATCAGATCCTGAGCGTAGGCCGGATATCCGGCCTGCAACACTCGATGGAACATGGGGTGATCCGGTTGATGGGTCTGTACCAGCACTAAACCCGGTTTTTCCGCGCGGCCGGCGCGACCGGCAACCTGCACCAGCAGCTGGGCAGCCCGCTCACCGGCGCGAAAGTCGCTGCTGAACAGCGAATGATCAATATTCACCACCACCACCAGGGTCACGTTGGGAAAATCATGGCCCTTGGCCAGCATCTGGGTTCCCACGGCAATTCCGCTGCGACCGCTGCCGATATCCGCCAACAGAGACAGCAGCCGCTGCCTGCTGCGCACCGAGTCCCGGTCAACCCGCCATAAGGTGGCATCGGGAAAGGCCTCCGCAAGGGACTGCTCCACCCGCTGGGTGCCAAGGCCCAGGGCTGCCAGTCGGGTTGACTGACACTGGGGGCAGGCCGTCGGGACCCGGCGGCTGAAGCCACAGTGATGACAGCGTAACTGAGCCTGGGCCTGGTGCAGGGTCAGCCGGCTGTCGCAGCGCGGGCATTCGCAGACCCAGCCGCAGGCATCACATAACAGCGTCGGCGCAAACCCGCGCCGATTCAGAAACACCAGGGCCTGTTCACCCCGCTCAAGCACCTGGGCCAGGGCCTGGCTGGCGCGAGTGGTCAAGGCCTCACCGGTGCCGCAGCCGCGGCTGTCCACCAGCTCAACACGTGGCATGGAAACCGCGCCGGGGCGGTGATCCAGGCGTAACTGCTGGTAGCGACCGATCCAGGCATTGTTCAGGCTTTCCAGTGACGGGGTTGCGCTGCCCAGCAGGATCGGCACGTCCAGCTGGCGGGCCCGCTGCACCGCCACGTCACGGGCTGAATATCGAAAACCCTCATGCTGCTTGAGGGACAGATCATGCTCTTCATCCACCACCATCAGCCCAGCATTGGGCAGCGGACAGAACACCGCAGACCGGGTGCCCACCACAACCAGTGCTTCACCGCTGGCAGCCCGGTGCCAGCCTCTGGACCGTTCGCTGTCGCTAAGACCTGAATGAAGCAGCGCAACCGTGCCCCCCAGGCGCTGACGAAAGCGCTGCTCCAGCTGAGGCGTGAGCCCGATCTCCGGCACGATCACCAGAGTTTGGCGGCCGGCAACGGCAGCTTCGGTCATTAGCTCTAGATAGACCTCGGTTTTTCCGCTGCCGGTCACCCCCTGCAGCAGGTGGGCAGCAAAGCCGTCTTTAGCTCTTACCTGGGCCACACAGTGGGCCTGGGCCTCGGTCAACTGGGGCCCCGGCGACTGACGCATGGTCGGGGTAATCTGCCGCTCCAGCACGCGACCTGAACTGATCAGGCTGCGCAGTACAGCGCCGCTGATTGAGGCCGCGTTCAGCGCTGAGCGGGTCAAGGCCTTAGCCGCCAGTAACTCCATCGCCTGGCGCTGCTTGGGTCCGCGAACCTGCTTGGCGGTTAACGCAGCCTGCCCAGTTTCCGACAGCAGGAACTCCGTCGCTGCAGGGGCAGGACTGTCCCAGGCAGGCGGTAGCATGGTGGCCAGCACTTCACCCAGTGGGTGGTGGTAATACCGCGTGCACCAGTGGGCCAGGGCCAACTGGTGATCATCCAGCGCCGGCGCTGGCCAGAACTGCAGCACGGATTTGAGTTTGGAGGGGTCGCTGCTGCCAGCGCTGGCAGCCACCACCACGGCTTTAAGCTCACGCTGACCGAAGGGAACCCGCACCACCATGCCCGGCAGCGGGGCCGTCGGAAAGGGCCACAGGTAGTCGAAACTGCCCGGCAACGGCAGCGGCACCGCAACCTGACAAACCGGCGTCAACATGTGAGATTGGGCAGCCATAAAATCGGCCCAATTCTATCCCATGGACCCGCCCTAATCTCAGTGTAGGGCAGAAATGAGTCGCGAAAGATCTCGTTCGATGCTGCGAGGCAACGCAGGTGCTTGATCGATGGTTTCCACCGGCCCCCTGACCGACAGGGTTCGGGTACGGATCCTGCCCGCACGCAGGTAACGGCTCAGCAGCTGATCCCACAGGGCGGCGCTGGCTGCCGGAGGACTCCAGCCTCTGGCCGCAGTGCCGGCGGTGGTTTTAGTCGGCGCGCCGGCGGCGCCATTGGCCGGCACCGCGGCTGGCCCTGGATCCATGCAAACCTGCAGGTGCATAGCGCCCTCGGAAAACAGAGGGTCCAGGGCCTTTAGCAGGCGTCGACGAAATTGAATCTGGGGCATCAACAGCTGCTCTACCTGTGCATCCTCCAGCGCCAACCAGGCCGGCTCAAAGGGTGCAACGTCAAAAAAGCTGATCAGCCAGTCCAGCCGGCCAAACACCAGAGCCAGGTCTTCGTAGAGTCGGTGCTCACAGTCCTGGGCCTCGGCGCTGAAATAGCGGTAGCTGGCGCTTACCCCCTGCCAGGCCAGGCGTCGACACACGGCAGCACCCCGGGACGGCTGGGGGTCGGTGATCACCAGTCGCACCCCCTGGGCAGCAAGGTGGCGGCACAGGGCTATACCCAGGGTGTGATGGGGCGAACCGACCAGCGCCACTTTGGGTTCAGCGGCCTGATTGCCTTCCGGTGGCAAACTCAATGTCAACGTAATTCATCCTGAAGCGTTGTTTGTCAGACTAGCAGCCTGTTGAAAAATCGCATTTCTTACAATCTGCGCTCGGCACAGGGATG
>CAYGPO010000122.1:0-12841 GCA_964351665.1 uncultured Gammaproteobacteria bacterium | reverse complement strand
GGCGACGGATTCAGCGCCCCTGACGGGGCTGAAAACGTAAACAATCCGCCTGGAGCAGCGCTAACCCCGGCGACTGCGCTAAAATCGCCCCATGGACGAGAAAAACACCCACCCTGCTGACCCCGAAAGCGAGCTTTCAGCGGACAGCCAAGAGCCCCAAACGGCGATTCAAGCAGACCCAGAAACGCCGCCAGCGGAACCCGAACCATCCTCCCCGGCGGCCACTGAGCCCCCGGCGGTGGTGATTAAAAAGGGCGGCGGCATAGCTACCCTGTCCCTGCTGATCGCCCTGGGCGCCGCGGGTCTGGCAGGCTATCAGTGGTGGAACCAGTCCACCGGCGCCAGCCAGGCCGCCCCGTCGGCAGACCTACCCGACTACGCCGGGCTGATCACTGAGCAGGGCGAACAGCTCAAAAAGCAGCTCGACGGCCGGCTCAGCAGTGGCCTCACTGAACTACGCAGCGGCCTGGATCAACTGGGCACCGACGTGACAGCGATGCGCAGCGCCCTGACTGAGCTACGCAGCAGCCAGGGCGAAGCGCGGGGCACCGTGGAACAGAGTCTGGACGAGGTCAAACGCGAGGCCCAGCGGCTGCGGGCCGATCGAGAAGGACTGGAATCCAGCCTGGTTGAGGTGCAGGAATCCAGTCGGCGCTCAGTTAGCGCCTTTGAACGGCGCCTGGGACATCTGGAAACCAGCATCTCAGCCCTGGCCAACAATCGCACCGACAACGCCAAGCAGCTGGCCCTGGCAGAATCGGAGTATTTACTGCGGGCGGCCAGCGAACGACTCAGCCTGTTCGACGATCCCCAAGGTGCCGGCCGCGCCCTGGCGCTGGCGGCGGAGCAGCTCAGCAGCGTCGATGACCCCATTTTCAGCACCGTGCGCCAAACTCTGGCCAACCACCGGCAGGCGCTAAACCAGCTGGAACTGCCCGATCGGGTGGCCCTGTCCACCCAGCTATTGGCGATGGCCCGCAGTTCGGTGGAATGGCCACTGGATGCCCGCCGCAGCCTCAACAGCAGCGGTGCCAATCTGCTGATCCCGGAGGCTGAAGAGCAAGGCTGGTGGCCGCGCTTCAAATCCGTACTATCCAACGTGGTGGTGGTCCATCGGGAAAAGGAAACGGCCACCGTGCTGCTAACCCTTGAAGAAGAGCGGCTGCTGAGGGAAAACGTCAGGCTGCAGCTGCAGGTGGCCCAGCTGGCCGCAGCCCGGGGGGAACAGGCCCTGTACGAAAGCTCCATCGGTGCGGTCACCGATTGGATCGGCGAATACTACGAACCTACGGCAGAACCCATTGCAGCAGCGCTGGCCCAGCTGGAAGCCCTGGCGGCCACGGAACTGAAGCCAAAACTGCCGGACATCTCCCAGGCCCTGCGACAACTTCGCAATATTCGGGCGACAGAAACTTTAGCCGGCCAGGCCGCCGGGGATACCGGAGTCACGCCATGAAGGTGATGCTGGCGCTGGTGTTGGCGGTGGGGCTGGGGCTGGCGGCTATTTGGGCCCTGCCGATCCTCCGAGGCTATGTGCTGATCCGAGCTGACGGCTGGGCGGTGGAAATGAACGTGTTTGTGCTGCTGGCGTCCCTGGCCTCCATTTACCTGCTGATGAGACTGCTGGTATGGCTGTGGAATATGCCAGGCAACGCCGTTAGCGGCTTTTTCCGGCGCCGGGCAGCGGCCCAGCTGGAAATCGGCATGCTGGCGCTTTCTGAGGGTGACTGGCAAAAAGCCGAGAAAGCCCTATCCAAGGCGGCCCGCAAGGGCGACCAGTCGGCCCTGAGCTACATAGGCGCCGCCCAGGCGGCCCACGGCACCGGCGATGAGAGCCGCGCTGACCAGTATCTGGAAAGCGCCGACCAGTCCAGTAAAGCCCACGACTCGGTGCTGATAACCCGCGCCTCCCTGCAGCTCACCGCCAACCACCCCGAGGAGGCCCTGGCCAGCCTGAACGAGTTGAAACGGGCCCGGGAAACCCGCCCCCGAGTGCTGGAGCTCAAAGCCAGGGCATTGGAACAGCTGGAGCGCTGGCCGGAGCTCGCGGCCATCGCCCCGGCCTTGACCAAAGCAAAAATCATTGATGCCGAACAGCAAAGCCGGCTGGAACACAAAGCCCTGCTGGCGGCCCTTGAGAGCGCAGAGGATTCAGGCCAGCTGAACCAGGCCTGGAAATCTCTCAGCCGCAGCCAGCATAAAGAAGCGGTGTTTTTAAAGGCCTATGCGGCCAATGCGGCAGCCCTTGGTGCGCCGGAGCTGGCAGAAAAAGAGCTGAGGTCGGCCCTGGGCCGGGACTGGTCTGATAGCCTGCTGGACCACTACGTCATCGCTACAGCAAGCAGCCCAAAACTGGCCAATCAACTGGAAAAATGGCTCTCAAAACATCCAGACAGCGCCGGCCTCCATCGCCACCTGGGACGCCAGAGCGTGCTGTCAGAGCAGTATGGCAAGGCTAGGGAACACCTGGAAACCAGCGTTAATCTCAGCCCCAGCGCCGACGCCTGGGCGGAACTGGCGGAGCTGAAAGCTTTTGATGGCGATACCGAAGGTGCCCTGGCCTGCTATCGCCAGGCCAGCCAGCGCTCGGCCCTGCCGCCGGGGCCAGCTCTGCTTACCGCTGACTGAGATCGATGGGCGCCGGCGCCAGTCCGGCGGCGGCGCGCTTGGCCATCTGCAAAAACGCCGCTTCCAGATTTCGGCAGAACCCGGCGGTATCAAACAACGCGCTGCTGCGCGCCCCTGACACCCGTTGCTTGAGCTCAGCGCGAAGCTGCCCATGGTTGCCCAGTTCCACGGCCCGGCGCTGATACTCTGACAGATTGCCCGTCACCAGGTCTGGCAGCCCGGCGCTGTGCAGCAGGCTGCCGGCGACCCGAGCGGCAAATGAACGACCCGCGCACGTCAGCACCGGGCACCCGGCCCACAGCGCATCTGAGGCGGTGGTATGGGCGTTGTACGGCAAGGTGTCCAGGAACAGGTCGGCGAGGGACAGCCGAGCCAGGTAATCAAGATGCGGCAATTTCGGCATCATGATCAGCCGCTGGGGATCCACCCCACGCAGGCGCGCCTGGCGTCGCAGATTGTCGTCTGTGCTGGTACCGGCTTTGCCTGCCAGCAGCCACAGCACGCTGCCAGGGACCGCTTTGAGGATGTCCATCCATACATCAAATAGCGGCGGGGAAAATTTGTAGGAGTTGTTGAAACTGGCGAATACCATGCCCTCCACGGGCAGGCCGGCCTCACTGCGGCTTACCTGATGTCTTGCAAACTGGCGGGTGGTGTCGGTGGGTTGATAGCTGGCGGGCATCAGCACCGGCGCCTCGTTGGTGTGGGCCAGCACCTCGTCGGTGGCGATAAACCGGTCCATAACCACGTAGTCCATAAAATCCGTGCTGCCCAGGGTGCCAGGATAGGCCAGCCAGTTGACCTGAACCGGCGCCGGGCGAGACACCATGACCTCGGTCACCGCACCGCCGCCGTAGCCACGAAGATCCACCAGTATGTCCACCTGCTCCTGGCCAATCCGCTGCCCAATATCAGCAAAGGAGTGGCCCTGCAGGTGGTGAAACCCGTCCATGGCATGAACGATGCGCTGGCGCAGTTCACTGCGGTCATCGGGGCCGGTGGAAAACGCCACCGGGCGTATTTTCTCTCGATCAAGCAGCTCAAAAAACTCCGCTGTCAAACAGGCGGTTGGGTGGCGGTGGAAGCCGGAGGAGACAAAACCCACGGTGAGCGCTTGATCCGCCCCCGCCTGGCGCGCCCGCCATGGCGTCACCGGCAGCGGCCCCGTGGCAAATCCGGCATTGGCGCGAATCTGCTCCGCCCACAGGCTGGCGCAGCGCTGCTGGCGCCTGGGATGATCATTTTGGGATAGGTAAGAAAACGGCTTAAGGCCCTTGCTGCCGGCGTCCAGCGCCTGCTCGAAGCCCAGCTCATCACGGTGGCTATCGTCCCAGCGACACAGTCGACGGGCCATGAACAACGCTTCACTCAGCGCGGGGCCAAAGCCAGGCTGCAGCTTGAGGGCGCTTCGATGAGCATCCAACGACCCATCCCACTGGCCCAACTCGTCCAGCACAACGCCCAGTTGATACCAGGCGTCGGGCTCCGGATGGCTTTTGACCGCATCACCCAGGGCCGCCAGCGCCACCTCGGGCTGCCCCAGATTGGCCTTCGCACAGCCCAAAACTTTTTTCGCCCCGGGCACCGCTGGGTCCAGGCCCAAGGCGCTGCTGGCATGGGCGGCAGCGCCGGCAGCATCACCAAGCTGCAGCAAAACCGCTGCCAGATTAGCCTTAAGGGAAGCCGAATTAGGGTCCAGGGCTGCGGCCGCACTGTAGGCATCCCGGGCGCCGGCCAGGTCACCCAGGAGATGCTGGGCCACGCCCAGCTGGCTGTGGACCTCGCTCTGGTCGGGGAACTGCTTAGCCAGGCGACGCAAGATGTCCAACGCCAGGTCGCCGTCACCCACCTCCCGGTAGGCCCGGGCCAACAGCATCTGCAGCTGCGGATGATCCGCCAGCTGCACCGCACCGGTCTCAGCCATCGAACCGGTTAACGTGACGATAGCCGCCTTGGCCTGCCCCTTTTGAATCTGGATAGTGGCCAGCAGGCGCAGGCCGTCGGCGTCCCCCGGGTTACTGGCCAGCACCTGCCGGCAGGCCAGCTCGGCCTCCGCCATCTGGCCTGTCTGATACCAGGAAAATGCCGCAGCAAGGGCCTGGTCGCGGCTCAGCAGCCGCTCTCCCACGCCGGGCATATCGATGGCAATCAGTGGCTTAGACATGGGTTTTGTCCATAAACGGGGGCCCAGCTGGGGGCTGAGGATTTCCCTCTCATTACTCGATACCAGATGTAACGATTTGACAGGTTACCGCTCCGGCCAGATGATATAGTACTTCGTATCTATTGCTTAATTTCTCAGGTCAAGCCATCGTGAGTTCAACCCAACCTACTGCGCCCCGCATTGAATGGCCCACAGCCATTATGTTTGGTGTTACTACTGCGGTCACCCTAACGGCCGTGCCGCTCTACGGCTGGTTCAACGATTTTTCCACCACCGCGTGGGTCAGTGCTTTTGTGCTGTGGGTTTACTGCGGAATTTCCATCGGCTCGGGCTACCACCGGCTGTGGTCTCACCGAACCTACGATGCGCACTGGCTGTTAAAGGGGTTTTTCGCCATCGGCGGCGCCTTTGCCCTGCAGAACTCCATCTTGCAGTGGTGTGCCCGGCACCGGGTTCATCACCGACACGTGGATGTTGAAGACAAAGACCCACATTCCATCAAGCTGGGCGTCTGGTATGCCCACATGGGCTGGATGCTGAGAGATTACGAGCCGGGTCGGGCAGACTTTTCTACCGTGCCAGATCTGAAGCGGGATCCGGTCGTGATGTGGCAGCATCGAAATTACTGGACCTTGACCTGGTCCATGAACCTGGGTGTGCCGGCTCTAATCGGATTCATCGCCGGCGATTTTTGGGGTTGTTTGCTGCTGGCGGGCTTTGCCCGACTGGTAGTCAACCACCAGGTCACTTTCATGATCAACTCTTTAGCTCACGTTTGGGGAAAACGCCCCTATACAGAAGAAAACACCGCCCGGGACAACTGGTTTCTGGCTCTGCTGACCTGCGGTGAGGGTTATCACAACTTCCACCACAAGTTTGAAGGTGATTACCGCAACGGCGTTCGCTGGTGGCAGCTGGACCTGAACAAATGGTTTATCAACGCCTGCAGCTGGCTGAAGCTGGCCAGCAACTTCAAGCGCACACCCAAAATCCAAATCCTCCGAGCCAAGGTCAAACTGCAGTTTGAACGGGCCCAGGAGCGTTTACAGCAGGTTGACAACGGCGAGGTGGTGAACTTCCGCGAAGCCCTGGACCGCGAATATCAGCAGTTCCTGGATACGGCCAAAGCCTGGCAGGAACTGCAGGTACAGCGGGTCCAGAAAACCCGGGCTGATCTTCAGGAACGCTGGAACAGAACCGCCGTTCGTACCCGCATGCGAGAATTGGAATACAGCCTGAAGATGCAGCGCAAGCGCATTTCAGTGCTGGTTGCCGCCATCCCCGTCGCCTGACGGGGACTTTCCCGTGACCCTGGCTACGTATCTAGCCAGGGCGCTTAAAAGCCCTAAGCATTCCCTGTTGGTTTTGCCCTGGGCTTTCATTGACCAGCAATACCCTCGCCCAATCTCTGACTCCAATTTGCCTGAGATCCACGGCCCACCGGGTTAGAGAAGCGGTGCTTAGGTCTCCAAGGGGCAGTGCAGCTATTTCCTATAGACTCATCCGACGGTTCACCCAGCGGATTTTGTTTGTTGGTCAGAGGCTGCGTACTAACTGTGCTGACCACCTGACCTCAAGAGTTTTGCCGGCGGCCCCCGCCAACCCGTTTATCTGGCGAGAGGCCGCCATGGCCCTTTGACACAGTGATACGAATCTAAGGGCGTGCCTGGCCCAGGTTGGCGTCAAAAAACGGTCTGGGACAGGGATGGATCATCGATTCAACGGGGTTAGGCCCAACAGGCAGGACTTGAAACAACTAAAGAGCCGGCTGTTGATCGTTAATCAAGGGTGAGGTGTTGGGCTATTGTTAGCTCGAAAGCGAGCCTTCTCTGTTGGGCTCCCTCAAGCCCCGCGGTCCACGGTCACGTTGGGCATGTCCTTACGCAAGGTGTCCAGCTCGATGGCCAGGGCCTCTGGCGACCGGGAACCCCGGGACATCAGCTTGTAAAACACCGGCACCATAAACAAAGTAAACACGGTGGCGATGGAGACCCCAGAGAACATCACCACTCCCAAAACAATGCGGCCTTCCGAACCGGGTCCACTGGCCAGCATGAGCGGTACTGCACCAATGGTTGTGGACACCGTGGTCATCAGCACCGGTCGCAGGCGGATCCGGGATGCGTCAATAATCGCCTGTTCGAAGGGCTTGCCGCTGTCGCGCATCTGATTGATAAATTCAACAATCAAGATGCCGTTCTTGGCCGCAATGCCTACCAGCAAAATGATGCCGATCTGGCTGAAGATATTCAGAGTAAGTCCAGCTGCCAGCAGCCCCAACAGCCCACCGCCGATGGCCAGGGGTACGGTGATCATTACCACCAGCGGCTGACTGAAACTCTCAAACTGGGCAGCCAGCACCAGGAATACCACCAGCAACGCCATACCCAGGGAGAAATAGATCGCACCAGAGGCTTCCTTATATTCTAAAGACTGACCTTTGTAGTCGATCTGGGCGTTGGCCGGCAGCTCCCGGCGGACGGTTTCGGCCAGATAATCCAGCGCCTCGCCCAGGGTATAGCCATCGGCCAGGCTCGCTGACAGAGTCAGTGCCCGCACCCGGTTGTAACGGTTGAGCCGGCTGGCCCCACCCACGGTTTCAATGCGAATCAGATTATTAAGAGAGACCAGGTCACCGCTTCCTTCCGATCGAACGTAGATATTGGACAGGTCCGATGGCGTTGCGCGCTGTGACTCTATGGCCTGAATCACCACGTCGTACTCTTCGCCGTCCGCAACGTAGGTGGTCACCGCAGACTCGGTCATCATCGCCTGCAGGGTTCGACCAATATTGCGCACGCTGACACCCAGCGCTGCCGCACGATCCTTGTCGACCCTGACCATTAGCTGAGGCTGGGTCTCTTCCAGGTCGTTACTGACCCTGACAAATCCCGGATATTCATCAATGGCATCGAGCATGATGTCCCGCCAGCGGCCCAGTTCTTCATAGCTGGGCCCACCAATGACAAACTGCACCGGCTGTCCGCCGCCACTGCGGGAAAGGCCAGAACGCATGAAGGTAAACATTCTCAAATCAGCAATATTTCGCCATTGGTCCATCAGCTGACCCATGGCCTGCTCAGTGGACAGCTTGCCAGCTTCAAATTCATGCATGCTCACCACCACCACCCCCTGGTTGGCCGCGGTGCCGCCAAAACCTGGAAGTATTAGTAGGCCGCGAATCACATCGCCGCTTTCCACCAGCCCCAACAGGGGCTGCTCCAGCTGAGGTATATAGCTTGCCATCTTGCTGATACTGGTGCCCTCCGGCGCTTTGAAGGGCGCATAAAATGAGCCCTGGTCTTCCTGGGGGGCATATTCCTGGGGCACCACTTGAAACAGCCAGAAAATGCCGAAACCCAGACCAAACAGCCCCACTAGGAACAGCCAGGATTTTTCCAGCGCAAAGCGCACGCCGCCCTCGTAAGCTGCAGCCAGCCTCTCAAACCGCCCATCAACCCAGCGAGACAATGCGCTGCCTTCGCGACTGGGCGTCAGCATTTTGGCGCTCAGCATAGGCACCAGAGACAGTGCCAGCACGCTGGAGAAAATCACCGCCGCTGAGATGGTCACTGCCAGCTCGGAAAATATCCGACCGATGTTGTCTTTAAGAAAAATGATGGGCAGAAAAACCGCCACCAGCACCGCCGTGGTGGCAATAACCGCAAACCCTACCTGCCGCGAGCCTCGAAAGGCAGCCAGCAGCGGCGGTTCTCCGCCGTCGATGCGACGATGAATATTTTCCAAAACCACGATGGAATCATCAACCACCAGGCCAATACAGAGCACCAGGGCCAGCAGGGTGATCAGATTCACTGATAGCCCGAAGGAGGCCAGCGCGATGCAGGCGGCGATCAGACAGACGGGGATCGTCAGGACCGGGATCAGGGTGGCCCTGAAATTACCTAGAAACAGCAAGATCACCAGCGCAACCAGAGCAACGGTCGCCCCAATAGTCAAAAATACCGAGCGAATAGCGGCACGAATGAAGACCGAATCATCCGAACTGCGAGCAATGGACATATGAGGCGGTAAATCCTGGGCAACCTTGGTAATCATCGCCCTGACCTCCGTCAACACCTCAACGGTGTTGGCGGTGGACTGTTTGACAATTCCCATGGCCACTGCGTCCTGGCCATTGGTGCGAAAAAATCGGCGCTGATTGCGCGGCCCGATTTCAACCCTGGCCACCTCCCCAAGACGAATGCTGTGACCATCGTCACCTGTAGCAACAACCAGTCGGCGAAAATCCTCTGCGGTGCTGTAGTTGCGGCCCATGCGGACGGTAAACTCGAGATCGCGGGTTTCGATTCGACCTGCTGGAAGCTCAACATTTTCTGCCTGCAGCGCCGACTCCACGTCGGTGACCGCCAGTCCTCGAGCCGCCAATGCGCGGCGATCTATCCAGATCCGCATGGAGGGTCTGCCCCCGCCATTAACATCGACCTGGGATACGCCGGCAATGCTGGAAAACCGATCCAACACGTAGCGCTCCACGTAGTCGGTCAACTCCATCATGCCTAACTCTGAGCTGTTAACGGTGACGAACACCACCGGCCTGGCATCCGAGTTTTGTCGCTCAACCCTGGGCATATCCACGTCATCAGGAAGTCGACCGACAATCCGCGAAACCCGATCCCGGACATCGTTGGTGGCGTCCTCGATTTTTCGACTCAGGTCAAATTCGATGTTAATCCGGGATGCTTCATCACGGGAGCTTGAGCTGATCGCCTTGATCCCCTCAATCCCGCTGACTTCGCTTTCCAGCAGCTGGGTAATCCGCTTTTCCACCACCTCCGCCGAGGCGCCGGGGTAGTTTGCCGACACCGATACCACCGGCGCAGCAACGTCCGGGTATTCCCGCAGCGGTAGCTCTTGGAACGACAGCACGCCGAAGGCCAGCAGCAGGGCACATAAAACCGTGGCAAAAACCGGCCGCTTTACCGAGGTATCAGAGAGCCACATGGCTAAACTCCGGAGGCGCTGCTGGCGATGCCAGCGGATACCGGCTGGGTCAAGGTCTGCTCCTCGGCGGCGGGCTTGATGGTAACGGCGGCGCCATCGCGAACGTTGCCCACCCCTTCTGTCACCACCCGCTCACCCGGCACCAGGCCTTGAATAATTTCCGCCAGTTCAAAAGTCCGCTGGCCCGGCACAACCTCTCGTCGCTGGACCCGATTGTTGCTGTCGACAACAAACACGTAGCTGGCACTGCCAGCGGATATCAGCGCCCCCTGGGGTACCGCCAGGGCCTGACGCTGGTTGCTGGCTACCGACACAGACATCAGCATTCCCGGCCGGATTTTGCCTTCACTGTTGTCCAGCACCGCACGAATCTCAATGGCTCGGGTGACCGGATCGATGCGTGAACCAATGGATGACACGTGACCGGTAAAGGTCTGATCACCCCAGGCCGCGCTGCGTGCGGTGATGGGCAGATCTTCCCGCAGGTAGCTGAGCTGTGTCTCCGGCAAGGTGAAATCCAGCTTGATCACGGACACGTCATCTAAGGTGGTGATGGCGGTAGTGGGGGTAACCAGGGTTCCCGGACTCACCTGCCGGAAGCCCAGACGGCCGGCGAAGGGGGCTCTGATCAGTCGGTCCTGCAATCGGGCCAAAACCGTATTTAGACGCGCTTTTGCGCCCTGGGCGTTGGCGGTAACCTGGTCCACTTCAGAGGCGGCGGCCAGGCCGCGAGACCCCAAATCGTTGATCCGCGCCAGCTGGGCGTTGGCATCGTTCAGGGATGCTCTCGCCTCATCCAGCAGGGACTGCTCTTCGCTGTTGGTCAGTTCAACCAGAACCGTCCCAGCTTCTACCATCTGCCCATCTTCAAAGTTAATCCGCCGAACCGTGTCGGTGAGTTTTGCGGTGATGGTGACAGATTCGTTGGCCCGGGCGGTTCCCAGCCCTTCCACATCCTGAACGAAGGTACTGAAGCTCACCGGCGTGACCCCGACCACCGTTGCGCGGCCGGCAAATGGGGCAGCAGGCTGGGCTACGTCAGCCCGGTTTCCATCGGACTGACCCAACAATACCCAGCCCGCCACGGCTGCGGCGATAGCCACCGCCAACGCAATTATCGTCTTCACAAGAGCTACCTGCCGCAATAGGCTATCGCCCAAGATATCCGGGAAACAGCCAAGGTTGTGTCAAAAGCCCGTGGACACAGCGTCGCTAAAACAGCAACGCTTCGCCCCGGGACTGACAAATTGTTATAGAAAATGTACCAGACCAAACAACACGGCAGTCAGCAACACGCTCATGTGAATGACCCCAACCACACTGGCCATGGGACCCATTTTGCCAACCAGGGCGTTGATTTCCAGCACCACGACCAGGCCTAAGGCCGCCAGAAAACCCACATCAGCCATACTGCCGGTGGCTTGACCAAAACCCGCCGCGCTGTAGGCGCCGTGCTTGGAGGCCAGCATGCCAAACAGCATCGGTGCGGACAGCAGGGTGTTGGTGCGAGAGGCCAGCAGCGCCTTGGGCCCCGCCTTTCCTGCGTCACCGGGCACCAGCCCGCAGACGATTTTCTGCGCCGGCCAAATCACCAGCCACACGTTAAGAAACATAAAGATACCGGCCAGCGCGCCAATGGCGATGTACTGGTTGATTCCAGCACCCAGGGTGGCAAGCAGGTAAAGGCCGGTAATAAAGGTAAACATCGCGCCCCAGCGGAACCACCAAAGTGCCCTTGGCGCCAGCTTCTTCAGCGCGTCTGACTTGGCATCAGCCGTGGCTTCTTTGAAGTACTCGCCCTGAACAAAATTGAAGTAGTACAGCAAGCCAATCCAGGTGATTCCAAACAGCACATGGAACCAGCGAATTACAAAATCAATAAGAACCATCATCATCTGTCCCCTGTTAAAGTTGTTGTGCAGCTATGGTACTGCATTTGGCGGCCGGGATAATCCTGTTCTGTCGCCCGTCAATCATGACCAAGCCACCCAAAAGAAGGCCACTATGACCCATCAACCGTTTCCCGGAGTTCTAAGCCCGGTGGTTACGCCATTTGCTCCAAATTTGGCGGTCCAGCCGGAAAAACTGATCACTCAGTGCCGCTGGCTGATCTCCCAGGGCGTTGGGCTGGCGGTCTTTGGCACCAACAGCGAAGCCAATTCCCTGTCAGTGGCGGAAAAAATCGGCCTGCTGGACGCGCTGATCGAAGCCAACATTGATCCCAGCTGGCTGATGCCGGGCACCGGCTGCTGCGCCCTGCCTGACAGCGTGCAGCTGACCGCCCATGCGGTGAACCAGGGCTGCGCCGGCGTGCTAATGCTGCCACCGTTTTACTACAAGGGGGTTAGCGATGACGGCCTGTTTGGGAGTTTCAGCGAGGTGATTGAGCGGGTCGGTGACTCCCGCCTGAAGGTGGTGCTCTATCACATCCCTCCGGTTTCCGGGATTGGCCTGTCCCTGGAGCTGATCGAGCGACTGCTGAGCCGCTACCCGGGCACAGTGGCGGGCATCAAAGACAGCTCCGGCGACTGGGCCAACACCAGCGCCATGCTGGAACGCCAGTGGGATGGGTTTCAGGTGTATGCCGGCAGCGAATCGTTTTTGCTGAACACCTTAAAAGCCGGCGGCGCCGGCTGCATTTCCGCCACCGCCAACATCAATCCCGCCGCCATCGCAACACTGCACCGGGAACATAGCAGCGCCGGCGCCGATGACGCCCAGACAGCCCTGAATCGGATCCGAGACATCATCACCCAGTACCCCATGATTCCCGCGCTAAAGACCGTAGTCGCCGAATTTACCGGCGACCCCCACTGGTCCAAGGTCAGGCCACCACTATGTGAACTCACCCAACAACAGGCCAAAGGACTCATCCAGCAACTACAATCCGAAGGCTTCGCAATGCCAGGCATAAAACACGCTAGCCAACCTAACAACAGCTAAACACCACCCATCCCCAATGGCCCGACCCAAAAAAGCCAACCAAAAGCGCCAATCACACCCATCACCCCAACAGTCCGGAGGCAACGACCGACGCACCCCCTGTTTGAAGGAAGTAAAGCGGACCAAAGGGAGCCATTCCTT
>CAYGPO010000121.1:0-12944 GCA_964351665.1 uncultured Gammaproteobacteria bacterium | reverse complement strand
GTTTCTACCGCGCAGACTCCTAGCGGGTCGTTGGCCAGTTGCAGCGGACTCGGGAAACCACTGGGTTGACGTTATTGTTAGTATCCGACTTGCTGATCTTATCAGATTGACCGGTGCCACAGTTTGACCGGCAGAAGAGCGAAAATCGCCGTCGACGACGCGTCTATCTTGTGACACGACTTAAGGCTCTAGGCCTGCTCCACATTTTACCAACAGGCGTTATTTATGCTGAACTGTAACGCACACCGGGGATTGAACATGACACAAAATAGCGACGCAACCGAAGCCACCAAAACAGTCCAGGACCATCTTAAAACCGATCCGGCGGCTAAGCCTCGCAGGCAGTTTTTGCAGCAACTGGGCACGCTGGCCGCAGCCGGCTCCGCCACGGCGTTTAGCGCCGGGGCCGCCCAAGGGGAAACCTGGCCCACCCTGGAAAAACCCAAATCAGTGGCCGGCGTTGCCCGAATTCGCAGCGTGGCGGCGCGCTCGGTGCGGGTTGAAGCGGCCAAAGCCCAATTTGAGGTTTTCAGCCAGGCAAGTCGCGCCAACAGCGATGAGCAAACCCTGGACGGGTTCATTAGCTGTTTCAGTAAAACCCTGCCCCACAACGCCCTGGGCGAGGTAGATCCGGCGGCATACCGCAGCCTGCTTGTCGCCCTGGGAGGCAACAGTGACTCAGCCTGGGAACAGATTCCCCTGTCCCCCGCCGCTGAACGGAAATTGGCCAACCCACAGGCATCGTTAGCCTTTTCCATGGCCGGCGGCGATTCTCACGCCTTTTTTATGCCGCCGGCGCCGGCTTTCAGCAGCGCGGAAGCCGGCGCAGAAATGGCGGAACTGTATCTCCACGCCCTGCTCCGAGACCTGCCCTTTGACCAATACCCAGAAAGCGACCAGGCCCGATCCGCCGCCGACCAACTGAACACTTTCCCGGCATACTCCGGGCCCCGGGAGGCTGGGCTGATCACCCCGCGAAACCTGTTTCGTGGAGCGTTCAGCGGTGATCTCAGCGGCAACTACGTATCCCAATTCCTGCTGATGCCGGTGCCCCAGGGCGCCGCACTGACCCAGCAGCGCTACCAGACCACGGTCCCCGGCGATGATCACATGGTCAATCAGAACGATTGGCTCAACGTTCTCCGGGGCGGCGCCCCATTCACCGGCAGCGCTTTTGAATCGACGCCTCGGTACATCACCAGCGCCCGGGATCTGGGTGAGTTCGTGCACCGGGACTACAGCTTCCAAACCTATCTGCAGGCAGCGCTGATCCTGCTGGACTCGGGCGTGCCAAACAACAGCGGCAATCCCTACAACGCCAGCGCAAACCAGGAGGGTTTTGTCACCTTTGGCGCGGCAGACATACTGGCCCAGGTGGCTGAGGTATCGCGTCTTGCCCTCAAGGCCGCCTGGTTTCAGAAATGGCAGGTTCACCGCCGACTGCGACCGGAGGTTTTCGGCGGCCGGATTCATTTCACTCTGAGCGGCCAGCGAGACTACCCCATCAACAGCCAACTGCTGAACTCGCCGGTACTGGAGACGGTGGCGGACAGTTTCGGCGGTCAATACTGGCTGCCCATGGCCTATCCGGAAGGATCGCCCACCCACCCGGCCTATCCGGCGGGTCATGGGGTAATCGCCGGGGCCTGTGTCACGGTGCTCAAAGCGTTCTTTGACGGATCCGCAGAGCTTACCAATCCGGTGCAGGTGGTTCCGGGCTCAGGTGGCAGTGCACTGCAACCCTACTCGGGAACCCAGCGGTTAACCGTGGAAGGGGAACTGAACAAGCTGGCTAACAACATTGCCATAGGGCGGAATCTGGCAGGGGTGCACTGGCGCACTGACGGCACCAACGGCCTGCTGCTGGGTGAGCAGGTTGCCCTGCGCATGCTGCGGGATGAAAAGCTCACCTTTACCGAAGACTTCGGCGAACTGACCTTCACCGGCTTTAACGGAGAACCTTTAACGATCTAGACCCAAGCAACCTCTACTAACTGCCGGCCAGCTCAGCGAAAAGTTCACCAGAACGCACCCGTCGCAATAACGTATTGAGGGTTGAACGAGCGGGCTGCTTGATACAAAAGGTAACCTCATTTTGAAGTAACGCTTATTCGAAGCCGTCTTCGAAAATAGTAACTTCAGAGTCGATGATAAGCTGCCAGTTGTCCACATCCACACCTCCAATGTAATCCCCGGGCGCATTGTTAGCCACCGTCAGGCGACCGCCCAGCTGCAGACCAAAGGTCATGGGCCTGGCATCAGGACCAAAATCGGGCTGGCCACCGCTACCGTCGTCAAAGTCTGACGCAATCAGGTTGGCGACATTGAAACCTTGCAGCGAGCCCGGCGTCAGCTGCACCGCGTTGCGAAACTGTGTAAAGGAGCGACCTGAGCCATCGTCCTGCTGCTGGTAAATGATCAGCTGTACAAACAGTCGATTGACGTTATCACCCGGCAGGCCCGACAAACGGGCATCCAGGGTATAGCCAATACTGACGATTCCGTCGTTGGCGATCAGGTCAAAGTCGAACTCATCGGCCTCGGCCAGAAGCGGCCGATAAATGCCAACGGAGGTCTCATCACCGCCGGGCGCCAGAGTCCATGTTCCTCGCATCACCAGGCCCATGGAGCCATCAACCTCATCCAGCACGATGGACGCGGTGGCATTATCAGTGCTGAAATCGAGCAGGGTAAAATTGCTTGGCAGGGTGCTGAAATCCGTGTCAATCGCGGTGACAGTTCCAGCCTGTCCGCTTACCGGCAACAGCATCGTCAGGAAAAGCGCGAGCAGTGAATTACGCATATTACATCCATATCTTGGCCAAAATATTAGATGCGTACCCAGGCAAAAATTCGGATCACTAAAGCTGGCTGGTGGGCCATTTGGCAAAAAGGCAAACTCAGCGAGGGGGCACGGGACCAGCAGGTTCATTGCAGCAATCAGTGGCAGGCGACTCCTATCTTTTTCCTATGCTAGGCTTGCACGCTGTCCCATTTTCCAGCCGCCACCATGACCCAAAACCACCCAACCTTTGTCGACCGATTTACCCGCGCCATTGACATTCGACCGGACAATACGGCGTTGATTGTAGTGGATATGCAAAACGCTACCGGCAATCGAAATATGGGCCTGGGTCGTTTGCTGAACAGCGAAGGCAAGGCAGATTCCGCCAGCTATCGCTTTGACCGTATCGACCAGGTGATCGTGCCCAATATTCAAAAGCTGGCCGCCGCCTGCCGTAGTGCGGGCGCCCGGGTGATTTACATTACCTATGGCTCAGAGCTGGAGGATTTCAGCGACATGCCCTCCCACATGATTGGCATCGTCAAGGCCACTGATAACCGACTTGGAATGCCTGAACATGAGATTGTTGACGCCCTCAAACCCATGCCAGGGGATTTGATCTTCAACAAAAAAACCATGGGCGCCTTTGGCTCCACCGGCATAGACGCCAACCTGCGGGCCATGGGCATTGAAACCCTGCTGATGACCGGGGTATCCACCAACAACTGTGTGGCCATGACCGCCATGGAGGCCTGCGATCATCAATACGGTGTAGTGATGATTAGTGATGGCACCGGCACCGACAGCGATGAAATGCAGCACGCAACCCTAACCATGCTGCAGAGGTTGTGGGGGCGCATCGCCACCACCGACCAGGCCATCGCCGAATTGAACAACCAAAAAGCGATATCCCCATGAAGCTTGAAGGCGTCACAGTTGTAGACCTTTCGCTGTTTTTACCCGGACCTTTCCTGACCCTGATGATGGCCGATCACGGCGCTGAAGTGATCAAGGTTGAGCCCCCCGGCGTCGGCGACCCAAGCCGGGAAATTGGCCAGCAGATCGACGGCCACAGCGTGTTTTACCGCAACGCCAATCGGGGCAAGAAAAGTGTGACACTGGATTTGAAAACCGATGCCGGCAAGGGCGCACTGCTTGACCTGTGCGCCAGCGCCGATGTGTTTGTGGAAGGTTTTCGCCCTGGCGTGATGCAGCGCCTGGGAGTGGGCTATGAGGCGATAAAAAACCGCAAGCCGGACATCATCTACTGCTCCATCAGCGCCTTCGGACAAACCGGCCCCTATCGGGACCGTCCGGCCCATGACCTGGCCAACCAGAGCCTGTCCGGATTTGTCGCCATGAACCTGGGCGGCGATGGCCAGCCGACCCTGCCCGCCATACCGGCAGCGGACCTTGCCGCCGCCCAGATGGGGCTGGCAGCGGTGCTGATGGCGCTGTATCGGCGCAGCCAGACCGGCCAAGGAGACTTTATCGATATTGCGATGCAGGATTCCCTGCTGTCCTGGGCACCCAATGTACTGGGGCCAGTATTCGCTGAGGGCAGGCCGCCCCATCCAGGGCTTGAACGAACCCTGGGCGGTGCGGCCTTTTACCGGGTCTACCAAACCAGCGATGGTCGGCACATTGCCCTGGCTGGCCAGGAGCCAAAATTTGTCCGTAATTTGCTAACAGAACTTGGCCGTATGGATTTGTTTGACCTATGCCAACAGGGGCCGGGGGCTCATCAACAGCCGGTGATCGAATTCCTGCAGTCGGTTTTCGTCACCCAGACCCAGGCCCATTGGAACGCGTGGTTTGCCGATCGCGATATTTGCTACGCACCGGTGCTGGATCTCAATCAAGCCCACCAGGACCCCCATGCCAAAGCCCGAGGCATGAGCCAGGTGGACGCTGACGGTGTGCCCTATGTGGGCAACCCCATACGCTTTAGCGAGGAACCTGCAAGCATTAATACCTGGGTCGCAGAACACGGCCAGCATACCGCTGAGGTATTGGAACAGCTTGGCTACAGCGATGGACAGGTAAGTGCCCTATTGAGATCAGGCGGCGGCTGAATCTAGACCTGGCATCAGCGCCACCAATCCCCTACCCGAGACTGCCGCCAGGGTCTGTGGAGATTCGCCGCCAGTGGGCCGCTAGTAGGCCGCTATTGGGCCATGTGTGCGCCCCGAAACTGGCTAACCGTATCGGTGGCGATTTGCTGCAGCTGAGCAGCCACCTCGCTACCCAGCCCTGGGTCGTAGTCCAGCCCGGTGGCTGGCTGTTGATACAACCAGGAAAAAAACACGCAGGCGGCAAGGTAGGTGCCTGCCTGGGTTGGGTGACGTTTGTCCGCCGTGCGTAGCGCGATCTGTGGGGCCACTTTGCCGGCCCGGTCAAAAGCCAGCCCCACCGGCACCACCGGCGCATTGGCACTGGCCCCGGCCAGCAGGTAGTTGGTGCTGATAACGCCGGTCATCTCGGGCTCATCGGCATAGGCCCAGGTCATGAACAGGGCCGGCTTGCCGCCGCCCTGGGTGACAATTTTCGCCATTTCGTTCACCGTCGAACGAAAGGTCTCAACGTCGCCGTCATAGGCTTCTCTGCTGTGGCCCTGGAGCACCACCCAGTCCCACTCGGCGGAGCTCAGTCGATCGGCAAAGCCAGGCAGGTGTTCCGCCAAACGTGCACCGGAAAGGGTCAAGGCGCGCATCCGGCCGCCTCGTTTACCGTCGTTGGCTGCCTTGACCAATTGGCCCAGGTGATTGTGCAGACTGTTGTTGTAATAGGTGAAACTATTGCCGACGAACAGCACCTTAAGAGGCGGTAAGGCCGCTTGGGGGCTGCTGGTTGCCGAGCAGGCGCTCACAGTCAGCGCCAGGAACAGCGCAATGGTGAATTTGGCCCTTACTAAATCCATGCGAAATGTCATGTTGCCTTACCTCTGATTAGTCCTGAGCGGCACTGACTGCAAACTAGCCCGCATTGTTCATGAAGGTCGGATGGCTCGACTCAGCTGGCGAGTCCAGATTGGACCATCGGGTGAAAACCCATAGCGAAAGCGATGGTTTGAGGCCGATGGTTCAAGATGGGCCGCCCGATGAGGCGAGACACCGACAGCGACACACCGTCAGCCACCGCCATCTAGGCTGATCACGCAAGGGCCTGAAAGCGCTGGGATTTGCCAGGTCATCAGCAGCCTTCATGAATAATGTGGGCTAGTGGGCCGTTTCACCCGGAGCCCCAGGCGGTTGCGGATTTTCCCGGTGGGATAATCTCATCAATCAAGGCCAGTTCCTCTGCTGTTGGCCGGAACCGGCTGGCTTCAACATTACCCTGGATCTGACTGACCGAGGTGGCGCCGGCAATCACGCTGCCAACCACGGGCTTTTGCAGCAGCCAGCCAAAAGCCAGATCCAGTAAGCTGTGCTGATAGCGTTCGCACAGGCTTTCTAGCTGCTCCACCTGGGCGAAGCGCTGTTCAGACCAAAACGATTCGGCAAAGGCCCCGCGGTTCTTCCAGGCATGCCAGCGGGTTCCCGCATCAGGTTCCTGGCCGGCCTGATACTTACCCGTCAACAGCCCACTTTCCAGGGGGAAAAATGGCAGCAGGCTGACATCGTATTGTTCACAGGCCGGCAGCAGCTCCCCCTCAATGGCCCGGGCCACAAGGCTATGCCGGTTCTGGGCCGAAATGATTTTCTCAGTTCCCATGGATCGGGAAACCCACTGGGATTGCACGAGCTGCCAGGCGGCAAAATTTGAGCACCCCAGGTAGCGAACCTTGCCACTGCGCACCAGGTCATCCAGCGCCCGCAAGGTCTCCTCTATGGGCGTCTCCGGATCCGGGGTATGGATTTGATACAGGTCGATGTAGTCGGTGTTTAGACGCTTAAGGCTGGCTTCCACCGCCGATAGGATGTAACGCCGGGATGCGCCGGCGTCTCCAGCGCCGGTGGAATTGCCAAACTTGGTCGCGATAATGGCCTGGCTGCGATGTTTGCCGAGGGCTTGGCCAAGAAACCGCTCCGAATCACCGCCGCCGTAAATATCGGCGGTATCAAATAAGGTCACGCCATGGTCCCGGGCAGCGGCCACCACCTCGGTAGTTTGCTGGCTGTCCATGCTCATACCAAAATTATTGCAGCCCAGCCCGACAGCGGAAACCTTAAGACCGGATTTTCCCAAACGACGATATTCCACGATGCATCTAAACTCCTGGCAGTAAATGAACAACCCAGTGCGCCTCCAACGTTCCAGAAAAACGAATGCTTTGGCAGCCACTGGTGACACCACAGCCGGATTGTCCATCGATAGCCTACACAGCGTCCACCGACCTGTTATGAGATAGCAGCTATAAACCTTTGGAATAGCTGTGCCCTGCGACGGTGTTATATCGTTGACTGGTAAAAGGTACACGCGTAAATCAGTAGAGAAAAATCCGCACGAACAACGTCTGCGCGATCAATGGGTTGCAAAGCCAGATCCAGGGATCGTTTAACCAAACAAGTTGGGGGGAAGAACATGCCGCAGTTACCATCAGTGAGAGTCAAACTTCATCACATTGCGCTGCCTGCGGTGGCAGCCGCCGCCATGCTAGCGGGTGACGTAATGGCCCAAACCAGCGCCCTTGAGGAGGTGGTAGTGACGGCACGCAAGCGCGAAGAGTCTTTGATGTCGGTGCCCATTTCCATCACCGCCATCAACGAAATTGATTTAGAGCGTCAGAACATTACCGCCATGGAAGACCTGGCCCAGTGGACACCGGCGCTGCAGTTTCAAGACGTTAACGGTACCTTCCAAAATCCGGTCATTCGTGGCCTGGCTCAAACCGACCAAATATCGCCGGTGGGCAACGTGGGGGTATTTCTTGATGGCATACCTCTGAGCAACCGCTCGGGGCTGGAGTTCGGGGCCCTGGACGTGTCGCGAATCGAAGTGATTAAGGGCCCCCAAAGTGCCCTTTACGGCCGCAACTCTTTTGCCGGCGCGATTAACTACGTCACCAAGGCGCCGGTGCTGGGTCAAACCGAAGGACGGCTGGAGGCCACCGCGGGAACCCGCGACCGTTACTCCTTCCAGGGCAACGTCAACATCCCCCTGGGCGACTCCGTGGCGCTGCGGGTATTCGGCGGCTTCAGTGAATTTGACGGCACCATCCGCAACGAGCGCGACGGCGAGCTGCTGGGTGGCTGGAACGCCCGGGATGCCTACGGCGCCAGCCTGCTGTGGGAACCCATGGAGGGCACACGAGTCACCCTGTTTGGCATGCACAGCAAGGTGGACATGAACGGACCCGCCATCGACTTCAGCACCGTCACCAATAACAACTGCGGCTCGCCAACCTTCAACCTGACTGGCGATCCCCGCTTCACGCTGTTTTGCGGCGAACTGCCCCAGACTCGAAGCGTCGACCGATCTGAAGGCAGCCAGGGCAATAAGGGCGACTCCACCCTGTTCTACTTAAAGGCAGAACACGAGTTTGATTTTGGCACCGCCACCTTCCTGGCCAGCGACTTTGAATCTCAGTACAGAATTGCGGTGGACACCAGCACCGTGCCCAACGCGATTAACATCCCGCTGTTCATTCCCGGGCTGTCGGTACAGAGCCTGCTGGACTCATCCACTCCCAGGGGCGATGCCAAGAGCTATGAGCTGCGACTGGAAAGCAACGCCGATCAGCGTCTGCGCTGGTCCATCGGCGCCTTTGGCTTTGACAGTAAAGATGTCGACACCCTGAGCATTTTCTTCCTGCCCCTGGGCGACCCCACCGGCGAGCCAGTACTTTTCTTCGCCCGGGACCGCTTTGTGGCCACCGAAGAAAAGGCAATTTTTGGCTCCTTGGGCTATGACTTCACCGACAAGCTCAGCGGCACCCTGGAGCTGCGCTACGCCCAGGAAGATCTGCGCCTGATCAACTCCGACGGGGAACGGCTGGAGTTCGACAACGTATTACCCCGGGTCACCATGGACTATACCGTCAACGACGACCTGCTGATCTTTGGCAGCGTAGGCAAAGGGGTTAAGGCCGGCAGCTTTAACGTCAACGTGCCGGTGGACTCACCGGGGCGCACCTTCGATGAAGAAAGCAACCTGTCCTTTGAGCTGGGCGCCAAAGCCACCCTGATGGACGGTCGACTGGTGACCACCGGCGCCATCTGGTATGTCGACTGGGACGACGTACAGGTGCAAACCGCCATCGAGAATTCGCCAGTTTCCGCGGTGCAGAACTTCGGCTCAGCCACATCAACGGGCATCGAGCTGGAAGCCACCTTCGCCGCCACCGATAATCTGACCTTCCGCGGCACCCTGGCGGTGCTGGACCCTGAATACAGCAATGGCTTTATCGACGGTGAGCTGCTGGCGGCCTGCGGGGAATTTGTCGGCACCACCATTACCCAGCCTGGCTGCACCGCTGACGTTAGCGGCAACCAGATCGCCCGGACCTCCGACCTGCAGGCAACCGTGGCTGGCACTTACACCATGCCCAACCTGTTCCGAAGCTTCGACGGCTATTTCAGCGCCGGCTTTTCCCACGAATCGGGCAAGTTCAGCACCGGCCTGAACGTCAATGACCAGGGCGATATCAATCTGGCGAACCTGAGAATCGGGCTGGAAAACGAACGGTTTGATGTGTCCCTGTGGGTTGATAACCTGTTCGACGAAGAATGGGCCCGGCGGGTCACCACCACCCCTGACACCGCCGAAGGGGCGCCGGCCACCGGCGTGGTGCGTTACCGCATCTACCCCGGCGAGCTGCGGACCGTTGGCGTTGACCTGCGGTTTAACTTCTAAGCCATGTCAATAAAAAATGGCGGGCGAGGTTCCAGCTATCCGATACTGCTGGCAGCAGCGCTGGCATTAACCTTGGGGGCCTGCGCGAGCCGGCCCACCGACACAGCCAGCTATGACCAGGACCAGGCTCGAGAAGAAATCTGGGCCAAAGAACAGGCCATCTATCAGGCCCGTGGCCGAGGTGACCTGCAGGTTTACGTGGACAGCACCTCAGAGCACTATCGAGGCTGGCCTCCAGGCTGGCCGCAGCCCTCGGGCACCGAGCGTCTGCGCGAGGCTATCCCGAATATGCGCAGCGCCAACCAAGAACTGCTGACCATGGAGTTTGCGGACATCGCCTTCAGCGGCGACACGGCGGTGATTTACTACAACACCCACCGCACCCGCAAACCCCGGGGCGAACCCGTGGATGAGCGCTTTGAAATCATCCACGTGTGGTCCCGGGAAAATGGGGACTGGAAGCTGATGGGTGCCATGGGTAGGAATAAACCGGAGCCAGTCCAATAGCCGCCATCGACACCGTCGCGGCGGACACGCCGAAGGACGGCGCCGAGTCTAATCCGGCGACGGTGAGTTTTGCCACGCGGTTTTCCTGGGGCATCGGGTCCCTGGGTACCATTGGCTACCTCAACACCGTCACCGCCCTGATCTTGGTCTACCTTACGACCATTGTGAAGATGGAGCCGGCAGTGGCCGGCGCCCTGGTGGCCGGTGCCCGGGTAGTGGATGCCTTCAGCGACCCCTTAATGGGCTGGCTGACTGACCGAACAGAGACCCGCTGGGGTCGGAGACGGCCCTATCTGCTGGCCGGTGCGCTGGTCTGCGGACTGATGTTGCCACTGGTTTACTCCATGCACCTGCTGCCGGTTCCCCAGGTGGGGATTGGCATTGCCTTTGCTGTGTTGGTGGCCTACTCACTGGGCTTCACCCTGTTCAACGTTGCCTATCTCACCATGCCGGTGGAAATGACCGACCGGCGAATGGAACGAATACAGATCATGAGCTACCGGGTGGTGTTCATGATGCTGGGTGCGCTGCTGGGCAATGCAGGCGCGCCGTTCCTGGTGGATAAATTCGGCGGCGGTGCTTCTGCCTATTCAAAGGTTGGCATCATCATGGGGGCCATCGTTGCGGTGGCCATGCTAACGACCTTTCTGGGCACTGCCAGCACCCGGATTACCCACCCCACCGAACGCCGGGAGCCCTTTTCTAAGGTAATGGCCGCCATAGTCGGCAATGGCCCCTTTATGACCCTGGTGGGTATCAAGGTGATGCAGTTCATCGCCATTGCCGCCAGCGCCAGCACCTCCGCATTCTTTGTCACGATTGTTCTTAAGCAAACCTTTTCCCTGCTGTCAGTGTTTGGACTGGCAACCACCGCCTCCATTTTGCTGTCGGTGCCATTTTGGCGCTGGGCCAGCCAGTTTCTGACCAAAAAACGCGCTCTAATGATTGGCCTGGTAGGGGAAGTTGGCAGCCTGCTGCTGTGGATGCTGGCAACGCCGGACAATGCCTATACGGTGGTGGTGATTCGGGCCCTGGTCGGAGGCTTTTTCTCCGCCAATATTTTGCTGATTAGCCAGACCATGTGGCTGGATACCATCGACTACGACCGACAGCGCAGCGGCATTCGCCGCGAGGGCGTGTTCACCTCGGTTTATGTGTTCGTCGAACGCCTGGGCTATTCGGTCGCGCCGCTGGTGCTGGGCGTGTTGCTGAGCCGGATGGGGTTCGATAAATCTCTACCCCTGACCGAGCAGCCCGACAGCGCTCATCTCGCGGTTTACATTGGTATTATGTGGATGCCCGCAGCCCTTTACGCGGCCTGTGCCTTGCTGCTGACCCGTTACCATCTGCCCGAAAACATCAAGGAATCGGAGACGTGAATTTTATGAAAACTGAGCCCGGAAAACGTACCACCCTTGACCAACGGGGCCGAGCCGGCCTGCAGTTTCTTGGGTCTCTGCAGGTCTTCTCCTCCGGCCCTTTGCTGGAATCGGCGCGGGCGGAGTTTGACCAGCAGCCCGAAGCGGAAGTGCTGAGCCAAGAGTTTAAAGACGACACCACCGACAGGCGGGTTTGGCGCGACCGGCTGGACCGGGCCCGGGACGTGGCGGAGCGATCCGTTGGTTATCGCATGAACCGGCTTTATCAGCGCTACGTAGCTGAGGAAAACTGGGCCCGTTCCATTGCCGGGGTAGAGCGCCGGCGGGAGGCTTTTGAGGCCGAAGTATCGGCCATGCAGCAACCGGTGGATGAATCCAAGCTGGACTTAGACCCTACCCTCAAAACTCCTGATTATTATGAAGGCGTCGAATGGCACCTGCAGCCCGGCGGGCTGGATTCCTACGACCTGTCCGGACCCATGGCCTATGCAGGCTTTCTGCCCCATGTTTTCATGCGCGGCGGCTTTGCAGCGGTAGCGGTTAACGACAACATTATGGGCCAGCGACTGGCGGTGATTGATCAGTTTCGTAAGCCCAGCTACCGACGCATTTACGACGCCGGCAGCGGCGGTTCTGGCACTCTGGGTCTGCTACACCGGAAATTTCCGGAGGCCGAGCTGGTCTGCGGAGACCTGTCAGCGCAAACCTTGAGAAACGGCCTGCGCATGAGCAGCGCCATGGGTATCGAGATGGAATTTCGTCAAGAAGATGCCCGCCAGACCCGAGAGCCAGACAACGGTGTGGACGGTGTCATCAGCTACGCCGTGCACCATGAAATGCCTCCCGAAGTCAGCCTGCAGATGTTCCAGGAGATGTTTCGCATCCTGGAGCCCGGTGGGGACATCGTGATTTCCGATCCGCCGCCGTTTCGCGCTGTGCCGCCGCTGCAGGCAGTGCTGCTGGACTGGGAAACGGAAAACCGCGCAGAGCCCTATTTTACCGATGCCGGCATCGCCAATTTGGCCCAGATGCTGCGGGACGTGGGTTTTGTGGAGGTGGAGGAATACGCGCTGCAGGATACTGGCTACCCCTGGGTGACCCGGGGACGTAAACCCGAAACGGTTGGGGGTAACTGAACCATGGCACGGACTACCCAACTGCCCGACCGAAGCTACCTAAGCAGCAAAGAACTCGATACCATTGCCCGCTCCCAAACCGAGCTATTGTCGGAACTGTGGATACTGCGCGACCGGGTGTTGGTGCTGGAGCACATGCTGGAGCAGGCCAATATTCTGCCGCCGGACGCCATTGATAGCTTCGAGCCTCCAGAACCACTAGCTGAAAAGCTGAACCAGGATCGTGACGCCATGGTGGCCAGAGTTGCCGGTGCCGGCCATCGCGACCGGCTGGACCTCAACGAGCTTCGAAAAAAGCCCTAAAGCCCATCCGGCCAGCTGTTGGCATTCACCATGGAGCGG
>CAYGPO010000120.1:0-13216 GCA_964351665.1 uncultured Gammaproteobacteria bacterium | reverse complement strand
GTTTGATGTCCAACTAGGGGTTTTGCAGTTCCAGCGGAGTTAACTTGCCAGTACCGTTCCATAGCTAGAATCCAGCCGAGAACCGATTGGGTGAGTCCCCAGTCAGCCGCGATAACAGGCCCAGCAAAACTGATGGATAGCACGTCGAATCCATCCAGCGCATTCAGACCGACGGTCACAACCACGGCCGCCCACTGAGGGATACTCATGGGCCGGCTTTCCATGATGGCGGTTGGCATTGAACTTGTGCTCATGAGAGACCCTTTATCGCCGGCTACGTGCGCCAGCCGGTGAGGAGGAAAGTCGATCATTGCAGGCTCGGCAGCGCATTTTATTGCTGGCCAGAAAAATACAATTTTCTCGCATAATCGGCGTAGTCATCCTGATGCCCGGGCTACTGATCCTGAACCTGGGCTTTGCTGACGCGGTGGCCGTCTTCGGTCATGCCAATCTGCCAGTAGCTGCTTGCGTACATCTGCTTGCGATCGACCGGCCGCTCTGATTTAAGATATTTGCGGATTGCCAGAGACTGAGAGAACTCGCCGGCCACCCAGATGGATGGCTCACCGGGCAACCAGGATACCGCCGGTTCCGCAACCTGATGCCAACGAGGTGCTGGTGCGGGTAGCCGCGGAATCTCTTAAGAGTCAGTCCGAAGCCATCAGCCTGCCTTTTGGTCGTAAGATAGACCACGATTCCGCTCGCCAGGTGCTGGGTGAGCACTACCCCCTGGACTTTTCCGCTTCCCAAAAGCAGGTTGGTTGAATTCTCGCCTCTCGTTGGTTGGGAATATCGGTCCACCTGATTAAATGGTAGTCCTTCAAACGAAACCAACTGCGCGAAAAAATGAAATGAACTACCGATTCCGGTGACAGGCTGGTTACTTCACCAGTCATATCTTTTCTATAAAATGCGGGACAGTCGCCGGTTTGCCAGACAGTCAGTTTCATATTCTGTTTCATTGCTGCCATGTATTTGCTTTGAACATCGCTTCTAACATCAATGGCCTTGATGGTTTTATCGCGCTTTGTCGCAGAAATCGCTTTAACCGCGTATTTGACCATCGTTTCCATGTAACACAACTGTGAGCTGTGGCCTGTGCCAGTGTTGGGTCCATTGACCTTAAAATAGTTCGGGTAGCCTGAAACGGTAATGCCCTTATAGGAGGCAGCCTCTGATTCCCACTCGGCGTTTAAATTTCTACCGTCAATTCCATTGACCCGAAACGAGAGTGCCTTTTTCATATTTGTATAGGCAAAAAACCCAGTGGCATAAACAATAATATCCAACGCAATGTCCCTACCATTGTTTGTTCGGATCCCTGTTGGCGTAATGTTCGCTATCCCACTGATATCAACATCAACATTTTCTCGCGAAAGTGCAGGAAGGTAAGAATTTGTCGGTATGACACGTCTACAACCCAATTCATAATCAGGCGTCATGTGCTGACGCAATGTATCGTCATCGATATATTTTTTGAGGTTCTTTTTTAGCGTTCGTGCATACAAATTCTTAATGAGCCTGCTGATTTTTGCGGTAAATGGGTAGCGACGAAACGCAACAAATCTCACCTCGTGATAAGCAAATATCATGAAGCGTCTGATATGACGTATTCCTGGAAGATTAGTAATAAGACGTTCTGCGAAACTGTAATTTCGATCAGAGCGTGGAATTATCCACTGAGCCCTGCCCATAAACACGGTAAGCTTGTCTACCTGGCCTGCGATGGCTGGAACAACTTGAGCTGCTGAACATCCCGAGCCTATAACGCCAACCCGTTTTCCTTCATAAGTCTCGTTGTGATCCCATTGTGCTGTATGGAATTTCGCGCCGAGAAACGACTCCGCCCCGTCAATGTGCGGAATTCTAGGGTTGGCCAATACCCCACTGGTGTCAATGATGAAGCGAGCAAAATACGTCTCACCTGACTCCACCTCAACATGCCACCAGCCTTTGTCTTCGTTATAGCTCAGCGTCGTGACCGCATGGTTTGTTTTGGTACGCCTTCTTAAATCGAATTTATCGATGACGTAGTTTGTGTATTTGAGTAATTCGGCCTGGGGGGAATACTTTTTCTTAAATTTATAGGGAACAAAGGAAATGGAGTACAAACCGGTGGGAATATCTACCTCAGCTCCCGGATAGCAGTTGTCTCGCCAGGTTCCTCCCATTTCAGACCCTCTCTCTAACAGGACAAAGTCGTCAAGGTTGTTTTTCATTAAACGAATTGCTGCCAGCAATCCTGAAAATCCTGTACCAATAATTATCGTTTCAAAACACTGAGCGTGCCTTTTCATGCCTGATCTGCCTTCCCCATCAGTTTTTACTTACTGAATTGACTTGTAGTTTAGGGATAGATACTTAAGAGACGCTTAAACTGTGCCAGCAGCCTGTTGAAAAAATCGCATTTCTTACAGTCTGCGCTCGGCACAGGGATGTGCCGACATTTTCATTGACGGCAAGTCATTGAAAATGTGAGACAACGGAAAATGACATTTTTCGTTGTCGATGTTGAAAACGCCATGGATGGCTTTTTCAACAGCCTGCTAGTTGAGTAGTAGTACCGTGGCCACCTAAAACTCATATTCGACGGTGACTCTTACGGTTGAATCGGGGCTAACCGAATCCAGCCCGGCAAAGTAACCAACACTCCAGCGAAATTTCTGTCCTGCTGATACCCTGAATAACCCGGTTATCACCGGACCCGCTGCGATGGTGTCCTCACCGGCATGAAACTCTACGGCGGGCTCAAACGCTTCCTTCAGTCGATAACGCGTTTGTAAATGAATTGTAGTGTCCAACTCATTGACAATGCCGCTACCCCATTCGTAGATAAAGTCCAGATTGGCGCTCGCGGTCCAGCGGCCAAAGTCCCGATTGACCAGTACGCTGGTAGATGCCTCCCATACGTTGTTGTCGAACTCTCGCTCCAGCTCAAACAGCAGGCCCCAGTCGAAGGCGAACTCACCTTGTTCAGTGAGCTGCCATTTCAATTCAACCTCGGCGGCGTCCAGCGTGAAGTCCTGGCCAGGAGTTCGACTGCCAATGGCATACACCTCCATGGCGAACCTGTCGCCCAGTGAACGGCCCATTCCGAGCAACACCTCGTCAAAATCGGTTAGTTCATTGTCGTTCTGAAGCAGCGAACGAAGTTCAATTTCTCGCTCAAGTGGCTGAACATAGGGGTCGTATATCCGATCGATTACCGCGCCGTCGCCACTCGCGTTGCTGGCGGCTATCATCGCGCCTGCGCCGAAAACCAGGCGAAACCCACTAGCCCATGAGCCTTTCATCGGGACACCCGGTCGTCAATTATCGACCGGTGGCCTGCGATGACGGCAATTATCATCGCCAGCAGGCTACCCACATAAAACATCACTTCTCGAGACGAGGGTGAGGCTTCGTAGCCAATCAGTGCATAGAGAAGTTGTCCCGGCAGTGAGCTTTCGGAAAGCACATTTGAGGTATCCCATAGCGGTTCCGCTGCCGAGATCCAGTCTGCCTGAATCAGCAGCGCAATCGCCTGGGCGCACATGCCGGATCCGATAAGCACCAGAAGTACCGTTGACAGCGCCAGTGCGCGGCCGGTGGGCTGAGAGAGCAACAGATAGTAAAACAACACGCCGACACTGAGGCCGATGCAGGCACCAACCACGGACCCAATGCCAATATTGGACAGGTAATTGTCCATCTGCCAGAAGCCCAGCGTGTAGATCAGGATCTCCGAGCCTTCCCGGGTAATTGCCAGCGCTACTGCAAACACCATCAATATCGGCAGCGTCTTCCCGTTGGGTTGAAATTTACGCGAGCAGCGAGCCACAACAAACACGGTGGCCAACAACAGTCCGAATACCGCCAGCTGAATCATTGCATTGCTGATTTCCTGTCCAACACCGCCCAACAGGTCTGAAATCCGGTGCATGGTCAGGCCAAAGGCGATGGCACCTGCGAATCCCGCAGCTATTGCGATGAATACCCAGCGAACGCTCAGCGACAAAATTCGGGACACCGCTATCATTACACTCAAGAGCAAGGCTGCTTCCAGTACCTCCCGCAACACCAACACAACACTGTTTAGCAACATCAGGGAGCGTCCTGGGCCACGACGGAGCCAAGCGCGGTTTGCGGATGAAATTCGCCGAAGAATGGGTATTCACCCGCCGCCAGGGGACCAATGAAGACAATCACCTTGCGCCCCCCCATGACCACTTTTTCCCGGTTCAGCTCGTAACTTTCAAATTCCTCCGGCGTTGGGTCTCGATTGTAGATGACCAGTTTGACCTTCTTGCCGGCAGGCACCACGACTCGATCCGGGTAAAACAGATGGTTACGGATTTCTATTTCGAATTCGGGTGTTGCGGCTCCGGCTGGTGTTGCGCTAAGGCAAAAAATTATCAATGTGCCAAGGCGGGCATAGCGCAAAGCCCTCTGCCGTTTCATGACAGCGCCCCACTATCTGAATCGAAACTCTGCGTCGGCATAGCTTCTGGCGGCGGAAATCTGAGTCTTACACTCAGGCCGTTGGCTCGCACATTGTCCTCGAACGACAACGTTGCCCGATGCAGGTTGGCGATATGCTGGACGATAGAAAGCCCCAGTCCTGCGCCATCGGTGTTGCTGGCGTGGCGGTCGCCGCCAGCGCGATAGAAGCGATCGGAAACTCGCCGTTTTTCGTCCTCGCTTAAGCCCGGGCCATTGTCTGTGACCGTCAGTTCGACACCCTGCCCAACACACTGGGTAGAGAGTTGAATCTCAGCTCCCGCAGGCGAGTATTTGTGGGCGTTGATCAGCAGGTTGCTTACGAGAATTTCAAGAGATGAACGGTCACCGATGACGTTGGACGCAGCTCCAATCAACGATACCGTCTGTTGTTTACGATCCAGCTCTGGAAAAACCGAGCTGATCACCTGCTGAGCTAACTGGTGCAGGTCAATGACCTGCATTTGTGCCTGATAATGCTCTGGGGACATGCGATGCAGCAGGAGAATCTGCTGTATAAGGTGGCCCAGTCGGCCGACGTCGTGATCAAGGGTTTTCAGGTCTGTCAGGTGTTCCGGATGAGACTGCTTGAGATTGTGTAAGTGAATATTCAGTGCTGCCAACGGCGTGCGCAGTTCATGGGCAGCATCGGCAGAAAAGCGTCGCTCGCTGGCGACGGAGTTTTCCAGCCGTCGCAACAGATCATTAACCGCATCAACCACCGGTGCTAATTCTCTTGGCGGGTCTACCGTTTTCAACGGCCCCAGATCGTCGGCTTTCTTGACACCCAGTTCGTGAGCCAGTCCGTCGATCAGAGACAGCCCATTGCCGACAACCAGCCAAACTATCAGGGCAATGACGGGTAGGCTGAAGACGATCGGCTGAACAGATTTCGAAATAATGTCATCAGCCAGACTGATGCGCACATCAATACGTTCGGCAACCTGGATCCAACGATTATCCTGTTTGTCAAACAGGCTAAGTACCCGCCACCGATGTCCCTCGACGTTTGTGTCTCTGTAGCCAGACTCGAAGTTTGTCATCGGCTGTACACCGCTGTTTTCTGATCGCAACAGGAGGCTGCCGGCAGCGGACCAGATCTGCCATGCCAGCCTTTCAGACGGGTATTCCAACACCTTTACGGGCCCCAGCGGCATGGCCTGCAAGAGAACTGCGGTGTCGTTCAGTTGGGTGTCCATAAGACTTTGGGCTTCAAACATGCTGCTGCGATAACCCTGGACGGCGGCGACGAAGTTGGCCAGGGTGATCGTTGCAAGCAACGAGGCAATTAAATAGAAGCGAATTGACTTCACGATTTGGCAATTGTATAGCCAACGCCGCGCACTGTTCTGATGAAATCGTTGCCAAGTTTTTTTCTCAGGTGGTGAATGTGGACTTCAATGGCATTGCTGGCCACTTCCTCTCCCCAGGCGTAAAGCCGCGATTCCAACTGGTCGCGGGTTTGCACTCGACCCGAATTTTCCATCAGCAGTTTGAGGACGGAGAACTCCCGCCGCGATAGTTCCAATAGTTCACCATCCCATCGAACCTGCTGGGCTAAGGTGTCCAGGGTGACGATTCCCACGGTGATCTGGCTATCATCACTGGTGCCCAGACGACGGCCAATGACGCGCAATCGAGCAATCAGCTCTGAAGTGTCAAAGGGTTTGGCCAGGTAGTCGTCCGCCCCCTCGTCTAACCCGGACACCCGCGCATCGACGCTGGCTCTTGCAGTCAGCACCAAAACGGGTGTCTTTATGCCAGCGCCTCGCAGTTGCTTCAGCACCTCCATGCCATCCATGTCGGGCAGTCCGAGGTCGAGCACCATAATGTCCGGTGGTGACGTGGTCATTACATGTAATGCGTCCCGGCCTCTGTAAACCGGGTTGGTGACAAACCCTTCATTATTAAGAGCGGTGCAAAGCCCTTGTGACAAAGACTGATCATCTTCTACGAGCAATATCTGCATGTTAGATTGCGTTCCCGCTGAGTCCGCCCATCAGCGACTGCTGGTCAGGGCTCAATCCAGTTTGGTTTGCACTTGCGCCAAAGCCTCATCGATTATCTTACGCCTTCCAGCATCAGCAATGGGCCGTCCAGACAGAGCTGGTGCCTGTCGGGCCTTCAGGAAATACTGCTGGGCCTGTTTATATTGTTTCTTTTGCAGCAGGTAGTCAGCGTAAAAATAATTTGGCTCCATTCCGTCCGGGTTGATCTCCAACCCCTTCTGCAGCATTTGGGCGGCCTTCTTATCACTGCCAAATCCAATCGGCCAGCCAGGCACGTTGGCATACAGTGAACCCAGGCTGGTATAAGCAGAACCTTCCAGTGCAGCCTGATCAATTTCCAGTGCCTGATTCAGGCTGTTGCGAGCGGCTTTTGCCAGTTTCAGTGCGCCAAGGCCACCTTTTACACCAGCGTACGTAGACTGAATAATGCCATTCCAGATCAGATAGTCAGCATCGCCAGGATGCTGGGTGACCGCTGCTTGAGCTTGCTTAAGCAGCGTTTCAAACGCCTGTAGTTGTTCCTTTCCGGTCAGCTGATAGTTGGCATTTGCCCAGGCGTGTTGAATGTCTGTTAGATCACCGTCCAGTGACTGGGCCATCGTTTGCCCCGCAACAGCGAGCAGGTAAAACAGTGGAATTAGAAAAGTTTTCATGGCGTGGTCCTCTGTCAGGTTTCTGATTTTGCGAAGCGCTGGATGGTCGCCAGCTGCTTACGAAGGCTGATGTCTACCAGCGCTGGGAACAGGGCGTTGATGCGGACGAATAGTTTTTCCGGCCACCCTATGTATTGATCGCCACCGGTGGCGTTGGCCAACACTTTGATTACCAGATCAGCGACCACTTCTGGTGCATCGATGGTGTTGCCCAGTTCCTCATTCATAGCAACCACGCGGTGACTGTTGATGGTGGTTTGGGTGGTGCGCGGCGCAATGTAGGTGACGCTGATGGTGCTGTCAGCCAGTTCCCGGCGCAGCGCTTCGGTAAACCCGCGCAGGCCAAATTTGCTGGCACAGTAAACGCTGTTGCCGGGAAATCCGATGCTGCCGAAGGTGGAGCCTATATTGATGATTCGCGATGCCGGCGGAATTTCCATCAGTGCCAGCAGATCCTTACAAACCAGTATGGGACTAAGCAGATTTGTGTAAAGAGTCTTAGAGACTTCCTCTGTACTTTGTGAGGTAAACAGGCCGAAACTGGCGCAACCGGCATTGTTGATAAGCAGATTGATGCCTCCGCTGACGCGGCTGCAGACCCCTCGCAGGCGGGCGCGACCGGCGTCTGTGGCAAGGTCAGCGGCTACCACCTGATGTTCCTGGTCACCCAACGACTGCTGCAGTTGGGTCAATCGCACCTGGTTTCTCGCCACCAGGATCAGCTGGGCGCCCTGGGCCGCCAGCGCCTTCGCAATGGCTGTGCCAATGCCGCCACTGGCGCCAGTCAAAACAACCGTTTGATTCGCCAGGTTCATGGCGCCGTCAGGCTGCCTGGTCAAGTGTCTGGTCCAGGCTGCGAAAGACTCCCGCGTACAGCTGGTAGAAGATACGGGCGCTATGCACAATTTGTTCCTGCTCTGCTGGATCATCGATCCGGTTCATCAGTCCTTCAAAAAACTTAACGTGATCGTGGTCCAGAGCGCCGTGGGAACGCAGGTAACTGAAGGCATTGGCGGGTAAATCCAGTGCTGCCTGGATGGATTGGGCCGCCTGATCTGCTGTCGTTATGCTGGTGCCCTCAAGCACGTGAACCATGCCAAAAAAGCCCAGCGGGTTGACCCGCTGAACGGTGTCATAGGCATACGCCACCATCAGTTCGGTGGCCGGCAACGGACGTTCATTGCGGATCCATTCCTTATCGCTGCCACAGGCCTGGATGTCATTGAGAATCCATTCCTGATGACCCAGTTCCTCGTCGATGTATTCCGCCACGGCTTCCCGCAGCCATTCTTTCTGCTCCGGCAGTCTTGCGCCAACGGCCATCAGCAACGGCACCGTATGTTTCACGTGGTGATAGGCCTGGGACAGGAAGGCGACGTATTCAGGCAGAGTGATTTTGCCGCTCAGCGTGCGGTGGATGATCGGCGACGACAGCAGGTACTGGCGCTGACTGATGGTGGATTCCTGCAGTCGCTGGAAAAAGCTCATGTGCACATAACCTCAGGGTTTGGTTGGTAAAGCGCGTCAATGACGACGGCATACTTTTGTTGAATAACAAAGCGCCGAAGACGGCCATTTTCGGTGGCGGTGCCATCGCGCGTGTCAAACGGCTGATCCAGCAGGTGCCAGTTGCGCACCCGTGCGTAGTCGGGCAGACGTTGGTTAACCTCGTTGATGTGGGCGACAATCTGATCGTGAGTAATCAGATTGACGTCCCGTGGCACCAGCAGTGCAACGCAGTGTGGCCGAGACTCTCCAAAGACGGCTACCTGCCTGAACAGCGTTCCGGTCTTAAGCTCACTTTCCACCCATTCCGGGGAAATATTTCGGCCAAAACTGCTGATCATGACGTGCTTGCGCCGGCCATCGATGCTGACAAAACCCTCAGCGTCAATTCGCCCGGTATCGCCAGTGGCCACCTCACTTAAGTTCCAGCTGTCCGGTTGTCCGGCATAGCCCAGGAAGGTATTGCCGCTGACAACGATTTCGCCGTTGCTGACCCGAATCTGCGCGTGAGGCAAGACCTGACCCACACTGCCTGGACGATCAGCAGCTGGTGTGTTGAGAGTTACCACGGAGCCACATTCAGACAGCCCGTAACCCTCATACGCCGGCAGTCTGGCGTGTCTGGCTGCCCGCAGAAGTTCGGGTGCAACCCGGCTGCCACCCACCGCGACAAACACCAGTGAGTCTGGAGCCTGCCAACCCTGCTGTGTTGCCAACACCAAAGCGCTGAGCAGCTCTGGTACCAGTATCATGGTGTCAGGACGCCACCGATCGATTGACGCCAACAGCTTCGGCAGATCCAGTTCACAAGATCCTGTCATACCCAGTAGCTGCAGTGACGGGACAAGGACGGTTCCGCCACTAAGCAGGGGTGCATAGACCCCGCCAATATTCTCCAACAGGGTGCTCAGCGGCAGCACACAAAGGTGCCTTGGAGCCAGGTTGCCAACTGCCTGGGATAACGACTGCGCCACTGCGAGCTGTTGCTGCGTGGATAGACAAACCCCTTTAGGTGAACCAGTAGTGCCAGAGGTAAACGTGATCTTGCGGGTTTGCGGTGGCAGACGGTCTGACAAAACGCTCGGCTGCGCCACCTGCAGACTGTGCAAGGTGCCGGTGGATAACCTCTGACCTGGGCCAGGGCTGCACAAAAAGTTCACCGGAAGCGGAGGTTGGTGTTCGCACAACACAATCTGTGCACCGCTGGTATTGAGGGCATGTGCGATTTGTTCAGCTGAGAAAAACAGCGGCACTGGGGTCAGACAAATATCAGCAAACTGGCAGGCCAGATCAACAGCCACCCAGTCAGGCCCGTTGTCGGCATACATCGCAACACGGCGAATGCTTGCATCCTGTAAGGCCTCACTCAGCGCACAAGCGCGCGCCAACAGCGTTTGGGCAGATATCCTGCCCTGTTCGTTTTCAAGCGCTATGGCGCCTTCTCCATCTGACGACCGAGACAGCAAGGAGTGTAATAAGGTCATGCTGGTGAACTCAGTGCAGTGACGCGCGTTTCAATTGCTGACCCACATCGTTGATGGTGTCGGACAGGCCACGAATTGAGCGACTCAGGACCGCTGAACTCTGGACAATCTGCGCGGCCACCGCCACATCCCCTACCACCACTGTTGGGTGGGAGTCGTAATAGCTGCCCCATTGGCTGCGGCCGGATAGTAAACGACTGGGGTCAGCCTGGCCGAGGGTCTGTGTGGAGAAGCTCAATTTCTCCAGCATCACCTCTACCTGCGCCGTTGCTGTGCACACCAGCCAGCGATAACCAGCCGCATCCAGCGCGCTCACCAAAACCGCAAAAAGGGCAGGGGTAGCGTTTGCGACACTTGCAGCCAGGTTTCCTATTTCAACTATGTCGCTGCGATCGATGGGGGACCGATACGCACCACTGACACATTGCTCGACGGGCAGGTCCAGATATTGCTCCAGAAACAACCGTTCTTCGCTGGCCAGTCTTATGCCCAGTACCGCGTTAATCTGGTTGTCTCGAGACAAGCTCAGCAGGTAGGGCAGAAAGGCCTCCAGCCTGGCGTCGTAAGACGCTCGGAAGCGCTCAGAAATACTTTGCTCCAGCATTTGCCGATGTGGGGACAATCGATCGTCGAAATTCAGGGCCAGCTGTGTACGATTCGGGCCCTGCAGTGGGTTTGCCGAATCATCGGCAGGTTTCCAGGCCAAAGGCGAAAGGGTTGCGGGCATCAAAAAATCCATCACCGAATAGAGAACTTGCGGCAAGATTAGTTGGGAAACCTTAAGGCATCCTTAATTGACGACAGCAATTTCTACAAAGCGCGAATACTTCGTCCCGCGTCACTCCAAACCGTATACTTTAAAGGCTGTCTGCCATGGCTATGTTTCGTGCGGATTGCCAATAACACCGGTCTGTAGGGGTCTGACCATGCTATTCAAACGGCTAATTTGACGGAATAACGATCAGAAGTTGTTAGACAAATCAGCCAAAGAAAAAGACAGTGCTGCGTGCGGCAGGGTCGTCGTCGTCCTGAATTCGCAAATCCGGCCTGGCGGATACCCGGGCAAGCGTAGAACGCCGGACAAGGGCTACCGATTCAGGTCCAAGGCTGCCCAAAGCGGCTGTGTGGGATGGTGAAAAAGGATCTTGAGGGTGGGACCGCTACTGCGACAAGGCACTTATTTTTCCTAATCCCTCTGACGATATCGCCCCTACTCCAAAAGTGGACCTGACCCATTGGGTCACTCGTTTACGCCAAGCTATTGAACAAACAACAACAGAAATGGCGAGATACCTGTGGCGCCCAGCGTTCGATGGGCTGTGAGCCGCAAAGCGCCAAGGGCCCAGTGGGGCCACAACATCCAGAAGGCAAAAACCTGCAACCACCGTGGCAGGCAGAGTCGGGCAGAAACACTAACCTGATCGTTACAAAACGGAGCTACTTCAAAGGAACTGGTATGAAAATCATGGTTACCCTATTCGTGTCACTGCTGTTGTGTCAGTCGGCTGGCGCCATTACCTGGTATGTCGACCAGGCCAACGGCGACGATATCAACGACGGTCAAACACCCTCAAGCGCCTTTGCCACCATGACTCAGGCGTTCTCCGTGTTCGGCGATGGCGATGACATTCAGGTGGGCCCAGGCGTTTATGCGCCATCCAGCGGCGAAACGCTGCCGCTGCGTTACTTAGGCAACCGGATGGAAATCCGCGGTGCAGGACCCGGCCTGACGATTTTCGACGGTGAAGGTGATGAACAGGTCATGACCATCCAACCGTTTGATACGGCGGAGGTTTATCTTTCCTCCCTCGCTATCGTTGATGGGGCAAGCCCGATCGGCGCCGGCATTTCCATTGGTGAGCCGTCTGTTGTAGAGATAGCGAACGTGAGGTTCGAGGGCAACGTGGGCAGTATTGGGGGAGCCTTTCACGCACAAATTAATCGCGATGCGGACAGCATCATGGGTTTTACGGACACGGTGTTTACCAACAACGGCGCCGCCATCGGCCCTGGCCTGCATGTACAGCAAAACGGCACCGGCACCCACGACGTGACGGTGGACCGCAGCGAGTTTGTTGGTCAAACCCGTAATGCCATCACCGTATCCCAGAACGACGGCGGCAGCGTGGTACTCGTTCGAAACACCATTATCGACGCCGGTAACGACATCGCTATATCGGGCAGGCAAACCCAACTGACCATCGAAAATTGCACGATTGTCGGCACTCGGACGCTGCTTAGCACAGAAGCGCCACTAACGGTGGTTAACAGCATTCTGGTAACCGGCCAGGCCAATACCGCCATCGCAGGCAGCGGCGGCCTGATTCGGGACTCCATGCTGATGCCGCTGAGCATTGATGAACACACAGCCGGTCCCAACCTGATTGAGGCAGACCCATTGCTGACGTCCCGGTTCCGCCTGACAGAGAATTCACCGGCACGGGACCGGGGTGATGACAGTATTCTTGGTGGTGGCGATACTGACATCGACGGTGACGACCGAATCATAGGAACTGTCACCGCTGGCGGTGCGCAGGGTCTTGTCGACCTGGGGGCTGATGAGTTTGACCCCAGACCGCTGTTTAGAAGTGGATTTGAGGAGCTGCAGTAAGCAACGGCTGCTTCATAGCTCCAGATCGGCGAAATTGCCGCTCCTGTCAGCTAGCGGGTCATCGCCCTGGAAATCCAGTGGCCCACGGGGCTAAATTCGAACACCCGCACCTCACCGCCGCTAGATGAGTTATCGCTGTTGGTCGGCGCGCCGATCGCGACGCGGTTTCCATCAGCGGACAGCGAGACCGACGTGCCGCTATAATCGAAGGCTGACTCGCCGTCGACGTAGAAGGTGTCCCCGAAACCACAGTGCCTACGCCTCAACCTTGCTCGGCCAACAGATCTTCAATATCGCGGTAGCTTAGGTTGAACCGATAGTAGAGCCAAACTGCACAACTGATGATATCTGGAGGAAACCGATGGCGCTTGTATGTGCTCATTGCCCTATTCTCTCGCAGGGTGCGTTAACTTGGCAGTACCCTCAATATGCACACTCATCAAAGACCGGATCAATGTCGCCGTTCCAGCGGCC
>CAYGPO010000119.1:7758-13374 GCA_964351665.1 uncultured Gammaproteobacteria bacterium | reverse complement strand
CCCTGCCAAAAACTGGCTACGTCGGTGAGTATCTGTCACCGCCCATGGGGCAAATCAGTGTTGTGTTGGAAAACGACCAGCTTTTGGTCCGCACACCAACGGCAGATCTCCCCATGGAGCATTGGCATTTGGATACGTTCTTAGTCAACTATGAGCCCTGGCAGCTAAAGGAATTTGCCGTCTTCAAGATCAGTCCCGAGGGTAAAGTCAGCAGCCTGGAGCTGTTCAGCGCCCAGTTTATCCCTACCCAAAACGAGGACCCAGACCAGTGAGGACAACAGCGCTACAGGCTGTCACCGGACTTTGCGAATTTGACAACGCAGCGCTCCCCTTTCAGCGCCTCGCCGACCTCATCGCTAAAACGAAAGTCGTCATGATCATAGGCCCTCATGGTCTGCTGGTCTTGAGCTCTGAGTTCGCGCCGTTTTAGCGCTGCATAAAAACGCCGGACGTCCTCACGGGTTTCCAATATCAGCGGCGGCACCTCAAACCTGTCGCCCTGGTCTGATCGCGCCACCATAGTGAAATAACTGGTGTTGGTATGATTCACCACCCGGGTTTGGACGTTCTCAGAAATCACGCGAATGCCTACCACCAGGGAACTGCGGCCAACGTAATTAACTGAGGCAAGAAACGACACCAGTTCACCCACCTCCACAGGCTTCATGAAGTTTACCGTATCTACCGAGACCGTCACGCAGTAGGTGCCGGCATGACGGCTGGCGCAGGCGTAAGCCGCTTTGTCCATCAACGACAAAAGATGGCCCCCGTGGATCTTGCCGCCAAAGTTGGCGTAAGACGGGATCATCAGTTCCGTCATCGCGGTGCGGGAAAAGCTGACGCTTTGTCCTTCCATTAAGCTGACCTCGAAGTCCCCTTTGTTGCGATCCACCTTACCGGAAAAACATCACCGGCGAAGTCACCAGCCTGTCACCTGAGTCAGTGGTTAATTTCATCTTTACCCGGCGGTGGTTTCGCCTAAAGGATTACCATTTTATTCAAGTGCCTCATCCCAAGCAGGCCAAAACCCCATCGTTCCTGCTAAACCCCTGTTACGCAGACCCTGAGGACTAAGGGGCTTGATCTCCGGTGAGGGCCAGGGGATATACTGGCCCGACACTATCCGGAGAAACATAAAATGGTGGCTGAGGGGAATTTGACCGGAACCAATCGCTCGACGGTGCACGAGCTCACGCCGCAGCAAAGCTGTGCGGACCGAGGCCGACAGAATTTTATTTTTCACCTTAAGCGCCAGTTGGGCCAGGTGGCGTCAACGGGTCTGCAGAACGTGGTTCGCAGCCAGAGTCACGGCGCCGACCCAAGCTTTGAACAATCGTCAAACGCTTTACAGGACAGCCCGGCCTTCGCCGCCTGGAACGCGTTAAGCAAGGGTGCTCAACGGCAGATGTGGCGGTCCCTGTCAGACATGATCGACAGGCAGAACGAACACCTGGATGAACAGGTGCGGAAAATCGCCACACGCCCGGTTCTTGGCAGCCTGGAACTGGACCCAAATTTTGACCTGCCGGACTATCTCAGCCAGCACGCCTTCCACGGTCAGCCCGGGGGTTATATCGACAGCCGCCATGACCAGGACATACGGGCCGGCGCCCTGCAGGAAGCCGGCGGTACTTTGTATTCCCGGGGAATCGGCACCGGCAAAAAAGACAGCAAGGCCGCTGCCGTGGTGCGTTATCTGGGCCAACGCTTTCCCGACTTTTCGCCCAAACGTATATTGGACCTGGGCTGCGGACACGGCGGGCAAACCTGCGGTTATGCCCTCGCTTATCCAGATGCGCAGACCCACGGTATCGACGCCGGCGAGGCGGTGCTGCGATACGGTCACTTCCGTGCCCAATCCATGGGCATTGAGCTGCATCTGCATCAGGCCGATGCGGCAGCACCCCCATTCCCGGACGGGTATTTTGATCTGGTGGTCAGCAACATCCTTCTGCACGAGGTACCCACGGAAACCATGAAAAAAGTTATGGCCCAGTGCCACCGGCTCACGGCCAGCGGCGGCGTGACTATTCATCAGGACGTGCCGACCCAAAAAGCCGATACGCCGGGATTCCGCCAGTTCCTGTCCATGTGGCAAACCCAACACAACGACGAACCGTTCTGGGAAGCCTTCGCACGCAGCAGCGTGCCCGAGGCCCTGGTTAGCGCTGGGTTTGCCGTTGATCAGGTGTTTGAGGACTATGCCCGTCAATTGGACGGACCGCTGACCTGGTATCTGGTGGGAGCTCAGAAATCATGAGCGTTGTTGGGCCAGAGGGCGCCAGCAAGCCCCAATATTTTACCGATCCCGGGGTCGACGCCCTCTATCAGATGGTGCTGGTTTTGGGAGAAGAGCTGGCCTGCGCCCAGGAGCAGATCCACGCCCTGGTGCAGATACTGGCAAGCGGCGAAACACCGACGCCGGCGGCACTGGATGAGTTCAAGCCCGACGCCACGTACGACCAGGCCAGGGCAGCCTATGTTCAACGCCTGCTGGATCCGCTGAAAGGTCTTGTAGAGCGGGAAACCAGAGGATAAGGGCAAGACCGGGTTCGTGGCGCCTGGCCCCTTCAGCGGTTACGCATTTGGCCAGGTTGGCCACCATCTGCGCGCTTGCTGAAAACGGCGACGGTGAGATTTTTTCCCAACTTCCCAGCAACCCCGGACAAAGATGCAAAGTTACCGCCGCCGTTACTTGTCATACAACGGAATCTATGCTTTTCTTGGACTCTGCAAATGTCCTAACCACATAACAATAGACCGAACGGAAAAGTCCGAGATAGTCCGAATAATATTTAGCTAAACTTAGGGGGAAGCCATGAGATTAAGCGCCTACGCGTCGTTTATTTGTATCTTACTGATAGCACCAGGCACTCAAAGCCAGGAGCTGGAGGAAATCGTGGTTTCAGCCCGTAAGGTTGACGAAAACCTCCAGGACGTGCCCATCGCCGTAACGGCGTTTACCTCCGGCCAACTGGTGGAACGAGGCCTGGACGACGTCTTCGACGTGAGCAGATTTACCCCCGGGTTTACCTTTGAAAAGCTGAATCGTTTTGGCGTTCAAGGCGGCGGCAGCCGACCGGTAATTCGCGGTATGTCGCAGATTCTTGGCGAAGCCAATGCCACCATCTTTGTCGATGGACTGCAGTACAACGACTCAATCCTGTCCTTTCCCTTCGACATTGTGGAACGAGTGGAAGTCATCAAAGGCCCCCAGGCGGCCCTGTTTGGACGCGCCACTTTTGCCGGGGCCATCAACCTCATCACCAAGCGCGGCAGCAACGAATTCCAAAACAGGCTCAGCACCCGGGTAGGCGACTATAGCGAATACGAGGTGGGCTTTTTGTCCCGCGGGCCCATCATTGAAGACGAGCTGTTTTATACCGCCAACGTGCGCTGGTACGACTTCGGCGGGTTTTACCGCAACTCCCTGGACAACCAGCGCATCGGCGACGAGAGCTCGGTCAACTTTGACGGCTCTTTGGAGTATCGGCCCAACGACGTGTTTAACATGCGGGTCAGTCTTGGGGTTGGTCGCGACGACGACGGCGCCGCCGCGTTGACCTTGCAGGACCGATTTTCCAACAACTGCTTCCTTGACGTAGCCCGCCAATACTTTTGCGGTGAAGTCACCGAAAACCCACCATCGGAGCAAAACCTTGAGCTGTTTGGCGACAGCATTGGCATGGACAAAGACTCCACCCGGCTCGGCCTGCAGTTCGAATACGACACGGCCAACTTCACCATCGCATCCAACACCGGCTACTTCAGCGCGGATCAAACCTATGGTTACGATGTCGATCTGACCGCCAACGCCACCGCCCTGGGCGGCACCTTTAACCGAATCGCGGTCAGCGACCGGGAAGAGATGTCCACTGAGCTGTTGATCAGATCCAACAACGACTCACGGCTGCAGTGGCTTGCCGGTGTTTACTATTATCGAAGCCGCCGGGATTTTCGAGAAGATCGCCTGAACGGTTCAACGGTGGATCAGGGTGAGGCCCGGATCGATAACATTGCCGCCTTCGGCTCTTTAACCTATGACTTTACCGACCGACTCACCGGCAGCGTGGAGCTACGCTACGCGGAAGACGAGATCGGCAACTTCAACCCTGCTGCACGACCCACCGCGCCACTGTTCGAAACCACCTATGACAGCGTCAGCCCAAGGGTCACCCTGGATTGGCAGGTCACCGACGACACCATGATTTACGGCTCCTATGCCAAAGGCAACAAGCCCGGCTTTATCAATGCCAATCCCCTGCTGCCGCCGGAATTTCTGTTTGCCGATGAAGAGGAGTCGGACAATTTTGAGATCGGGGCTAAAAACGTCTTCGGCGACGGCCGCTTCGTATTTAACGCGGCCCTCTACACCATAGACTGGAGCCAGCAGCAGCTGACCACCCAGGCCTTCTTGACCGACGGCCGTCCCGCGTCGGTGGTGGTTAACGCCGGTAAGACCACCGTCAACGGCCTTGAGCTGGAGTTCACCGGGGCGCTGACCGATCAATTAACCGTAGGCGCCGGCTACGCCTGGACCGATGCTACCTTCGATGAATTCGACGATCCTGAACAGGCCTCATTTACCGGCGGCAATCCATCGGTGGCTGGCAATCAGACCCCGAACTCGGCGGAACATCAGGGAAATTTGTTTGCCCGTTATGAATTTCCCGTGGGCAATGGCTGGACCGGGTTTGTCCGGGGCGATTACGCCTATACCTCAAGAAAGTACGCCCAGGTCTTTAACTTGGCCCACACCGGCGCCCAGAACCTGGTAAACCTCAGAGCTGGCGTCGAGAGCGACAACTGGACGGTGGCCGTGTATGTGGACAATGCCACCGACGACCTGACCCCCTCAACGGTGATTCGATTCGTCGACTTTGAAAACATCCTGCCCGCCGGCGACAGCCAACGAACCTCAGCGTTTGTCAGGGCGTTCCAGTACCCCCTGGCGGACAGACGCCAGTGGGGCGTTACCGCATCGTTCAACTTCTAAGCCGGCTTGGCTGTCTGCCGGTGGTTGCACCAGCCACCGGCAGACAGGCTCAACGCCCCCGCGGTGGGCGTAAAGCCATAACTGACTCCAGGTGACTCCATGTTGCGGGTAAAAAGACGCCAGTTTCTGCTCACAACCGCCGCTCTGTCGTCGGTGGCTGCAGCCTCACGTATGGGGCTTGCCGCCCCTGGCGCCTGGGACTACATCATCGTTGGGGCCGGCACCGCCGGTTTGCCAGCGGCCTATTTTGCCTCCCAAAGAGGTGCCCGGGTACTGCTGATCGATCCCGCCGATAAGATCGGTGGAACCCTGCACATGGCGTCGGGACAAATCAGTGCGGCCGGTACCAAACTACAGGCCGCCCTGGGCATCAAAGACGCCCCCGATATCCACTTCGATGACGTCATGCGGATGACTCGCGGGCTGGCAGACCCGGACATTATTCGAACAACGGTTGATAACGCCGGCGCCACCATTGACTGGCTACTGGACGGCGGCCTTATGCCCTTGCCGGGCCACCCGGTGCGGGGCGACTCCCCGGGCAGGCCAGGCTACAGCGTGCCTCGCTACCTATGGGCTGAAGATGCCGGCCGGGCCATATTGCGGGTCATCGAAGGGAA
>CAYGPO010000119.1:0-7658 GCA_964351665.1 uncultured Gammaproteobacteria bacterium | reverse complement strand
GGGGCCAGGAACTTCATCGGGCGGGTACCGGGTCAATTTTGAGCGCGGAAGGGTTTGTCGCTAAGCGCTATGCGCGATTCAATACCACGCCCCAGTCGCGGCCACCCTGGGAAATATGGGTCAACAACAACGGCCATCGTTTCATCAGAGAAGATGAACCGGAATCCTATGCGCGGTCCATGGCGGTGCTCAACCAGCCGCGCCTGCGCTATGTGATCGTCTTTGATCAGGCAATACTCGACGGCGCACCTGCCGGCCTGCCCGACTGGTCGCGGAAAAAGCTGCTGGAGCATTTTGAGACGCACCCCATGTTCGCAAGCGCAGACTCATTGCAAGAGCTGGCAGTCAAAGCCGGGGTTGACCCTGACGGGCTGCGGAAAACCGTTGCCGACTACAACCAGGGGGTTGCAGCAGGCCGGGATAGTTTTGGCCGAACACATCTGCCAGCCACCATCGCAAAACCGCCCTTTTATGCCATTACCCACCTGGGCCACTCGGCAACCTCGTCTGCTGGAGTGGCGGTGAACAAGCAGCTGGCGGTGCTGCGCGGAGACGGAGAAACGGTGCCAAACCTCTACGCCGCAGGAGAAATCCTGGGCTCTGGCGCAACCCTGGGCAACGGCTTTACACCGGGGATGATGCTGACCCCCGCCCTCACCCTGGGCCGACTGTTAGGTCAGCGCCTGCCCATCGGCAAAAGGGCCTAAGGCGCGGCTTCAGTCCTTGCTCGCTAATCCTTCCTGGCACCAAAAACAAACCAACCACCTTTGCCGTGAGCTGGCGTTTCGCGATCACCTGCGATACGGGCGTCTGCAAGGTCTGCACCGCTGCTGGCGAAGTCGGGAATCAATCGAGCGAATGCGGAAGTTTCGCTAAACCCGGCCTCAGCGCACAGCGCGCCTAAATCCTGGGACCGAAACTGGGTGTAGAACGGCTCGTTATTATTCCGCGTATCCCAGTTCCAGAAGAAGTTTTCGTAGTCTGAAACCGCCGTTTCATTGGGCAACTCCATATGCACCATCACCCCCCCGGGGGCCAACAATCGCCGGCATTCGGCCAGGATCCGTCGGGTGGCAACCACCGGCACCTCGTGCAGGAAAAAACTTGAAGTAATGATGTCAAAGGAGCCGTCGGAAAAATTGGTTTGCTCCGCGTTTTGCTGGCTGTAGTGTGCTGCAATGCCAAGATTTTCAGCGTAAGCATGGCCAAACCGCAACACCGGCGCGCCGACGTCGATGCCAAAAAGTTCGGCCTCTGGGTATCGATCATGAAACGGCAGCAGGTTTTTGCCGCTGCAGGTACCAAGATCCAGAATCCGCTTCGGCGCAAGCTCTGGGTACTGCTTGCTCAGCCAATAGCTGACCGACTCACCCACAGCGCCGTAGGAACGCCGATAGGGGTGCTGACCGGTAAACACCTTGCCGCCAAAAGCCACCACCGCGCCCTGGGCGACGTCATCATCGGTGTATTCGCGATGGGTATAGCCGGGGGCCAGATGCACGTCCAGGCGGGTGACGTAGGACGGAATAGCCAGCTCTGCGTCCAGCGTCAGGGAGCCTCCGGCTTTGGGGGACTCAGCGGCCTGGGTGGCGGTGTGCATCAGGTCTGTGAAGTTACGTTCTATGGTGGGCTGCACCGACAGAAAACACATCTCCTGAGCGTTGTAGCGGGTGGCGCTATAGAAACGGTATACGGGATCGTCCTGCATCGCCCGTTGTATATCCCGCCAGTTTTCCGGAGCTTTACCTTCCGCCTCCAAGCGCGGGCGGACGGTGTTCTCATAGCGGGATTTGAGCTTCTCCGTCATGTCCATGATGGCGTGTTTGCGCAGCATGCCGACAAAACGTTGCCGGGCGTGCTCGTCGTGGGTGGGCCTGAACTGGGCTTCGATATCGACACTCATGGACGTTCTCCAAGCAGATGGCTGCAGATCTCATTATAGAGAGTCTGAGCGGAAGGTTAAGCGCCATCACCCCATTGCCGGGCGCGAATCACAGAGGCCTGATAGCTACGCCTGCCAAACCACAGCACCGCGATGCCAGCAACGCCGCCCACCGCGCAAACCGTGGCAAGGCTTGGAGCAATGCCTTTGGGACCGGTGAACACGTAGTCGGACAACAGCCCCACCGCCAGCGCGCCGATGCCAACCCCTACCAGGCCCAGGAACAGGGTATATACCGCTACCACCTGGCCCCTTAACTGGTTGGGCGTCACCTGGTTGAGCGCGGTCAGTGCTGAGGTGACGGCCCAGGTAGCAAACATGGAGGTGACCACATGGCCTGTCAGCGCCAGCTCAGGGGTGGGCGCAAAACATTTGTAGGTGCCGAATATGGCCCAGGCCGCACACTGCACCATCATCACCAAAATCGGCCCGTCGGTGCGTCCGCGTTTGGCCATCCAGGACAGCACCCAGCCAGCGCTGATGGCGCTGAGCAGCCCCACCGGCACCCCAACTAGCGCAAGCGCAGTGCCAATGCGCGCAGGCTCCCAATCGTGCACCCGGAAAAACAAGGTGGGAAACCAGGATAATTGGGCGTTCACTATCATCACGTTCATGATCGCTCCAAACATCACCGCCAGCAGGGCAATTCGATTGGTTCGAAGCTCACGCCACAAAGGCAGCAGGGAGATTTTTTGGTGCTTTTCGGAAATGCCGCGGCGAGCTGGCTCCTTGATGGTCAGAGCCATTAACAGGGCCAGCACAAGACCCGGTGCACCCACAATCATAAAAACGATCTGCCAATCGGCAAAGCTGCCCAGCAGGGAAGGAAAGTCATCCCGCAGACCGCCCGCAACCCGTATCGCCACGCTGCCAAAAAGATAGGCGATACCAATGCCCACCGAGCCGCCCATCATGAATACACCAAAGGCCCTGGGCCTTTGCTGGGGCGGAAAATAGTCGGCAATCACCGACGAGGAACCTGGGGTGGTGGTGGCTTCTCCGGCGCCAACGGCTACCCGAGCGGCAAACAGGGACCAGAAAGAGCGGGAAAAACCCGCCGCAATGGTTGCCGTACTCCAGACGGCGATACCCATCCACAGCACCGGAACCCGTCGCCAGCGATCAATCAGCAGTCCCACCGGCAGGGTAAACAGACTGTAGAAAACCGCAAAGGCAAAGCCCTGGATAATGCCAATCTCAGAATCCGACAGATTCAGGTCGTTCTTAATCGGCTCTACCAACAGGCCAATGACAATTCTATCCACCACCCCGGAGGCGTAGGCCAGAACCAGCAGAGCCACCACATACCAGGAATAGGCGGGGCGGGGCCACGGCTGATCTGGCGATTGAGCGGGTGTTGTCATAGGTGCATCCGTTGCTGGCTTAAGGATTGATCCCGGCGTTAATGGTATTCCTCACCGCCGGAGACGTTCATAGCCTCGCCGGTGATGTAACTGGCCTGGCCTGAACAAAGAAAGGCACAGGCGTTGGCGGTGTCCTCCACCTGGCCCACCCGGCCCAGGGGTATTGCGCTACGCATGGCTTGCAAATATTCCTCAACGCTTTGGTTTCTCGCGGCGGCCATGTACTCGTTCTGCCAGGCTCCAAGTCCAGTAGTGACGTGATTGGGGCAGATCGCGTTGACGGTAATGCCCTGGGGAGCCAGCTCCACCGCCGCTGATCGAGTCAGCCCCACCAGTCCGTGCTTAGACGCCGTGTAGGCGCTGGTCAGCGCTGAACCGCTTTTTGCTGCCCGACTGGCGATGGATACCACCCGACCTCGGCCCCACTGGGGGTGTTCGCTTTGTGATGCCATTTGCATAGTGGCATGTTTGATCGCAAAAAACGCGCCGCGCAGGTTGACGTTCATGGTGGTGTCCCAGCGTTCCTGGGTCATCTCAAACAGCGGTGCAAATAGAAAACCCACACCGGCGTTGTTAATCAGAATATCCAGCCTGCCATAGGTGGTGACGGCAAATTGGACCAACGAGGCCACCTGCTCCTCGGACTGCATATCCGCTGAGAAAATGCTGGCTTCGCCGCCCTGGCGGCAAATATCCTCGGCAATCCGCTGCATTTCAGACACCCCGCCCAGACCCTCGCTGCTGCCCTGCGTGGGCTGGCTGGCGCCTATGTCATGGACCACCACCTTGGCCCCTTCATTGCCCAAACGTTGGGCGATTCCCGCCCCCAGACCGCCCTGTCGACCGGCGCCGGTGACGATGGCTACTTTGCCTTTGATATCCGGGTACATACCTGTCTCCTTAATTACAGGGTGTTGCCAATGCGATTGCCCTCATGGGTGGCCGTCATCACCGATCGGGGCGCGTAGCAGTCGCCGATCAGGTGCAGATCAATGTTGTGCGCAGCGATGGGTTCGGCCAGCTCATCGTTGGGAATGCGAGGGGTGGCGTGGGTGAGCAGCACCAGATCTTCCAGCACCTGCTGCTGGCCGCTGAGCCGGTGCCGTAGCCGCAGGCAGCCGTCTTCGATCTCGTCGGTCCACACCGGTTCAGACCAGGTAATAACCTGGATACCCTGGCCATAAATGCGTCGATTAATGCCAAGACGATTAACCAGCGCTTCTTCCTCGGCCAGCGCTTGCCGGGGTGTCACGATCACAACCTTGGCGAAGCGCTGAGACAACAGTTCAGCGGTGGCATAGGTGAACGAGCTATGGTCGTGGTCATAAAGCACCGCCGTTCCCGGGCAGCGGTCGCTGCGAGCCAGCATGCTGCTGGCAACAGTCCGCACGTCGGGAAACCACAGGGGGTCTTTGTAATCGTCGGGCAGATAGGCGGGCCAGTCCGGCGTCGATCCCGTGGCCAGAATCACAGTCTGTGGTTTCAAGGCCAACACCTGGTTTAGGTCTGCCGGCGGCCCTACGGAAAATTCCACCCCGTGGCGATCTGCCTGTAAACGTTGATAGTCATAGATGCTGCTGAGATGTTCGCCGCCGGGCAGCTCGCTATGCAGTCGGGTTTTGCCACCAACCTCATCGGAGGTTGTGAGCACCGTCACAGCGTGACCACGGGCCGCCGCTACCCAGGCCGCTTCCATCCCCGCAATGCCTGCGCCCACCACCACTACCCGGCGTGGATTGCGGGCAGCGGCAGGCTGCCAGTCAACTTCATCCGCCTGCCCGACCCGGGGATTGTTATCGCAGCGCAACACGTTATTGATAACGATGGAGCCCCAACAGGTATTGCAGGAGACGCAATAGCGTATATCCGCCTCGCGACCCGTCTGGGATTTCATCCCCCAGGCGGGATCTGTCACCAGGGCGCGCCCCAGCATTACCAGATCCGCCTGGCGGTCTCGAATAATCCGCTCGCCCTCGTTGGGATCGGTAATCAGCCCCAGGGCGCCCACCGGGATGCCTGGAGCCGACTTGGCTAACGCGGCAATCGCATCAACGTAGGGAGTGCGTTGACCGTGCAGGTCCGGCAGATGCCAATCCAGGGTGTCAGCGTGGGCACCCCAGCAATAGGTGAGGTAGTCGACTCCGCCGCCAGCGTGTAACAGGGCGCTGATCTGCGCCGACTGCTCTAGATTAACCCCTCCTTCCAGACCGTCATCACCGGGCAGTTTCACGCCGATAACAAACCCTTGGTCCACCTCGCTGCGCAGCGCCGCAAGCAATTCCAGCAGCAGTTGGCAGCGGCCCGCCAGGTCGCCGCCGAAGCGATCGCTGCGGTGGTTAGCCCGGGCTGACAGGAACTGGTGAAACAGATGGCCATGGCCCGCCGATAACTCGACGCCGGAAAATCCAGCCCGATAAAGTTCACCGGTGGAGTGGGCAAACTCGGCAATCAGTTTTTCCACTTCCCCGGTGGTCAACGCATGGGGCACGGTCCAACTCATATCGTCAGGTAGGGCTGAGGCACCCACCGCCATATGGCTGCGCCCCGCCTGGTGACGGCCGCGGCCGGAATCCTGCAGTTGGCCAATCAGGTGACCACCAGCCTGGCGCACCGCCGTCGCCCAGAGTGCCAGTTCGCCTGCATTTTCACCGGAGTAGACCTGCACCCTGAACGGATCGCTTTGATGGGCCAGCACGCCCAGGGGCTCGGTCACCGTCATGGCGGCGCTGCCCCGGGTACGGGAAACGTGGTAGTCGATGAGCTTTTGTGTCACCCGACCGGCGGCGGCATAGCGGGTGGACATGGAGGCGTGCACAATGCGATTCCTAAGGCTTAAGGAACCGAGCTTAAAGGGGGAAAAAAGGTGAGGAAAAGCCGTTTCGGCGTCAGAACTATCCGCTTCAATGCTTGAGGGACTCATTCCGGAGCGTGCAGCCGCAGCACCCGTTCAAGAAATGCCTCTCGCCATTTTACTCGTTCCGCTTCGCCCTGATCGTCAGGCCGAAAGGCTTCGATGTCTTCGCGACTGACGCTGCCCCGCTGGTCCAACAGCCGCTCCAGGCTGTCGTGTCGTTCTCGCATTACCGCCAATTCAGTGGTGAGTTCCAGAATGAAAGTCATCATTTGATCCAGGGACGGATCAGCAAAAAAATTTGGCCGGCTGCCGGTTGTGGTCCGCGGCAATTTTATTGGGTCTGACGGGGAGTCCTTCATGGTCCTCAGTATAAGCCGCGGCGCAGAAAAAGTCCGCAGTAACCCACTGCTGGCGGGGCTTGAGCCTTAGTTGACCAGGGGCAATACAAGCAGGATGATGAATCTTCTTGCCAACTGCGGAACCGATATCGATGCAACGAGCGGCGTATACATCAAGACTGCTGGGTGTTTTGCTCGCAGCGCTGCTGGCAAATACGGTTGCCTATGCCATGGATCCAACGCCACAGCTGCAGCGCATTGCGCTATCCACCGTGCCAAGCTCAGATTTATCGGCTTTTGAGCACCGTTACAGTCGTTGGCTTGGCTACCAGGTGCGCGAGCGCGGTCGCCTGTCGGCGGCACTGGCCAACAGCTGGGGCACGCCCAACCTGGCGGGGCGACGCTATCTGCTGATGAGTTCCAACGGGCATCCGGAGATTTTTCTACGGGCCGTTGAAGCGCCAGAGGTGAAAGGCTACAAGCCCATGACCACCTGGGGCTGGAATGCCATCGAGATTATTTCCGACGATCCGGTCTCCCTGCGGGAGACGTTTCGCGGTTCGCCCTTTAATATTGTCGGTGAACCCAAGGGGCTGAACAGCTATCCCAGTATCGTTGCCTTTCAGGCGACGGGGCCTGACAAGGAGTTGCTTTATCTCACCGCTGAGACCGGCGATCGAGAAAAATCCACCCTGCCACTGCCCAAGGGCGAGGTTGGTCGGATTTTTATTATGGTGGTTGCGGGGCCGGATATCGAAGGGTTACTGGACTGGTACGCCAGCAAATTTCAAATGCCCCGGCCTGCGGCGCGGCAGGTGCCCATTGCCGTGGTACAGAATGCCCAAGGTTTGGACAAACAAGACCTGGTGGGCATCGGACTGATTCGACTCATCGAACACGGTAACCTGATCGAGTTCGACGGGTATTCCGCGGCCCACTCCGGGCCCAGACCCTTTCACGCCGGAGAGCTACCACCTGGCATCGGTATCACCAGTTTTACGGTGCCGGATTTGGATGCCCTGGACCTGCCCTACATTCTGCCCCCGGCCCACTATGAAGGCAGTGCCTATGGTGGTCAGCGCGCAGCCACGGTACGTGGTCCGGTGGGCGAGCTTATTGAACTGATCGAGAACAAACCCTGACCGTCCCAGTGGCATCGG
>CAYGPO010000118.1:6428-13507 GCA_964351665.1 uncultured Gammaproteobacteria bacterium | reverse complement strand
TTTTGTGGCTAAACTCAACCGTGTTTTGACACACCCGAGAAAAAGCCGGACCCTGTCGAACAATTCTGCGGCAGCGTCTTTTGCAAAAAGGTTAGACATGGCAACCTCCAAATCCCGATCTGGCCCTCGCTACCGAGAAATCGCCAACGCCATCTGTCAGTCCATCGCTGACGGAAAATTTCCAGTAGGAGAAAAGCTGCCCGGCGAACACGAACTGGGCCAGAGATTTAAGGTCAGCCGACATACCATTCGCGAAGCACTGAGAATGCTGGAAGACAGCGGTTTCATCGGCCGTCACAAGGGCATAGGAACGGTGGTGACCTCCGATGTGGCAAGACCGGGATACGTCCAGCGCATGCAGTCTGTTTCCGAACTACTGCAATATCCCGCTGACACCCTGCTGGAACATGTGGGCACCCGCAACTTGACCGCTACCACTGAGCTGGCCAAAACCCTGGGCATACCCGCCCGTTCTCACTGGAGCTGCATCAGCGCCATCCGTCGCGACAGACGCACTGGACTGGCCTTGTGCTGGACCGACATCTACGTGCTGCGGCGCTACCGCAGCGCCGAAAAATTTGTCGGTACAGACCCGCGGCCGCTGTACGATGTAATTGAACAGGTTTTCGGCGAGCGCATCCGCAGCGTCGAAGTAGAGCTGACGGCAGAGCTGTTGTCAGCCCCCCACGCCCAGGCTTTGGGGGTGGCCGAAGGTGAGGCCACCATGAGCATATTACGCCGCTACCACGGCAAAGAGCGGGTCTTTGAAGTGTCAGTGGTGCGCCACCCCAGCAAACGATTTAAGTATTCTCTCAGCATGCAACGCGACTGGAGCACAGGCTCATGACAACCCCACAGACACCCGCCCGAACCTTTCTTTTTGCTCCCGGCGATCACCCGCGGAAGGTGGAAAAGAGCCTGACCTGCGGCGCTGACGCGGTGGTGTTGGACCTGGAGGACGCGGTTGCCGTGCAGCACAAAGAGCAGACTCGCCAGGTGCTGGTTGAGGCATTGGCACAGCCCCGAAACTGCCGGGCCTACGTGCGGGTCAATAGCTTCGACACCCACTGGTGTTTTGAGGACATACTTGCGGTCACGGGCCCTAATCTTGATGGCATAGTGCTGCCCAAAACCGAATCAGCGGCCCAGCTGATCGCCGTGGACTGGATGATTTCCCAGCTGGAGCGTCGCCAGCAGATGTCGCCGGGCAGTATTGATTTGATGCCAATTATCGAAACGGGTCTTGGGGTTGCCCGCATCGACGACATTTGCACCTCGGGCACCCGGGTGCGGCGGGTCTGTTTTGGCGCCGGGGATCTGCATCTGGACCTCAACCTGCGCTGGGAACCTGAGGAGCGCGCCCTGGCCGACACCCGGGCGAGGCTGGTACTTGCCTCCAGAGCGGCAGAACTTGAGCCACCGATTGACACCGTGGTGCTGCAAATCAGAGACCATGATCGATTTGCTCTGTCGGCCCGCAACGGCCGAGAAATGGGCTTTCAAGGAAAACTCTGTATCCACCCGGATCAGGTCCAACCGGCCAACGAGATTTTCAGCCCCTCGGCCCAGGAGATTACCCACGCCAGAGCGGTGGTGGCGGCCTTTGAAGCCGCAGAGGAAGCCGGCTCTGCGTCCATCCAACTCGATGGTTATTTCATCGACTATCCCATCGTTTACAAGGCTCAGCGGATACTGAGCCTGGCCGAGGTTCTTGGCTGCCAATAACGGGCCCGTACCCCCCCGACTCACAGGGTGCAGAAACAGTAAGCGTACATACCCACCGGCTGGCGTGACTGAGACTGGCGCAGCAGTAGCGTAATGTCCGTGGGCAGCGGCGTGTTCAGTAACGAGGCCAGGGTCCCGTCTCTGGCCACGGAAAAACTCGGCAGCTTGGCGGTAAGGTCCAGCAGAAACTGTTCCAGAGCCGAGGCCTCCTGTTCCACATAGCGGGTGTCATAGCTGGAGATCCCTGCCAGCTCGGCGGCTGACGCGATGGCCTCATTGAGACCGCCCAGCTTATCCACCAGGCCCCGATCCAGCGCCTGTTGACCGCTCCAGACCCGGCCCCGGGCAATCAGGTCAACGGCTTCGGGAGTCATGCCCCGGGCCTTCGCCACTTTCCCAATGAAACGCTCGTAGCCGTCTTCAATAATTTGCTGAATGATGTCTGACACGTGGGGCTGCAAAGGCCGATCAGCGCGAAACGCACCGGCCATATTGGTGGTGCCCACGCCATCGGTATACACCCCAACCTTTTCCAGCGTCTTGGGAAAACTGGTGAGCAGGCCGAAGATGCCAATGGAACCGGTGATGGTGGCTGGATTGGCCCATATTTCGTTGGCGCTCATGGAGATCCAGTAACCGCCGGAGGCGGCCACGGAACTCATGGACACCACCACCGGTATGCCCGAAGCCCGGGTCAGCTCAAGCTCGCGACGAATCTGTTCCGAGGGCAGCACGCCGCCGCCGGGGCTGTCCACCCGCAGCACCACAGCCCGGGTGTTGTCATCCATTCTTGCCTTGCGCACCAGCCTGGCGGTGGATTCCCCGCCGACGGTCCCCGGGCCCTGATCCCCTCCGACGATGGCCCCCTGGGCCACCACCACGGCAATCTGATTGGCCCTGGGCAGGGTGAAGGACGACTGAGCGATCAGGTAGGTTTCTGCGTCTATCTGACGGAAGCTGTCGATATCGGTGTCGAATACGCCGTCTTCCAGCAGGTAATCCCGTAGCTCGTCCTCGGTGGCAATTTTATCCACCAGACCAGCCGCCAGCGCTGCTTCGGAAGCCCGCCCGCCGGCCCTTCGCAGATCATCAGCGTATCCCTCCACGTGACTGGCCAGGGCCTCGGCGGTCATGCCTCGTTGTTCAGAGACGTCCGCAAGATATTGCTGCCACAGGCTTTCCAGCCAGTAGCTGTTGGACTCTTTGGAGTAATCCGACATGTCATTGCGAATATAGGGCTCGGCGGCTGATTTGTACTCGCCGACCCGAAACAGATGCACGTCTACTGCCAGCTTATCCAGGCCGTCTTTGAAATAGTTGCGGTATACGCCAAAGCCTTCCAGCAAGATCACCCCCTCCGGGTGCAGCCATACCTCATCAGCCAGCGCAGCCAGATAATACTGCTGTTGGGACATGCCGTAGCCATAGGCCAAAACCGGCTTGCCGCTCTCCTTAAACTGGGCAATGGCGCTTTTGAGTTCCTGCAGCTGGGACGGCCCAATACCCCAGAGGTAGTCGGTTCGAATCAACATCCGCTCAATCCGGCCATCGTCACCGGCCATTTGGATGGACTTGAGCAAGTCGCGCATGCGGGTTTCAGGCACCTGGTCATCCATCAACCGCGCGATGGCCCGGTCGGTGGCATCGTTAGAGAACTCCTCAACCACCACGCCCTGAGGCGCCAGCACCAGGGTTGACTGATCCTGAATGGAGACCAGCGGGCCTTCCCCCATAGCGAGAAATCCAGCGCTGATAATGCTGAAGAAAATCAGCAGAAACACGATGTGCGCAAGTCGGCGGGTGAAATCAATCAACTTCCAGATACCGCCAATAAAACGCGTAATGATGTTGCCATTGGCCATCGTGAAACTCTCGAAAAGTGATCAAGGGCTAAGTGTAGACGCAGCCATGTGAAGGTACCAATGATCAACCCTTGATCAACCCTGGGCGAGGCCGCTGGATTTCGCCGAAGGGCCTGGCTGAATCCACCGACCAGCTGGTGAGATTCACCACCAGCCCAGGCGAGCCAGCAGGGAGGGTTTTATAAGCCTTTGTTTTTTATTGCTTTTACTTTGAGTTTTTTTTGGCACGGAATCTGAATAGCCACATACAGACACCCACCGTTGAGGAGCAAGCCATCCATGAGCACCATGTCCCGATTTCGTCACGTCGTATCAGCCAACGTTAACGCGCTGCTTGAACGGGCAGAAGATCCAGAAAAAATGCTCTCGGCGCTGGTCCGAGAAATGGAGGATGCCCTGCGCGAGGCCCGGGCTGCCGCCGCTGAGCTGCTGGGAGAACAAAAGCGCTTTCAACGCCGCCGTGATGGACTGGCCAGCCAGACCCAACAATGGACCGAGCGCGCCGAGCAGGCGGTAAGTCAGGGCCGAGACGATCTGGCCCGGGAGGCCCTGAGCTCGCGACTAAAACTGCTGGATGAGTCTGACCGCTGCGCCATCGCTATCACCCAGGCCCAGCAGGGCATGCAGCGGGTAAACGACGACATCAAACGCCTGGAAGAACGTCTGGCTCAGGCCCGCAAGCGCGGGCAGAGCATGCGCCAGCAACAGGCGCCGGCGGCCATCCTTCACTACAGCTCGCCAGCAGACCGCAAGCTCGCTGACGTGTCGGCCCGGTTTGAACGCCTGGAAGTGCAGATGGACCAGCTGGAAGCGCGGGTTGAAGCCTACGACATCGTTCCCCAGCGCGCCCCGGGCGGGCCGCTGGCAGAGGATCCGAAAATAGAGAACGAACTGGCCGCATTAAGACAAAAAGTCCAGAACCAATCGGCGGCTGAACAGGGATCCGCCGCGTGAGCCAGGGCCACGCTACAGGCTGGTTGGGCGGCGTCTGTGCCGAGATCGCCCATCGATTGAATTTCAGCGCCTTGGGCGTCAGGGTAGTGACCGTGATCGCGGCCCTAATGTGGCCATTGCTAACCGTTAGCGGCTACCTGCTGGCGACCTACGCCCTGCGGCATTTTAAGCCAACCCCATCAGACGATCCCTATCTGCGGGACTGGGACCGGCGGCTGGATGAGTTTGATCGGCGATTTGGGCCATAGCCGGAAGTTGAGTCCGAACTGGCGGCTTTGTTGATGCTTGGCCTGGGGTGACCCAGCATCAAGGCCGCTATCCCTGGAAAAACCGATGGCCTGATGGGCCTGCGCCGGCCTATCAAGCACCGGCGCTATGGCCTCAGCTCAGCACTTCCTGGCTGAGGACGCCGATCGACTCACCGCCGACGCCACGTCCTGCTGGCCGGTTCGTTCAATGTCGCCTCGGCAGTAGGTGCGCGTATTGGTGGCAATGGGATGCTGGGTATTTTCTGCTCCGCTGTCAGCGGGCGTGACGCTGGCACAGCCGCTGGTCAAGGCGGCGGTGAGCACCACGATCAGAGCAAAGTACCTCATAAACAAGCTCCTGTTTGACTCACGCAATTAACCATAGAACATCCCGAATCGGCCAACAATCAGTAATATGTAGGCCATGCCATCAACAAAACTCGTAGCGACTTTGGCGCTGGTGGCCGTCCTGGGCGGCTGTTCCCGCTACCCAACCCTGGTGGGGGAGCCCGTTGCCCTGTCGGCACCTGGGTCCGCCCCAGCCCGGGTTCAAAGTTGGATTACCGCTGGCGATTTGCAGCTCCCGGCAGCTGACTCAAAGGCCTTGAATGCCACGCTTACGCTGACACTGAACGCCGGTCTTACCGGCCCCTGCAGCACCCAGCCCATTGCCATAGACCCGGGCCAAAGAGCCCTGTTTGATCATATTGCCGCCCTGCTTCAGCAGCGACCGCAGCGGGATCTGGGTCCATTTGCCCTGGGCAGGATTAGCCAGGCACCTGCAGATTGCCGGCAGCTGCTGCTGCTGACGGGTCGCTTTGGCGGTGGTCAAGAGGGCTGGCTGGGCGCCGGCGTGGTGACGCTGCCCGACGGCAATCTGAGCCAGATGGCGTTTCGCCGCTGGCCGGGACAGCCCAGGGTACCCACGGACCAGATCACAGCGCGGGCTACGGAGCTGATCAACCATCTGACGGATCGGCGGCAATGAAGCTCAGCAAGTCGCTCCTGGCGGCCTTCTGCGCCGGGCTATGGGGCCAGTCGCTGAGCCAAACCATCGACCCTGAGATAGCAACAGGCATGGACCTGCTGGCCCATCGGGTGGTTGACGGGGTGCTCAACCAGCAGCGCCTGTTGCCATCCAATGCCTTGCTCAAAGCCAGCGCCCAGCGGGTTGGTGGATGGTTTCCCGAGCAGCGCTTCGAGCTGCTGCTCATCGATGACCCGGCGCCCAACGCGGTGGCCTTACCCAGTGGCCAGGTAATGCTAAATCTTGGCCTGAGCGCCGATCTGGACAGCCCCACCGAGTTAGAGTTTGTGCTTGCCCATGAGGTAGCCCACCTGGCGCTCAACCATTTTCAGCGCCGGCTGAAGGACAACTCCGTGGGCACTAGAAGGGCCCTGGAACAGGAGGCTGATCACCTGGCGCTGGATGCCATGACCAGGGCCGGCCGATCCACCGCCTCCCTGGCCTCCCTGCTCCAGCGCACAGGCCGAACCCATGTCAGTCTGCCTGAACCGATGGACTCGGATCCGGAGCCATCACCGGAGCTGGGCGCTGAGCTGGTCCAAATGCAGCAATCGGCTCTGGCGCTGCTGCTTTCCCACGACGAACTGGATAGAGCAGAAAAATTACTCCAGCGCCGGGAACAGGTGTTTGATCCCTCGGCAGTTGGCCGCTGGCGCCGGCTGATAGAGCAACGCCGAAAGCGCCAGCCAGTGGAAACCCAGGCAGTGGACTTTTTACTGCCTGGGCAGATCAGGGAAAGGTTTCCAGATCATTCGGGACAGTGCCAGGACCGGAAGGGTAGCCCGCAGGACAGCCCGTACGATGGCCGCACAAAGCAGCAGACCGGGATCGCGGCTGAAACTGCCGCGGTGGCCACCGAAGCCAGCGCTTCGATGAACTTTGGCGGGCTGGCTGGGCGCCGGGATAGACGCTGGCAGCTTGCCCTGCAAACCGGCCGCCAGCTGGTCCTCAGCCCCGATCACAGCGGACTGACTCGGCTGGACCTGTGGCGGCTGGATACCACCCCCCGGGGTCACAAACCCCATCAGCTGCCCTGCCCCAACGGTCGCTACGCCCTGTGGCATACGCTGACCGAGTTTCGCGCCCTGGATCAAAGCCAGAAACTGGACCTGGCGGGAGCCGGTCAGCTGGCTTCAGGGGTTTATCTGGATCTCAACATGACCGACGAGAGCGGTCTACCCTGGCGGCTGCGGGGCTGGCGGCTGGTGCATGGGAGTGGGCAGGGGCAGCAGGTTATTTTTGCCCTCTACCGGGCTCCGGCTG
>CAYGPO010000118.1:0-6328 GCA_964351665.1 uncultured Gammaproteobacteria bacterium | reverse complement strand
CATGGGAGTGGGCAGGGGCAGCAGGTTATTTTTGCCCTCTACCGGGCTCCGGCTGGGCACTTTTTCCAGCGCCACCTGGCAGCGGCCAGCGCCATGGTCGCCGGTCTTCGCCCCAGGCCGATGCAGTAGCGCTAAGCTACAGCGCGTCTTCGTCCAATTCTCCGGTGCGGATACGCACCGCTCGCACCAGTTCCAGCACGAAGATTTTGCCGTCACCGACCTTGCCGGTTTCAGCCGACGTCTTAATGGTCTCTACCACCCGCTCCACCACCTCATTGGTCACGGCGATTTCAATTTTCACCTTGGGCACAAAGTCCACCACATATTCCGCGCCCCGATATAGCTCGGTGTGGCCACGCTGGCGACCAAAGCCCTGCACATCAGTGACCGTCATGCCCTGCACACCAATTTCCGACAGTGCTGCTCGCACGTCGTCGAGTTTAAAAGGTTTGATTATCGCGGTGACAAGCTTCATGGAAAGCCCTAGATTTGTTGGGGTAACCCGACTTTAAGTCACGGCCCCTTGCTGTTGCAATTTTGTCAGACGAAAAAAGCGAAGGGTCAGGGCCACCGCCGCCACCGACAAGCCGATAATCAGACCCATCCAGATTCCAGCGCCGGACTGCCCCATTCGAATCCCCAGCTGGTAACACAGCGGAATGCCTATCACCCAGTAGGCGGCGATCATTATTGCCATGGGCACCGCGGTGTCTTTGACCCCCCGCAGAGCGCCGGCAGCGGCCACCTGGATTCCATCTGACAGCTGGAAAACCGCTGAGTAAAACAGCAGCGACACAGCAATCGCCGCAACCGCCGCATCCTGGGTATACAAGGCGGTGATTTGCTTGGGGAACGCCAAGATGACGGCGGCCGATAGCAGCTGGGTGAACAGCACCAGCATCAGCCCGGCAATACCGCGCTGTCTGGCCATAGCAACGTCTCCGCGACCCGCCGCATTGCCCACCCGCACGGTGATGGCCATGCCCAGAGCCAGGGGCACCATAAACATCAGGGCGGAAAAGTTCAGCGCAATCTGATGACCCGCCAGAGTTACGGTTCCCAGGGAGCCCATCAGCAATGTCGCCGCCACAAACATCGAAGCCTCAACAAAAATGGCGGCGCCTATGGGCAGCCCCACTCGACAAATCTGCCCTATTTCGCCCAGGTACGGCATCTCCCAGCGCGAAAACACGCCAATCTCTGCGTAGGAGCGCCCGCGCCACACCACCAGGGCCATCAATAAACTTTGGCAGCATAGCACCAACGCCGTGGCGTAGCCGACACCCTTGGCCCCCATGGCCGGAATGCCAAAACCGCCAAACATGAAAACATAGTCCGCCGGCACATTCAGAACCATGCCTGCCAACCCAATGTACATGGTGGGTCGGGTCAGACTCAGGCCATCGCTGAAATAGCGAAGCACCAGAAAAACCCCCAGGAAGGGGGCGCCCCAGCTAATCGCGCGCACGTACTCCACCGCCTGCTGCAACACCAGCGGGGTTAGCCCAACCTTGCCCAGCAGCGGCGCCATAGGCTGGAGAACCAGGGTAATAATGCTGCCGGCAATCAGGGCCAACCACAGGGCCTGACGCACCACCCGGCCCATCCGGCCGCGCCGGCCGGCCCCGTCGAGCTGGGAGATCAGGGCCGGGACGGCCAGCAGGGTGCCGATCAAAAACAGCGTCAGGGAATTCCACAATGTGCCGCCAATGGCCACCGCCGCCAGCGCGTCAGGGGAAAGTCGGCCCGCCATCAGGGTGTCGACAAAACTCATTCCCACGTTGCTGACCTGGCCAATAATCAGCGGCAGCGCCAGCACAAAGGTCTGGCGCATCTCTGACCGGAGTTTCAGTGGATTTGCATTCCACGGAATCGATCTGGCCTGAACGGCGTAGGATCAATGTGAGGCTTTCTGCCGCTCACCAGTTCTGCGGTGAGCCGGCCGCTGGCGACGGACATACTCATGCCCATCATGTTGTGGCCACAGCAAAAGTGCAGATTGGGCAGTTTAGGCAGGGCCCCAATCAACGGCAGGTCGTCCGGCGTCATCGGCCGATAGCCGTGCCACTTTTCCGGCTCGCCGATGCCCAGAGGGTCGCTGAGATAGCGCTGAGCACCCTCAATCAGGGCCATAAAACGCTTCGGATTGGGCTGGGCACCGTGGCCGCCAAACTCCATGGTCCCGCCGATGCGATATTTGTCCTCGAAGGGGGTTACCGCCATGCCGGCCTCGTGCAGCAGCAGGGGAAACGACGGACAGGGGTCGGGCCTGACGCTGGTCAGGGAGTAGCCCATGCCGGCCTGAATCGGCACTTTAATGCCCAAAGAGCTGACGATCTCTGGGCTCCAGACCCCAGCGGCGACGATAAAGTGGTTAGCCTCATAGGTGCCCCGATCAGTAAAAGCAGACACCAGACTGCCCTTGTCGGAATTTAAGGCCTTGATTTCGCAGTCTTCCTGCAGCTGCACACCCCGTTTGTGGCAGGCCCAGTTCAGTTCCGAGGTGAACAGGTCAGGTCTGAGCGAGGCATCACCGGGAAACCACAGACCCCCAAGCACGTTTTTACGCAAAGAAGGTTCTGCTTCACGCAGCTGTTCGCCGTCCACTTCGCTGGTTTCTATCCCCAGCCGGTGCAGTGACTGGCCCATGGCATACAGATCCTGGACCCCGGCGTCGGTCACCGCCAGCGCCATCAGGCCGCCGTCGCTAAACTGACAATCCAGCTTTTCTGTGGCCACCAGTTTCTGGGTCAGGGCCCTGGAACTGTCCATCAGGGCCTGGCGGGCCTTGGAAATATGGTCAAACTGCTTTTGGTTGCAGTTGCGCCAAAAGCTGAACATCCAGCGGGCAAGGTCGGTATCCAGCCTGGGCCGCACGTGAAGCTTGCCGGTGGCGTCGAACAGGGAACGCAGGGTTTTCATGGGCACACCCGGCCCGGGCAAAGGCTGGGCATGGGAGGGGGTGATCAGACCACAGTTGCCCAGGGACGTGCCCTGCCCCACCTTGTGCCGTTCAAGAATCTGCACGCTCATGCCGGCACGGTTAAGAAAATAGGCGCAGGCAAGGCCCACGGCGCCGCCACCAATGATTACAGCGTCGGTCCGATTGCGGGCCATCAGCCCGCACCCCAAACCAGGTTAAGGTCGGTCTCGTACATCAGGTATCCCCTCAAAGGTCCGTGACCTGCAGTGCCGTCGCCACAGCGCTGCCGAAGTCGTCACGAAGACAGTATTAAGAAGTTTACTGGGAAGCCCGTCCCGCAGCCAGCGTCAGAACTGAGTAATTGGCGGGAGACAGCGCGGGGCGGGGCGGCTATAATCACGCGGATTTTTCTTCTGCGTAAAGGCCACTGCGGTGAGCGACCAAGACCGAATTTTCGTAAGAAACTTTACCCTGCTGATTGCCGGGCTGGCAGTTTTTACCGTGGTGATCATTCTCGCCGCCATGCAGCTTAACAAGCTAACCTCGCGGCCCAACAACCCGGAAAAACTGGCCGCGCTGGAAGCACGCATCGCGCCGGTGGGTAAGGCCTACGCCGGTGAGACCGGCGCCGCGGCCCTGGCAGCCGCCCAGGCCCAAGCCCAGGCAGACGTGCCTAAATTAGCCTTCGACGGGTCCACCGACGGTGGCATGATTTACAACAACGTTTGCTCTGCCTGCCACACCAGCGGCGTGGCCGGCTCACCCAAATTGGAACGCCCGGTGTGGGAAACCAGACTGGCCCAAGGTATGGATACACTGGTTCAACATGCCATTGAGGGCTATCAGGGCTCTGCTGGATTGATGCCAGCCCGGGGCGGTCGGATGGACCTCAGTGACGAGCAGGTAAGCGCGACGGTTCAATGGATGGTCGACCAGCTACAGTAAACGCCATGCGCACCGCCAGCACCGCGCTGCTGCTGGCGGCGATCGTTAGCGCCTGCCAGACTCAAGGCGAGCTCCAATGCGGCGACCCCCATACCCCTATTCACCAGATCCAGGGCAGCCAGTCCGTCAGTGAACTACAGGGTGAAAACCACATCACCGAGGGGGTAGTAACCGGCCACTACCTGGATCGGGAGGGGCAAATTACCGGCGCCTTTGTGCAAAGCGACCAACCCGACAACAACCCTGACACCTCAGACGCTCTGTTTGCGATCAATGTGACTGACCCCATCGGCACCCGGGTGCGAATTTCCGGCACGGTGGTTGAGTTGGATCGCCGTCTGACCAGCATAGACACCGATCAGATCCAGGCCTGCGGCAGCGCACCGCTGCCGCCCCCCGGGCCGGCCTTCCTGCCCCTTCAGGGACGACACATCGAGAGCCTTGAAGCGGTTCGGATCAGCATTACCAGCGACATGGGCTTTGCCGATGTCAGCCGAATGGGCAGTGACGGTGAAGCGGTGGTGGCAGCCGGATCGCGGCTCTATTCACCCACCGAGATTGCCCAGCCGGGGGAGATTGCTGAGCAGGTCAGGGTCGCCAATCTACGTCGCTCTCTAATCCTGGACGATTTCAGCGAGCAACGTTACGGCAGCAAAATTTCCTGGTGGCCCGATGCGGCCAAGGGACTGCCCCGGGCGGGTCTTGGGGTCGACGGCCTAACCGGCATCATGGACCACCGCGGTGGCTATCGTTTGCATCTCAGTGAGCCGGCGCGCATGGCGCAGCCGCCTGAGCGTCAGCTGCCAGAGCCACCGGCAGTCCGGGGTAATCTACGTATAGTCGGCTTCAATCTGCTCAATCTGTTTAACGGCAACGGCAAGGGCGGCGACTTTCCCACCTCCAGGGGCGCCCGCAGCAAGCAGGAGTACCAGCGCCAGCTGGCCAAATTGGTAGCCGCCATCACAGCGCTGAATCCCGATGTACTGGCGCTGGCCGAACTGGAAAACGACGGCCAGGGACCAACCAGCGCGGTGGCCGATCTGCAGCGGGCGCTGACGGAAAGCTCGGGCCGGCCCTATGAGATTATCGGCGGTCCGTCAGCCGGGCTGGGTGATGATGAGATTGCCGTGGGACTGATTTATGCCAGCGATACCGTGGTCCCGGAGTCCAGTCCGCGGTCGTTGACCCGCGGCGCGTTTGATCGGCTTAACCGTCCGCCCCTGGCTCAACGTCTGCGCCATCGCAGCAGCGGCCAGGGCTTTTCCGTGGTCGCCCTGCATTTGAAATCCAAAGGCTGTGGCGAGGCCAAGGGCGCCAACGCCGACCGAGGTGACGGACAAGGCTGTTGGAACGCCAGCCGGCTGGAGGCTGCCCGGGCACTGGTGGAATGGATTGAGGCCGACCCCGAGATGGACGCCGACAGCACCGTATTGATCGGCGATTTCAACGCCTACTCACGGGAAGACCCGGTATTACACCTGGCGAAACAAGGCTATCGATCCCTGCTGGCGCGCCGACAGCCCCAATATTCCTACGTCTACCGCGGCGCGGCGGGCTCCCTTGATCAGGCGATGGCAGGCCGAACCCTGTCGGCAAAGCTGGCTGGCGCCGGCTACTGGCATATTAATGCCGACTATCCCAGCTGGCTGGATTATCGGCTGGGTAACCAGCCCGACACCCTTTATCGGGCCGATCCACTGCGCAGCTCGGACCATGACCCCGTGGTGGTAGATTTCCAGCTTTGATCCGGCTACATCCTGAGTTAAGTCCGGCAACGATAGCCACGGATCTAAAGGCCCAGGGCTGGGTGCAGATTCGCCAGTTTCTGTCCGAACCCTGTGCCGATCAATTGTCCGGGGAGCTCCGCGCTGAAAGCCGTTGGGATCTGGCTATCACCGCCGCTGATGGCCCCATCGCACTGAGCGCGGAGGAACTTCAACAGCTAAGCCCAGCCCGCAAAGCCTCCCTGGCCGAGTCCTTGAGGCGCCAGGCCCGCAGCGGCTTTTCCTTTTCCTATTTGCGTCGTGACGTGTTGCCGGCAAGCGAGCCCTTCTGCCAGGCCTGGGCGTCCTGGCTGCAAAGCCCCCAATGCATGCAACTGTGGCGAGAGCTTACCGGCAACGGCGCACTGGTGCGGGCAGATGCCCATGCCTGCCTGTATCAACCCGGGCACTTTTTGCGCACCCACGACGACACCTACAGTGGCAAAAAGCGCCGCTTTGCCTATGTGATGAATTTCACCCGGGACTGGCAGCCCGACTGGGGTGGACAGCTAAATATGCTGACAGACGGCGAGTCCACCAGGGTGCTGGCGCCCCATTTCAACAGCCTGTGTCTGTTTCAGGTTCCAAGGGATCACTTTGTATCCCAGGTCGCAAGCTTCGCCCGGGCGGGACGCTACTCCATTACCGGCTGGTTGTTTGAATGACCTGGGTTGCTAGCCCGCATTATTCATGAAGG
>CAYGPO010000117.1:11841-13539 GCA_964351665.1 uncultured Gammaproteobacteria bacterium | reverse complement strand
CTGAGTTGGTGGTGACCATTGCTGACGACGCATCCATAGTCTCGCTGGAGGCGGTCAATCTGATCACTGCGGAAGGGGGCCAACCCGCGGTTGTTCGTTTCTTACGAACCGGTGGCAACACTACCCAGGCGCTTACCGTCAATACCATGATCGACGCCTCCAGTACCGCTGGCGCACTGGACTACAGCGACAACAATGGTTCGTTCTTTGAATCGTTGCAGCAGGTCACCATCGCCATTGGCCAGACGGCTTTTGACCTGGAGATATCGGCAGATCAGGACGGGCTGGACGAGGGCACCGAAATGCTGGACTTCTCGGTAGCCCCGGGCGGCTATGAATTGGGAGCCCACACCAGCGTCAGCGTCACCATCTTGGACGCACTGATTTTCAGCGACAGCTTTGAAACCACCGCCGGCAACAAAGGCTGTGGCATAAGTGCTGCCAAGCAAGTCGACCACTATCTTGAGCTGGGCGACTCCCTGGTGGACCTTGAGCGTGGATTGATCTGGCGAGTCTGCGCCGCCGGCAGCAACCTGGACCCGCTGGCTGGCCAATGCATCGAAGTCAAAACTGCCAGGGGTCTGAACCCAGCCACCGTTGTTACCGATTTCAACGCTGGCAGAGCCGGGGATCATGATGGCTATGTCTGGCGGCTGGCGCAAAGCCATGAGCTGGAAGCTGCAGGACTATCTGGCGGCCAGTGCCTGGTGCGATAAGCCGGTAGCATTAAAGCTGGCTTCCGCGGCGGAGGTTGCCAACCTATCAAGTACACTCATCACCGGAAAAATGGCGTCAGTGGCTGAGCCGATAGGCAACAATCGCGTCGGACTGTTTGGTCTCCGCCAACGCGTTGCCGCCGGCGGCCACCACCACGTACTGCTGGCCCTTGTGACGATAGGTCATGGGCACGGCCATGGCCGGCGCGGGCAGGTCTTGGTCCTGCCATAGGGTCTCCCCCGTGGCCACGTCAATGGCCCTAAATACCGAGTCCATGCCGGCGCCGATAAACACCACACCGCCGGCGGTGGCCAGGGGCCCGGCCACGTTGGGAGATCCCCAGGACTCCTGGGTACGAATGCCCCCGGTTAGGGGATACCTACCCAGCGGACGGCGCCAGAGCTGCTCGCCGCTGTCCAGGTCGATTGCCACCAGTTCACCCCAGGGCGGCGGGGTGCAGGGAATGCCGAGGGGAGACAGGAAGAACTCACCATCCAGGCGATAGGGAGTTTGGTTGAGGGGCTTTTTTAAAAATTCCACCGGCGGCCCCGGGTCGCGGGTCTCCTCAATGTCGGCAGGCACCAGCTTAATAATGGTGGCCAGATTCTGCGTCTTAACCACCAGCGTATTGCTGCGGGGATCCAGCGCAGCGCCACCCCAGTTGCCGCCGCCCAGCGCGGACGGCATCTGCAACGTGCCCTGCTCGCTGGGCGGAGTGAAGGGGCCTTCGTAGCGCAGGGAATCAAAACGACGGCGACAGGCCAGACGGTCAACGGGGGTCAGGCCAAACAGCTCGTCCCGTTTGATCCGCTGCATGGCAAAGGGTGCCGGCAGCGTTGGCACGGGCTGGGTTGGCGATGCCTGCTCATTGGGAATGTCGCTGTTGGGTACGGGACGCTCTTCAACCCGATGCAGCGGCTCACCTGTGCGGCGGTCCAGCACAAACACGTAGCCGGTCTTGGTGATCTGGGCCACCGCCGG
>CAYGPO010000117.1:8182-11741 GCA_964351665.1 uncultured Gammaproteobacteria bacterium | reverse complement strand
AACGAGGAGCCGCCATCCACCGCAGTGCCTTCCACCACATCACCGGTGTGGCTGGTCCAGGCCCGCTGCAGCCGCGCAACGTTGTCCCGGGAAATCTGGTCCAGTGCCGAGTACTGCCCCCCGGAGGACACCCCGGCAAAGCTGGTCCAGCCCTCGTTCTCAAGCAGCGCCCGATGGGCGGCGCTGGGTTCAGCCAGCGCTGCGACCACCGGCAGCGCAGCCGCTAAACCCATTAACCCTGTGGTAAATCTTTTCATCTCAGCACCTTATTTTTCCATCACGCTTGGCTGTTGCGCAGGCACCGGGATCAAAGGAAATCCATCGAAACCTGCACCTGCCACATACGAGGTTCATTGACGAACTGAATACCGTTGGGCGCCGCCAGCACCAGGCCAATTTTTGAATATTCGTCGTTGGTCAGGTTGCGGCCCGACAGGGTGGCGCGCCAGCGCCCGGTGGTGGACTCGTAGGTCACATAGGCATCAACCAGGTTGATGTTGCCCGAATTGTTGATCGGCTGGTTGGCGGCATCGGAAAAGTAGGGGCTGCGATAGCTGTAGTTGCCCCCCAGCAGCAGGGCCGAACCGCCCGCCAGGGGAATCTCGTAATCCAGCCCCACCTGAAGCTGCTCTTTGGACAGATGGGACAGTCGCCCCTGCCCCTGGGTGGCCGCGATGGAGCCAGGATCAAGGTCATTGTAGGATTCGTCCTGCAGCGTCAGGTGCCCGAACAGGCGCAGCTGATCGGTCACGATGGCGGTAAATTCCGTTTCCAGGCCATACACGTCGACACTGCCCACGTTCTGGATCGCCGTTGCCCCGGCGCCGATGGTGGATGACTGCTGGATGTCGTCAAACTGGTTGACGAACAGAGCGCTGTTGAGGCGCAGTCGGCGGTCAAAAAACTCCGCCTTAGCGCCGACCTCGAAGGCCCACACCGTCTCTGGATCAAAGGGCGTGTTAAACGAGGCGGGATTGGCGACGGTCAGGCCGTTGTAGCCGCCGGCTCGATAGCCCCGGGAAATGGAGCCGTAAAAAAAGACTTCGTCGGAGTACTGGTGATCAATTCCAATGCGCGGCGTCCACACAGACCAGTTGTCCGTGCGATCAACCAAGGCTGGAATTCCCGAGCCGAAAAACGAATCAATGGAGCCTTGGAGCTGCTTCTCGTCGTCGGTCCAGCGCACGCCCAGGTTAAGGCTGGTGCGGTCGGACAAGGCGTAGTCGCCGTGGGCAAACAAGGCCGTTGAGGTGGACTCCTGGTCAATGATCGTGGGCAGCAGTGGCACGAAGAAAATCACATCGTCGATCTGCTGATCAGATTCCTCGTCAAAAAAGTAGGCGCCGAGGATATAGTCCAGCTTCCCGTCCATGGCCACGCCCTTCCACTGGAATTCCTGGGACAGCTGGGAGGAGGTGGCAAAGCTGGTGCGGTCGATCAGCGCGGCGAATTGACCTGGCGCCACTTCCGCTCCGCCGGACAGATCAAATCGGAAAGCGTCCTCCACGTCTATGTAGGCCGTGATGGAGCGAAAGGTGCTATCGCCTATGGCCCATTCCATGTCCAGGGTGGCCCCGAACTGTTCCGTAAAGCCCAGCGACGGACTGGGCGACTGCACGGTACGAAAACCGCCGGTGACAATTTCCAGGGTTTCCGAGTTGGTGGCCACAGCCGTAAGACCGTCGTTTTCGTCGTCAGAGTAGTAGGCGCTTAAGGTAGCCTTGAAGGTGTCTGATCCGATGTAAGACATCTTGGTGCGATAGGACTGCACCTCGCGCACCCCGCGGTCTTCGCCGGTGGCGCGGTTGTCCAGCCATCCGTCGTTGCGGTCCCGGTACTGGGCCGAAACGGTGGCCGCCAGGACATCGTCAACGATGGCGAAACCGGCGCCGGCGTTGACCGTCAGCTCATTAAAACGGCCGTAGGCGACTGAGCCCCTGGCCCACGGCTCGCCGTCGGCTTCCCGGGTAACAATCTTGATCGCACCGGTCATTGAGTTGCGCCCGTAAAGGCTGCCCTGGGGACCGCGCAGCACTTCAATCCGCTCCACGTCCACCAGATCGAAGTTCACCGCCGACAGGCGGGCGTTGTAAACGTCGTCCACATAAACGCCAACGGCAGACTCAGAGGTGACCAGGCCACCAATCTGCTCGCCGGCACCCCGCATGTAGAGATTCACCATGCCAGGGTTTGAAACCCCGGTGTAGAGCACCAGGTTGGGTACGTTGTTCGCCAACTGCAGGGTTTCGGTGACCTGGAGCCGGGCCAGGGCGTCAGCGGAAAAGGCAGACACCGCAACGGGGGTAGTCTGCAGATCGCCGGTGCGGCGCTCGGCGGTAACCACCACCTCCTCCAGTTCCGCCGCCTGCACTGCGGCCAGTGGAAATCCAACCAGCCATCCCGCTGCAAGTACACTCGATAACATGGAACGCTTGTGCATTGCGGCACCTCCATTTGTTAAACAAAAAAGAGGCCATGCAGCACCCCGGCCCACCGTTATAGCCATTTGGCGAGGGTGCCGCAACGCAATTCTGGGCGGATGAGAATTCCATTTCGCCCGCGCGCTGGTCTGACCGCCGCCGATCTGCTATACCCCGAAGACACTCAACCAAAGTGGCGCGACATGCAGAAAATTCGACTAAGTCTGATCACCGCAGTGGTTCTTTTAAGCTCCGCGGCGTTGTCTGCAGAACCAGCAACGTGGCGCAGCATGCCAGAGGTGCTGAGCGCCGCCACCAACAGTGACTGGCGTGATATCCAGCCAAAAAATCTGCTGTATATGGAACTCGATAGCGGCACCGTGATGATGGAACTGGCGCCGCAGTTTGCGCCGCTGCACCTGACAAACCTTCGCCAACTGATCAATGCCGGTCACTTCAAAGATGCGTCCATCAAACGCTCCCAAGACAATTACGTCACCCAATGGAGCGGCGACGGCCCGTTTGGCGATGCCGCAGAAAAATTGACGCCGGAGTTTTATCGGGGCGGAAAGGGCCTTAGGTTTACGCCGCTGGCCAGTCGCGATGCCTACGCCCCTGAAGTGGGCTTTGTTGGCGGGTTTCCCGTCGGCCATGACCCTGACACGGGGCGTGCCTGGCTGGCCCATTGCTATGGCATGCTGGGCGCCGGCCGGGACGTTGCAACAAACAGCGGCAATGCCGCGGAGTTATATGTGGTGAACGGCCACGCGCCGCGCCACCTGGATCGTAATGTCACCCTGTTGGGCCGCGTCATTGACGGTATGGAACACCTGACGACATTGCCCCGCGGTACCGGCCCGCTGGGTTTTTTTGAAGACGCAAAAGACTACGTGACGATTCGCTCGTTTCGCTTCGGTAGCGACGACGACAGTGGCTGGCAGGCACTGCGTACCGACACCGAGACCTTTACCGCGTTGGTGGAATCTCGCCGTAATCGCCGTGAAAACTGGTTTGCCGACCCGGCCGGGGCCATCGAGCTGTGCAACGTGCCGCTGCCCTTGAGGCGTAAACAGTAGCCTAGTGAAAGGCGTGTCGGGTTCATATCGCCATATTCGTTAAATTTCGGGGCGGGTGGCGGC
>CAYGPO010000117.1:0-8082 GCA_964351665.1 uncultured Gammaproteobacteria bacterium | reverse complement strand
AGCTGGTTTTGATTGGGCAGCACGTAGTCCCTTGAGCCCTCAAGACGAAATGACAGGGCATCGTTGGCCGCAAAGCCCAGCGCCGCGCTGGCGGCGAATACCGAATCAAAGGCATTGGCATCGGCGTAGCGCGCAGCCAGATTGCCGGACAGCGTCTCGCTAAACGGCAGCTGGGCGAATGCTGTGGCAGCCAAAATATCCGTGGACTCGCTGCCCGAGAAATTTTGGCTGAACAAGTTATCCGTTGCGGTCGGGCCAAACCTGCGCTGCAGCTGTTCACTGCGCCAGTCCAGGCCAAGGCCGAAGGCAACATCACCACCGCCAAGGGTTGGGCCAGTGGATGACAGATCCAGGCTGAGCTGGTTCATTTCACTGCTAAGCCGGTCGGTGGCGTCGAAGGTGATGTACTGCAGCATGGCGGGACTGATGGTGCCCAAACCATCAGCACCCTGGCCGCCAAACACATTGAGTTCCACACAGCCATCGCCAAAGGCGTCGTCCCGGCATGGCTGGCCGGATAAGGCCTGGGCCACCCGATCATAGTTGATCTGAAAGGGGCGGTTTTCGTCGCTGTCCTGGCGAGAATGGGCCCACTGGGCCCGCCATTGCCAGGGCTGTCCGGCCAGCTCCAAACTGCCCCTGAGCGCGCCCGCTAATCGGTACTCCTGGGCCTGCTGCTGGAAACGGTGGTTGCCCGCCTCGCTCAGCCGCCTGGCTAATAAATAGGTGTCGCCTGGGAAGGCCTGGTCGAAGGGGTTGAACGCGTTGTCCGCGGCAACGGTTGGAGCGGCAATGTCACCGATCCCAAACAAGCCCAAAAAAAGCGCCGGCGGGGCAAATTGCACGGTGGCGTCGCGCCGGCTGTAAAGGGCGTCAACCTCCAGCTGTAAAGCGTCGGTCAACGACCAGCGGGTGGAAGCCAGGATTGACTGACGCTCCCGCTGATGCAGGACAAACTCTTCCGCGGCGTTGTTAAAGCGGTCGGCACCGGCCCCGGGTAAACCGCTGGAAAAATCCCCTTGGCGAAAGTCTTCCGGGCCGTCGACCACAGTGCCCGGATCCGTGGTTAAGCCATACGACCCCAGCAACAGTGAGCCAAAACGTCCCTGGGGCGTGGCACTGGAACCCGCTGCTGTACCCGAGCCAAAGGGCCTGGAGGCGGAAATATCGCGCTCACCGCCAATCACCGGATCGGCGTTCAAATAGGAGGCATTGAGGTAAAACGAACCGCCTTCAAAGGACTGCCCGTAGCCCAGGTCAAGGTGCTCCGAACGCCCGTCCCCATCGTCAAATTGTCCAATCTGGCCTGCCACCTGAAGCCCCTCCTGGGAATACCGGGTAACAAGATTAACCGTGCCGGCAACGGCGCCACTGCCAAGGGCAGCGGAGTTTCCCGATGACGACACCTCAATGCGCTCCACAGCGGACAGTGGATAGGTGCTCAGGTCCACCGAACTTCGCGTCCCGGCCACCAACCGGCGACCGTTGAGCAGCACCAGGGTACGGTTTGCGCCCAGGTTATAGAGGTTCACGGTCTGTTCGCCGTTGCCACTGGCGTTGGTGCCGCGACTTTGGGCGGTTCCGGTTTGGGACAAATTGGCGAGGAAATCCCCCAGGGTGAGCCAGCCCGAGGCATCAATGCTGGCGCGATCATAGATACGGGTGTTGGACCTGGATGGGTCGCCGGGTTCCGGCTCGGCTGCGCCAGCGCTGGCCTGAACACACAACACCAGCGCAGCTGTAAAGAACAAACGCGAGATGACGATCATCAATAACTCCCGATAACATCGATGGCACTCGACCCCATCAGGTATAGCCAATTCAAATCCGTAAGGCAAATATTCTTAAATTGGGGCCAGGTTTGTTATTGCCGGCGTCCTGGAGTACGTTAAGACTTATGTCTTTAGCCGCCCGCGCATTCCTGACCCTGGCGATCACCGTTTTCACGGTGAGCCCGCTGCTGGCATGCTGCCTGACGGGGTTTGCCGAGACCGAGGCAGTGGCAGAACTTGTTCAAGATTCCCCCTGTCACGGCGACGGCGCTGAACCCGCGAAACAAACTGACACTGACAGCATCTGCCCGGACTGCGCCGACTGCGATCCGGTCATGCTTAAGGCCAACGGATCTGACGGCCTGGCGGGCCTGCTTTACCGATATACGCCTGAACATCCTTCCCTTCAGGGTCAATACCAGCCGTTAGTTGCGGCGCCTGACCGGCAGCGGGCAACCGGCCCGCCCCGGGCCCCACCGCTACCCGTCGCTACCCCTGTCTCACTGAGCCAACGCCTCCTGATCTGATACCCGCAGCAAACCTGCGCCGGGGTTTCCCAGCGCCAGTCACTGTTTGTTGCCGTTACCCTTTCAGGAGCTCGATTGTGCTTCGACTCATACCAATGACCGCCTTTGCGCTGCAGGCCCTCAGTTTGGCCTGCACCACCTATGCCCAGGGTTTTTCCGATCTGGAGTCCACCCTATGGGACCACCCATCGCTGCAGGCGATGGAATTTCAGGCCCAGGCCAGTCAGGAAATGGCCACCGCCGAATCCGCCCTGCCGGACCCGGTGCTGTCCGCCGGGATCAATAATTTTCCCTTTGCCGACCCTTCCTTCAGCACCTTTTTGCCGACCAATAAGGCCCTGGGGATCCGCCAGCAGTTTCCCAGCCAGGCCGGCCGGCGGGCCCGGGCCGGCGGCGCTCTCGCGGCAGCGGCGCGTAGCCAAAAACTCCGGGAGCAGCGCTATGCCCAGCTGAGGGCTGAGCTGATTGTGGCCTTGCATGATCAAACAAGAATCGCACGCCAGCGTGAGCTTGCTGAACTGACGCAAGGGCAATACGACCGCCTGCTGCAAGTGGCAGAATCGGAACTTGATGCAGGTCGACCAGGTTTATCTCGGCTGGCAGATATTGCCAGCCAGCGCGCTGAGGTGTCTCGCACTCTGGCGGAATTAACCGGACAGTCAGCGCAAATTGAGGCAAGACTCATAGACCTGGTGGGCACAGCCAGCACGGTGGCGCCGCCGGCGCTCACGGCCCAGCCCTGGTCTGGTGAGATGGACCAGTTTCACGCAGCCCAGGTGGCTAAAGCCTGGGTGTCGGTGGGGGACCGGGACGTGGAGGCGGCGGAGGCCGCCTGGAAACCTGAGTGGGGCCTTGAGCTCACCTACCAACAGCGGGAAGCGGGACGGGACTTCGCCGGCGATGACTGGCTGTCTGCCAAAGTGACCGTCACCGTGCCGCTGTGGGCTGAGCGTAGCCAGGCGCCACGGCTGCGGTCTGCCAAGGCCCGCCGTGAGGCCGCTGATGCCAATTACCAGGCAGCCGCCCGCGCCGCAGCGGCGCAATACGCGGCCTATCAGGCGTTGGCCCAAACCGCGGCTGAAAGTAAGGCCGTGTTTGAGCAAAAAATTCAGGCCATTACCGCTCAAACCGAGGCCCAGCTGACGGTCTACGAATCCGGCCAGGCTGACTACGCCCCCATCATTGACGGCCAGATCGCCATCCTCAAACTACGCTCAGAAATCGCCGCCGAGCAGGCCCGACTGGCCACGGCTATCGCCCACATGAACGCCCTGCTGGTGACGCTATGAAGACTACACCGAAGGTGGCTAAAGGTTCGACCAGAACTATGCCCAAAACCACCACCAGAACCACAACCTCAACCATGACCAAAGCCGTGGCTAAGCTCACCCTGGTCGCTGCCCTTGGCTGGCTGTTGGCAGGATGCAGCAAAGGGCCTGATGAAAGCCAGGCGCAGAACGAACCGCTGGCGCTTTCGAGCGCAGTCCAGACCACCCAATACACCTGCCCCATGCACCCCCATTATCAGTCTGACCATGACGACGGGGTCTGCCCCATATGCGGCATGAATCTGGTGCCCGTGGGGGCCTCGGCGGACCAGGAAATGGAGGCCGCTGCGGTGGAAGTTGCTGCGGGAATGCTGCAGACCATGGGTGTTCGCACCGCGCCGGCCCTGGTTGCTGACTTCAGCCGAACCCTGCGGGCCTTCGGTACGGTGAAAAGCGATGAACGGCTGGAAAACGTCAATGTGTCTCGACTTGAAGGTTGGATCGAGGATCTTCGAGTCCGAGCCGAGGGCGATTCCGTGGAACCCGGGTCCCTGCTGTACCGGGTTTACAGCCCGGATCTGATTTCCGCCCAGAAAGATTTTTTACATGCCCAGAAGGCAGGCAATCAGAGCCGATTGGCAGCGGTGACCCAGAGGCTTCGATCCCTGGGAATGCAGGACACGGCCGTGGCAGCGCTGACCCGCAGCGCCGCTCCATTGGAGCGCATACCGGTGTATGCCGAGGCCGGCGGTACCGTGGTTGCGCTGCAAATACGCCAGGGCGACTACATTAAGCCAGGTACCCCGATCATACGGCTGCAGTCCTATGAACGAGTCTGGGTGATTGCCAACGTTCCGGAGCAGGACCTGGCCTTGATTGAAACGGGCATGGCGGTCAATCTACAGTTCCCCAGCGCCCCGGCGGCGCCCGGGACAGGTCGAATCGACTACGTTTACCCCACCATCGAATCAACAACCCGTACCGGGCAAGTACGCATCGAACTGAACAACCCAGGAGGCGCTTTGCGCCCCGGCGCCTATGCCGACATCAGCTTGAAACTGGATGCCCAGCCGCGCCTGTCGGTGCCCACGGAGGCGGTGCTGCGGGACAGCCTCGGCGCCCATGTCATCGTGGCCCTGGGTAACGGGCGCTTTGCCGGCCGTAAGGTTAGCACCGGGGTCAGCGCCAACGGCCTGACGGAAATCCTGTCCGGGCTTAAGCCGGGCACCCGGGTGGTGTCCAGTGGCCAGTTCATGCTGGACAGCGAGGTCAACCTGCGCGAGGGCCTGTCGAAACTGCAGGGGCCGGCTGACCCCCACGCTGGCCACTAGCCATGTCTGAACAAGACAAACCAAAGGACTTGATCGAGGCGCCCGGCACCGGGGTTGGAGCGGTGATCAGCTGGTCCATATCCCACCAGTTGATTGTGCTGGTGCTAAGCGCAGCGTTGGCGGTTGCCGGATGGATAGCCCTGCACAATACGGCCCTGGACGCGGTGCCGGATATGACCGACACCCAGGTCATTATTCGCACCGACTTCCCCGGACAAAGCCCTCAGATTGTTGAGGATCTGGTCACCTACCCGCTGTCCACCATTCTGCTGGGACTGCCAAAAACCCGGGACGTACGAGCCACGTCCATGTTTGGAACCAGCTTTATCTACGTGATATTCGACGACGACGTGGATCAGTACTGGGCTCGCTCACGGGTCCTTGAAGCTCTGTCCACCCTGGGTTCTGCGCTGCCCGAAGCCGCAACGCCCCAGCTGGGCCCCGACGCCACCGGCGTTGGCTGGGTTTATCAATACGCGCTGGTGGACCGCAGCGGCCAGACCGACCTGGCCCAGCTGCGCTCACTGCAGGATTGGTTCTTAAAACTGGAGCTGGCCGGCGTTGATGGGGTGGCAGAGGTAGCCTCGGTGGGCGGCTTTGTGCGGGAGTACCAGGTGCTGGTAGATCCCAATCTGCTGCGTTCTTACGATATTTCCCTGGCCCGGGTGGCCCAGGCGGTGCGGGCTGCCTCCAGTGAAGTGGGCGGGCGGGTGCTGGAACAGGGCGAGCAGGAATTTGTGATCCGCTCCTCGGGCTATGTGGATGAAAAATCCGATTTGGAGCAGGTGGTGCTTTACGCCGCCGACGGCACCCCGGTGTTGCTATCAGCAGTGGCCCGCATTGTTGAAGGGCCGGCGCTGCGCCGGGGTCTGGTGGAGCTCAACGGTGAAGGCGAGACCGTGGCCGGAATCGTCGTCATGCGTGACGGAGAAAACGCCCTGCAGGTCATCCAGCGAGTCAAAGCCAGACTGGCGGAGCTGCAGCGCGGCCTGCCCTCCGGGGTTGAGATTGTGACCGTCTACGACCGTTCTGCTCTGATCCAGGGTGCGGTGGGCTATTTGTGGGAAAAGCTGCTGCAGGAAGGTCTAGTGGTAGCGGCGGTTATCCTGGTTTTTCTGCTGCACGTGAGGTCATCTCTGGTTGCGGTAATCACCCTACCCCTGGGGGTGCTGGGTGCCTTTATGATCATGTCCGCCCAGGGCGTAACTGCCAACATCATGAGCCTGGGGGGCATTGCCATTGCCGTTGGGGCGATGGTGGACGCAGCCATCGTGATGGTGGAAAACGCCAGTCGCCGGTTGTCCCTGCTGCCCCCCCAGCCAGCCCCCGGCGCCCGTGGTCAGGCGGTGCTGAAGGCCGCAACAGAAGTTGGCCCAGGGGTGTTTTTCTCCCTGCTCATCATTACCGTATCGTTCCTGCCGGTATTTGCCCTCAGCGGTGAAAGCTACCGCCTGTTTAGTCCTCTGGCGTTCACCAAGACCTATGCCATGGGCTTTGCTGCGTTGTTATCCATCACCCTGGTGCCGGTGTTGATGCTGCTGATGATGCGCGGGCGATTCAGGGCCGAATCGGCCAATCCCTTAAACCGTCTGTTGGTTCGGTTCTACCGACCCATACTGGGCGCCGCGCTTCGCTTGAAATGGGTCACTGTGGCCATCGCCCTGGCCCTGTGTGCCAGCGTTGCCCTGCCTCTGCAGCGTTTGGGCTCAGAATTTATGCCGGCGCTGTACGAGGGTGAACTGCTGTATATGCCCATCACCCTGCCCGGCGCCTCGTCGACAAAAATGCGGGAAATTCTCGGTCAAACCAACCGGGTGATCATGACGCAGCCGGAGGTTGAGCGGGTTTTCGGCAAGGCTGGGCGTGCCGATACGGCCACCGACCCGGCGCCCCTGACCATGATTGAGAGCTGGATCAAATTGAAGCCCCGCTCCAGCTGGCGGGCCGGCATGAGCGTAGAAAAAATCACCGCCGAGCTGGATCAAAAACTCAACATGCCCGGGCTGGTCAATTCCTGGGGTTACCCAATCAAGATCCGAATGGACATGGTGTCATCCGGCGTTCGAACCCCGGTAGGCATTAAGGTTACCGGTGATGACCTGGCGGAGATTGAACGCATCGCTCTGGATATCGAGGCGGCAGTGAGCCCCGTACCGGGCACCCGCTCAGCCTTTGCCGACCGGGTGCTTGGCGGCAAGTATCTGGAGATTACCCCGGACCGGGATGAACTTGCCCGGCGCAATATTGATATGGGCGTGTTTCAGTCGGTGGTGCAGACCGCTCTGGGGGGGATGCAGCTGTCTCAATCGGTACAGGGGCGCCAGCGGTACAACATTATTCTTCGCTACGACCGCGCCTTTCGGGAAACCCCGGAAGACCTCAGCAATATCCTGGTGCCCACCCCCACCGGCGCCCACATACCCTTCGCGGAGCTGGCCAGCATCTCCTACAGCGAAGGACCGCCCATGATCCGCTCGGAAAATGCCCGGCTAACCGGCTGGGTATTTGTCGACATCGCCGGCCGCGACGTGGGTAGCTATGTGAAACAGGCCCGCCAGGCAGTGGCAGATCAGGTCAGCCTTGGGCCGGGTTATGCGGTGGAATTCGCCGGACAATACCAACAAATGGAAAAGGCCAGTGCCCGTCTCAAGGTGGCCATACCGGCGGTTGTCACGCTGATATTTCTGTTGTTAATGCTGCACTTCGGTCGTCTGGATCGAACAGCGATGATTTTATTGTCGCTGCCCTTTGGGCTTATCGGTGGATTTTGGGCGGTGTGGCTGGCCGGCTATAACCTGTCGGTGGCGGTGGCGGTGGGCTTTATCGCCCTGGGCGGAATCGCGGTGGAAACTGCCATCATCATGTTGCTGTATATCGATATCCAGGTTCGCAGGGCCCAGCCGTCAACCCAGCTCCAGCTGCTGACAGCCATCATGGACGGCGCGGTGATGCGGATCAGACCTAAGCTGATGACCGTCGTAACCATCGTTGCAGGGCTAACCCCCATCTTCATCACCAGCGGCCCTGGCGCTGATGTGATGCGACGGATTGCGCTGCCCATGCTGGGCGGTATGGTGTCAACCCTGCTGCTGACCCTGGTAGTGATGCCGGTAATCTATTTTCTTTGGGTGGGACGTAGTCTATCAGCCACCGGGGTGGTCGAATCAGTGCCACTGACAACGTC
>CAYGPO010000116.1:0-13584 GCA_964351665.1 uncultured Gammaproteobacteria bacterium | reverse complement strand
CTGATTTCGGGTAGGCATGGAGCGGGGCTTCGTTGGTGTGCGCTTGACCTCGACAGCCATGTCTCGGACACCCCGTGAACCAGGGATCACCTGCCCCAGGCCTGATTTCGGGTAGGCATGGAGCGGGGCTTCGTTGGTGTGCGCTTGACCTCGACATCCATGTCTCGGACACCCCGTGAACCAGGGATCACCTGCCCCAGACCTGATTTCGAGTAGGCTTGCGGGCTGTTGAGAAAGCCGTCCATGGCTTTCTCAACCTGGTGCGGGCTAGGCAGCCTGCTCAACCTGGGGTGAGGACTGCTGTCCTGCCACCAGTTCGGATGGATCAAAGTCGTCCACGGCGATGATCTCCGCCACCATCACCCGGGTCTGGGTCATCAGGTCGAAGTCGGCCTGGTTTACCAGCCCTTGTTTTAAGGCGTCGGCCAGCAGTTCGGCTGGGTTGTTGCCGGATAGCTCGCCGGCGGACACGGCTTTGCGGACCTTGCGTTCCAGGGGTTCAGCTTGAATAATCAGCGGCAAGGCGGCTTCCATTTGTCCCACCGGATTGTTGGGCTCAGAGACGGAGTAAACCAGCTCGGTAAGGCGTGAGCGTGCCTCGTTGGGGCTCTGCAGCAATGCCGAGACTTTGTGATCCAGCCGGTCCGAAGGCATTTTTGCCCGGGTGCCCAGGGGGAAAATCATGGCTCGCATCAGCCAGGCAACGGGCCGGGACGGGAAGTTTCGGATCACATCGTCAAAGGCTTTTTGGGTCTCATAGATGGTGTACTGGGCGGCCCAGTTGAGGAACGGCGCATCGATGGCGGGCCGGCCGTGGTCTTCGTATCGCTTGAGCACCGCAGACAGCATGTACAGCTGGCTCAGCACGTCGCCCAGGCGTGCGGAAATGCGCTCTTTGAACTTGAGCTTGCCTCCCAGGGTCAGCATGGCCAGATCCGCCGCCAGGCCAAGACCAGCGCTGTAGCGGGCGATGGACTGGTAGTAGCGGCGGGTGTAGCGGCTGCCGGGGGTGCGTGCCAGGCGGCCTCCGCTGAGGCCCAGCAATAACGCCCTGCTGGCGTTGGAGAAGGCCAGGCCAATGTGGCCAAACAGGGCCTTGTCAAAGGTCACCAACTGCTCCTGTTGATCTTCGATCTGCAGCGCAGCGATTTCCTGCAGCACGTAGGGGTGGCAACGGATGGCGCCCTGACCAAAGATCATCAGGCTGCGGGTCATAATATTGGCACCCTCCACGGTTACGGCAATGGGTGCGCCCTGCCAGCTACGTCCGGCATAGTTTTTTGGCCCCAGGATCACCGCCTTGCCGGCGTGCACATCCATGGTGTCAGTGGCCACCTGGCGGGCCAGTTCGGTGGCGTGGTACTTGGCAATGGCCGAGGACACCGCCGGCTTCTCGCCCCGGTCTACGGCCAGGGCTGTGGCTTCAGACAGGGCGGTGGCCAGATAGGCTTTGCCACCAATTCGTGCCAGGGCTTCTTCTACGCCTTCAAAACGGCCGATGGGCAGGCCGAACTGGCGACGGATTCTGGCGTAGGCGCCGGTGGCCAGGGCTGCTGCGCGGCTGCCGCCGGCGGCGCTGGCGGGTAGCGAAATCGCTCGACCGACGCTCAGGCATTCCACCAGCATGCGCCAACCCTGACCGGCCATTTCGGGGCCGCCGATGAGGAATTCCAGGGGTACAAAAACGTCTTTGCCTCGCACCGGGCCGTTTTGAAACGGCACGTTCAGGGGCATGTGGCGGCGGCCGATGTCCATGCCCTTGGTGTCCCTGGGCAGCAGTGCCAGGCTGATGCCCAGATCCTTGGTGTCGCCCAATAAACCTTCCGGGTCTTTCAGACGGAATGCCAGTCCTACCAGAGTTGCTACCGGAGCGAGGGTGATGTAGCGCTTGTCAAAGTTGAGGCGCATTCCCAGCACTTCTTCGCCGTTATAGCGGTCGCGGCAGATCACGCCCTCGTCGGGGATGGAGGTGGCGTCTGAACCTGCGGTGGGCCCGGTCAGACCGAAGCAGGGCACTTCCTCGCCCTTGGCCAGACGCGGCAGGTAATAATTTTTCTGCTCTTCGGTTCCGTAGTGCAGCAGCAGTTCCGCCGGGCCCAGTGAATTGGGTACCGACACCGTTGAACCCAGTACGGCATTTTTGGCTGACAGCTTTTGCACCACCGCCGAGTGGGCGTAGGCGGAAAATTCCAGGCCGCCATAGCTTTTCGGAATGATCATGCCGAAAAAGCGCTGATCTTTGATGTACTGCCAGGCTTCCGGCGGCAGGTCGGCGCGCACATGGTTAACCTCCCAGTCTTCGATCATGGAACACAGGGTTTCTACCGGTCCATCAAGGAACGCGCGCTCCTCAGCGGACAGCTCGGCTTTCGGCTGGGCCAGTAGCTCAGCGAAATTGGGTTTGCCGGCAAACAGCTCACCCTCCCAGCCCACGGTGCCGGCTTCCAGCGCCACTTTTTCCGTGGTGGAAAGCTTTGGCGCCAGCTTGCGATAGACCTTAAGCACCGGTGCAGTCAGATATTGCTGACGCCAGGGCCGGTGATTCAGCGGTATGGCAATGGCGGCAATCAACAGCCAGGCCACAACCAGCCCAAGGGTTGAGACCGATGAGGAAATGCTGAAGGCAACAAGGGTTGCCGCGCTGGCTATGGTCCAACCTTTGATGGAGGTTCGCAGAAAACCTGCAGCCAGCGCAACGCCGGCCAGGGATAAGTACATCATGAAAGCAGACATAAAGAGTCCTCTTGAGCTAAATCAGGGTTATCCAGGGTGTTGAGAAACTGAATAACGGCATTGGTAAAGTGCTGATTGCTGTCCCCTGCCACCATGTGATGGGCATCTTCGATCACCACATGTTTCGCGTGGGGAATCAGTTGAGTCAGTTTTGCGGCTCCGGCAGCGCTAACTACCTCACTGCGGGAGCCACTAATCAGCAGCGTGGGTATATAAATATCCCGGCAAGCTCGGCTTACTGAGCTTTGCCATCGGGCTACATGTTCATTGGCCGCTTCCAGCAGCGACGGGTCCCAGTGCCAGAACCAGCGGCCGTTTTGTTGCCGCAGATTCTTGCGCAGGCCATTGGGGCTGGGTGGCGTGTCCCGGTGGGGCAGATAATCGGCCACGGCCTGGGCGGCTGCTTCAAGGCTGGCAAAGCCATCGGGGTTGGCGCCCAGAAACGCCAAAATCTGGTCGATGCCCCGAGATTCCCAGTCCGGCACTATGTCCACCAACACCAGTGCCCGCAGGTTGGTAAATTGCGCCTGGGCCATCAGTCCGCTCAGTCCGCCCATGGACGCGCCCACCAGCACGGGAGGCTGGGTGCACAAGGCCGTCGTCAATCCGGCGACGTCCTCGGCAAATCGTTCCAGCTCATAGCTGCTGGCAAAATCGCTTTGGCCATGGCCTCGAAGGTCTGGCAGCAGGCAATACCAGCCGCTGCTGGCCAATTTCAGCGCGGTGCTGCGCCATGACCAGCCGGTCTGTCCGCCACCGTGTAGCAGCAGCACGGGAGGATCTGCTGGATCGCCGCAACTCGAGACATGAAGACCAGTGCCGTCTTCCGAGATAACAGCGCGTTCGATAGTTTTCAAACGACTGTTTAATTTCATCGGCACAGTATGCGTTCCCCGGATAATACTTGTCAATGGCAAGGTAGTCGTCTATCCAAGGGGGCTATTTTCCTCACAAAAGCAGGCTTCTAACCATTTCTCAGACACCTGCAGCCATCTTCCAGATTTCACTCAAGGATTGGCTCAGGTAAAACAACGTGAACAGCGCCATGCAGTACCGTGTAGACGTTGAATTTCGCCCTCTGGAGCGTTATCGTCCCGCGCCTCTTCCATTGTTACGTTGCCCTGAGGATTTCGCATGTCTACGAGTCTCCCCGAATTAGCAAAGTGGGTGGAGGACGTTGCTTCGATGACCCGTCCACAGACCATCGTCTGGTGTGACGGATCTGAGCAGGAATACCAGAGCCTGGTGGACCTGATGAAAGCCAACGGCGATCTAAAAGAGCTGAATCAGGAAACCCACCCGGGTTGCTATCTTCATCAGTCCGATCCCAGCGACGTGGCCAGAGTTGAGCACCTGACCTTCGTTTGTACTCCCAACGAAGCTGACGCAGGTCCCAATAACAACTGGATGGAGCCGGCAGCTGCGCGAGAAAAAATGGAAGGGCTGTTCGCCGGCGCCATGGAAGGCCGCACCCTGTATGTAATCCCCTACTGCATGGGGCCCATAGCTTCTCCCTTGGCCCGTTGCGGCGTCGAAATTACCGACAGTCCGTACGTGGTTGCCAACATGCGGTTGATGACTCGAATGGGCGCGGAAGCGCTGGCCCGAATCGAAGCTGAAGGCAGCTTTGTGCGGGGGCTGCATTCCACCGGGGACCTGGATCCGGAGCGGCGTTTCATCATGCACTTTCCCGAAGACCTCACCATCATGAGTTTTGGCTCAGGATATGGCGGCAATGCTTTGCTGGGCAAAAAGTGCCACGCGCTGCGAATCGCCAGCTACCAGGCTCGCAACGAAGGCTGGCTGGCAGAGCATATGCTGATTGTCGGTATTCAGGATCCTGCCGGCAACGTCAGCTACGTGGCCGGTGCCTTTCCCTCGGCCTGTGGCAAAACCAACCTGGCCATGCTGATACCGCCCGAGTCCCAGGAGGGCTGGAAGGTCTGGACCGTGGGTGATGACATCTGCTGGATGCACATCGGCGATGATGGTCAACTTTGGGCGATCAACCCGGAAGCCGGATTCTTCGGAGTGGCTCCAGGTACCGGCGCAGACACCAATCCCAACGCGCTGTCGATGCTCGATCGCGATACCATCTTTACCAACGTTGCAACCACCAGCGACAACCAGCCCTGGTGGGAAGGCAAGTCCGATGCCAGCCCGGCTGAAGACTGGCGGGGCCAGGCTTACGATGGCGACAATGGCCCCGCTGCCCATCCTAATTCACGCTTTACCGTTTCCATTAAGCGCTGCCCCAGCTACTCAGATCAGGCGGAGGCGCCCCAGGGTGTGCCGATTTCTGCGATTGTTTTTGGCGGGCGCCGGGAGCGTCTGGTGCCGCTGGTGTTTGAATCTAAAGATTGGGAACACGGGGTTCTGGTGGGTGCATCCATGGCCTCAGAAACCACCGCCGCGGCCACTGGCGCGGTGGGCGTGGTGCGACGCGACCCGATGGCCATGAAGCCGTTCTGCGGCTACAACTTTGCCGACTATTTTCAACACTGGCTGGACGTGGGTGCCAGGGCCAGTCGGGCGCCGAAAATCTTCCACGTGAACTGGTTTCGCAAGGACGAAAACGGCCGATTCATGTGGCCGGGATTTGGCGAAAACATGCGGGTACTGCGCTGGATCGTGGGCCGCTGCAAGGGCGAAGTTGGTGCACAGGAAACTGCCATTGGGCACCTTCCAAGGCCGCAGGATCTGGATACCGCGGGTTTGGACCTGGATCCAGCGGTATTGAGCCGACTGGTGGATATGGATCAGGCAGGCTGGCAGCAGGAGTTGGCCGAGATTGGTCAGTACCTTGAGAGTTATGGTGACCGCCTGCCAGCGGCGCTGATGGCCCAGCAAAAGAAAGTGGCGACGGCCCTTAACTCTTAAGATCCGAACGGCGAATCGAAGCGCGACTCGGCCTGCGTGGCCTGCTGCGGATGTGGCCGGCGATATTCCGGTGGGTGATACGTTGAACCAGCAGGCTCAGCCGAACAGCTTTAATCTTTTTTACTGCGATGAGTTTGTTCTTCCTTTGCCCCCGGAACATCGTTTCCCGATGGCCAAGTATTCGCTGCTGCGTGAACGACTGACGGCCCATGACCAGCTGCGCGGCGCGCGCTTCGTGGTGCCGCCGGCAGCCTCCATGGCTGCCCTGCGCGCCGTTCACAGCGAACACTACCTAAATGCGCTGTTCACCGGCCAGCTACCAAAGGCCATCGAGCGCCGTATTGGCTTTCCTTACAGTTCCCAGATGGTGGACAGATCCCGACGCTCCGTGGGCGGCACCATGGCGGCTGCCGAAGCGGCGCTGAGCTGCGCGATTGCGGTGAATTTGGCCGGCGGCACCCATCATGCCTTCGCTGACACCGGCGGTGGTTACTGTGTGCTTAATGATGTGGCGGTGGCGGCGCGCTACGCTCAACAGATGCTGGGCGTCGGGCAGATACTGGTGGTGGATCTTGATGTGCACCAGGGTGATGGCACCGCCGCTATTTTTGCCGACGATCGTTCTGTGTTCACTTTCTCGATCCATGGCGCGCGCAACTACCCCACCCGGAAACAAGCCAGCGATCTGGATCTGGCCCTGGCAGATGGCACCGATGATCAGGCCTATCTGAACCAGCTCAGACATCACCTGCCGCTGTTACTAGACCGTTGCAGGCCTGAATTGGTGTTTTATCTGGCCGGCGCCGACCCCTACGCTGGTGATCGGTTGGGCCGGCTGAGTCTGAGTAAGGACGGCCTCAAGGCCAGAGATCAGCAGGTGTTTCAAACCCTGCGCCAGGCGGGCATACCGGTGGCGGTGTGTATGGCGGGAGGCTATGCCGACCGGGTCCAGGACATTGTCGATATTCATGAATCCACGGTGCTTTGCGCCTGGCAAAGCTGGCGTGAGGGTCAGCAGCCCTGACGCTGCAGGCGTTATCTGTTTACTTGCTGGTCAATAGCAAGTATCTTTCCCGGATGGCACAACCCGCTTTGACCCAGGCCCAAAGAACGGCCCTCTCAGACACTGCCATGATTGACGCGGCCATTGATCTGATCGTCAGTCTTGGAACCGAAAAAACCACTCTGAAGGCCCTGGGCAACGCCTCGGGTTACAGTCGCGGCCTGGTCACTTATCGTTTTGGCAGCAAAGCGGGCTTGTTTAAAGCGGTGATCAAGACGGTGTCTGAACGCTGGCTTCACACCTTCGAGCGTGCCGTGGTCGACTTATCCGGGGTTGATGCCATTCTTAGCACCGCTGAGGCCTATTACCGTTTTGTGCTGCAATCGCCCAAAGACATTCGCGCCCTGCAGATTCTTTCCTATCATTCGGTGGAGCCGGGCTGCGGCCACACAGAGATGGTGCGGAAAGTGTTTCGTGCCCAGCGTGACCAGCTGGCCCACTGGGTGAGGGAGGGTCAACAGCAGGGCACCGTATGCGACAGCGTCGAACCGGAGGTCTTTGCGGCCCGCTTTTGCGCTTACACCTCGGGCATGGTGTGGGCCTGGATGCTGGGCACCCGGGACATCGACTTTGACGCCGCCCACAGCGCCTTTGAACGCCAGATTACCTTTGAACTTTGTCGGCAGACCTCTGCCTGATCCACAGGAACCATAACCATGACTGACGCCTATATTTTTGACCATGTACGCACCCCCAGGGGCCGCGGCAAAGCTTCTGGCTCGCTGCACGAAGTCACCCCCATTGAACTGGTTCGCCAGGTATTGGAAGCGCTGCGCGACCGCAACGAGCTGGACACGCGTCGGCTGGATGACGTGGTTATGGGCTGCGTTGCACCGGTGGGCGAGCAGGGCGCAAACGTCGCCCGGGTTGGTGCGCTGATGGCCAACTACGCCCAGGAAGTTCCGGGTAAGCAGCTGAACCGCTTTTGTGCCTCAGGCCTGGAGGCGGTTAATACCGCCGCTGCCCAGATCATGGCGGGTCAGTCCGACCTGTGTATCGGGGGCGGCGTTGAGTCCATGTCCCGGGTTCCCATGGGTTCTGACGGCGGCGCCATGGCCATTGACCCAGGCGTTGCCTACAACACCTATTTCGCCCCCCAGGGCATCGGTGCCGATCTGATCGCCACCAAATATGGCTTCAGCCGCGATGACGTAGACCAGTACGCCGCTGCCAGTCAGGAGCGCGCCGCCCACGCCTGGAAGCAGGGCTATTTTGATCATGCGGTGATTCCCATCAAAGACTCTCTGGGAATGACCCTGCTGGATCACGATGAGCATATGCGACCCGGCACCACCGCCGAGGATTTGGCCAGCCTGAAACCGGCTTTTGTCATTCCCGGTGAGCAGTTTGGTTTCGATGCCGTGGCTCTGCAGCGGTATCCGGAAGTTGAACGAATTAACCATGTCCACACCGGCGGCAATAGCTCCGGCATCGTGGACGGCGCCGCAGGGGTGCTGATTGGTAGCAAAGAAATCGGCGAGTCTCTGGGGCTCAAGCCCCGGGCCCGAATCCGCGGTTTTTCATCCATTGGTTCTGAACCCACCATCATGCTCACAGGCCCGGCCCCGTCTGCGGAAAAGGTGCTCAAGCGCTGCGGCATGACCACCGCGGATATTGATCTGTTTGAGCTGAACGAGGCCTTCGCTTCGGTGGTGCTGCGATTTATGCAGAAAATGGATATCGATCACAGCCAGATCAACGTCAACGGCGGCGCCATTGCCATGGGTCACCCCCTGGGCGCCACCGGCGCAATGATCTTAGGCACGGTGCTGGACGAACTGGAACGGCGCGACCTGAACACCGCGCTGATCAACCTTTGTATTGGTGCCGGCATGGGCACTGCCACCATTATTGAACGGGTGTAATCATGGCTAACATTATCGACATTACGGTGGACAACGGAATCGCTACCCTTACCCTGGATATGCCCGATCGCAGCATGAACGTGGTCACCGACGGGTTTTTAGACGAGATGATTGGGGCGGTAGACCGGGTGCTGAAAGACGAGGCTATCAGCGGCGCCATCATTACCTCGGGCAAAGAGGCCTTTGTCGCTGGCGCCGATCTTATGTGGCTGGTGAACATTTTTGACGCCAAGCTGCCCGCCGCTGAGCTGCTGGCCAAGAACCAGAAATTTACCGGTGCCCTGCGGGCCATGGAAACCGGCGGCAAACCTTTTGTTGCAGCCCTCAACGGCACCGCCCTGGGCGGCGGTCTGGAGATCGCGCTGGCCTGCCATTATCGAATTGCTGCAGACAACCCCAAGGCGGTTTTTGGATTGCCGGAAGTGCAGGTTGGACTGTTGCCCGGAGCCGGTGGAACCCAGCGCCTGCCGCGGCTCATAGGCGTGCAGCCGGCCCTGGAGCTGATTACCCAGGGCACCCACGTATCTGCTGATAAAGCCCACAAGTTGGGCTTTATCGACGCCGTGGTGCCGGCGGTAGATTTGCTGGCCAGCGCGGCAGCGTGGATTTTAGAAAACCCCAATCCCCAGCAGCCCTGGGATCAAAAAGGCTTTAAAGTCCCCGGTGGGGCAGGACCCTTTAATCCAAAGATCGCCCAGGTGTTCATGGGCGGCAGCGCGCTGATTGCGCAGAAAACTCAGCACAACTACCCAGCGCCCATTGCGATCTTATCCAGCGTCTATGAAGGCACTATTTTGCCCATGGACACGGCGCTGAAAGTTGAGTCCCGCTATTTCACTTCGCTGTTTTTAGATCCGGTCTATCGGAACATGATCCGTACCCTGTTCATCAACAAAGGCGCGGCGGAAAAAGGTGCCCGCCGGCCCAAGGGCATCGAGCCATCGCGCTGCCAGAAAATTGGCATGCTGGGCGCCGGCATGATGGGCGCGGGGATCGCCTTTGTCAGCGCCAAAGCGGGCATCGAAGTGGTGCTGCTGGACGCCTCTCAGGAGGGCGCTGATAAAGGCAAAGACTACTCCCGGGCGCTGATGGCCAAACGCCTTGAGCGCGGTCGCACCAGCCAGGAAAAAATGGATGCGCTGCTCAATCTTATCCACCCAACCACTCGCTATGAGGATCTTCAGGGCTGTGATCTGGTGATTGAGGCGGTATTTGAAGATCGGGATATCAAGGCGGACGTTACGGCCAAAGCTGAGGCGGTGCTGGCGGCGGACAAGGTGTTTGCTTCCAACACCTCAACCCTGCCCATCAGTGGACTTGCCCAGTCCTCCAGTCGCCCAGGCAATTTTATTGGCCTGCACTTTTTCTCACCGGTGGACAAAATGCCCCTGGTGGAAATTATCATGGGTGAACAGACCTCGGATCAGGCCCTGGCTCATGCTCTGGACTATGTCAGGCAGATTCGCAAAACCCCTATTGTGGTCAACGACAGCCGGGGTTTTTACACCTCTCGCTGTTTTGGCACCTACGTCAACGAAGGCATGGCTCTGCTGCAAGACGGGGTTGCGCCGGCCTTAATTGAAAATGCCGGCAAGCTGGCCGGCATGCCGGTGGGCCCGCTGGCAGTGCACGATGAGGTGACCCTGGATTTGAGCGTTAAGGTCCACAAGCAAACCCTGGCCGATTTGGGCGACGACTACACCCCCCTGTCGGCCATGGACGTGACCTTTAAGATGGTCGATGAGCTGGGCCGTTCAGGGAAGCGCTTTGGAAAAGGCTTCTACGATTATCCTGAGGGTGGTCGCAAGCACCTGTGGCCAGGCCTGACGGAGCACTTTCCCTCGGCCAGCGAGCAGCCAGCGCTGGATGAGGTGAAGCAGCGTCTGCTCTACATCCAGGCCATTGAAACGGTGCGGTGCATGGAAGAAGGTGTGCTCACCACCGCCGCTGATGCGGATCTTGGGTCGATTTTCGGCTGGGGTTTTCCGCCCTGGACTGGCGGCACCCTGTCCTACATTGATACCGTAGGGCTGGACACTTTCATTGCCAACGCCCAGAGCCTTGCTGAGCGCTTTGGCCCCCGCTTTGCCGTTCCGGAGCTGCTGAAAACCATGGCCGCCGCCGGCCAGCAATTTTATCCGCCAGTGGCGGTTAGCAACCAGCAAGACGCTGCCTGAGGAAACCCTATGACTGACTCATCAACGATCACCTTTGAGGTGGATGGCCAGGTCGCCACCATCACCCTGAATCGGCCGGAGTCGATGAATGCGTTTAACGCGGAACTTCGGGCAGATCTTGCCGCAGCCTTGCAGCGGGCCGACAACGACGCCCAGATAAGGGTTGTGGTGTTGACCGGAGCCGGCCGCGCCTTCAGCCCCGGCGCCGATTTGAAACAAGGCATTAAAGATTCGGTGGAGCGACAGCTAAACCACGAGTACCGACCAATTTTTGATGCCATCAACCACCTGAACAAACCGGTGATCGCCGCTGTCAACGGCTTTGCTGCCGGCGTAGGGCTATCGGTGGCGCTGGCCTGCGATCTGGTGGTGATGGGCGATAACGCCTTCCTGCTATCACCGTTTACCGCCATTTCCCTGGTGCCCGACGGCGGTGCCACCTGGCTGCTGGTCAAACAGCTGGGCTACAAGCGGGCCTATCAGATGTCCATCGAAGGTGAGCGCCTTGGTGCCGCCGACGCGCTGGCGGCTGGACTCATCAACCGGGTTACCCCGGCCGACGAGGTGCTCAGCAACGCCCAGTCCTGGGCGGCTGCGCTGGCGGAAAAAGCGCCCCTGTCCCTGGCTGCCACTAAGCGCGCCATGCGCATGGCGATGAACGCTGGCTTTGATGAGGTGTTCCGGTTTGAAGCGCAGCTGCAGGGCCAGTGCGCTGCCAGTGAAGATGCCGCTGAGGGGGTGCAGGCGTTCTTGGAAAAGCGCACTCCCAGCTTCAAGGGCAAATAACTGATGGCGACGGAAAATCGGACCATTTTTGACGATGACCATGAGATGTTTCGGGACGCCACCCGGCGCTTCCTGCAGGCTGAAGTGGAACCCCATCGGGACCGCTGGTGTGAACAGGGTCAGGTGGACCCGGAAATCTATTTAAAGGCCGGCGAGCAGGGGCTGTTGTGCATGTGGGTGGATGAAGCCTACGGTGGCTCAGGCATCCGGGATTTTCGTTACGACCAGATCCTGGATGAGGAAAACGCCCGCTACGGCGACACCGGGCTGTTTATTTCTCTGCATAACCGGATTGTGGCACCTTATATTGGTGCCCTGGGCAGCGAACAGCAGAAGGCCCGCTACCTGCCTGGCTGTGTCAGCGGCGAGCGTATCCTGGGCATCGCCATGACCGAACCCGGTGCCGGCAGTGACGTTGCAGGGATGAAGACCCGGGCTGTGGATAACGGTGACCACTACCTGCTGAACGGCCAGAAGACCTATATTTCCAATGGCATCATCGGTAATTTATTTGTGGTGGCCGCGCGCACCGGCGCTGAAGGCAGTCGCCAGCTGGGCCTGTTTTTGGTGGAAGGCGAGATGGCCGGCTTCACCCGGGGTCGTAACCTGAATAAGATGGGGCTGAAGAGCCAGGATACCGCTGAGCTATTTTTCGACAACGTTGAAATACCCAAGGAAAACGTCCTGGGTGACCCGGCCAGGGGCTTTTATTATCTGATGGAGTCTCTGGCGGAGGAGCGACTGATGAACTCTGTCAGCAATCTGGCGATGGCAGAAACGGCCCTTGAGCTAACCCTTCCTTTTGCCCGGGAACGGCAGGTGTTTGGTCAGCCGGTGGCGGATTTCCAGGTCAATCGCTTCAAATTTGCTGATATGCGCACGGAAATTGACGTGGCGCAAATTTTTGTCGATCACTGCGTGATGGCTCACAATGGGGATAAGCTGTCGCCGGACGTGGCCGCTCAGGCCAAGCTGGTCACCAGTGAGATTCTGGGTCGCACCGTCGATGAATGTGTGCAGCTCCACGGCGGCGCCGGCTATATGGACGAATACCGCATCTCGAGGCTATATCGAGATGCTCGAATCGCCCGCATCTATGCCGGCTCCTCGGAGGTTATGCGGGAAATTATCGCCCGCTCCATGGGTCTTGACCCACGCAACAAATCCACCGCCGCCTGAGGCGGCAACCAGATAGGAATCATTATGAAAGCGGTATGGAATAACACGGTGGTCGCTGAGTCTGACGATACGGTGGTGGTGGAAAACAATCACTACTTTCCGTCCGAATCCTTGCGGATGGAATATTTTGAACCCTCCAGCAAAACCAGCGTGTGTGGCTGGAAAGGTACCGCCAACTATTACTCGATTACCGTCGATGGCCAGACCAACATGGACGCCGCATGGCATTACCCGGAAGCTAAGCCGGGGGCGGACAACATTCGCGGCCGGGTCGCTTTCTGGAAAGGTGTCACCGTCTCTTAAGCCTGCCGCGGTTTACCTTCTATGTTTATCCGCCGTTCGCTGAAATTTCTCCACACCCTCACGGCAATTGGTCTGAGTGGCGGCCTGGCGGCCTACATGATGGTGCTGGCCTATGGCCCCGCGCCGCAATCCCTGGAGCAATACGCGGCTATGCGCGAAGCCCTGGCGGTGGTCTCCAAATGGCTGTTGATGCCCTCCATGGTGGGGGTGTTGATCACCGGTCTGCTGGCGATGGCGGCTCACTACCCGTACATGGAAGCCCCTTGGGTATGGGTTAAAGCGGTGTCGGGGATTTTGGTCTTTGAAGCAACCCTTGGGGCCATTGACGCGCCGGCTCAGCGCGCCGCCAGGGTCACGGCCCAGGCCCTGAACGGGGAACTGGATGTGTCCCAGGTGGCTGCGCTGGTGCACAACGAGTGGGGTGCCTGGTGGATGGTGCTGGCGCTGTCCGGTGCCAATGTAGCCCTGGCCATCTGGCGGCCGCGCTTTAAGGTGCCCAGAGGCACCGCTAAGGGCTAGAGTTGCTGGCCTTGTTTCGGGGCTAGCGTTTACGCTGGCTTAGCAGTGACAACGGTCGTCGTTCCTGGGCGGTCTTGAA
>CAYGPO010000115.1:0-13941 GCA_964351665.1 uncultured Gammaproteobacteria bacterium | reverse complement strand
GAATCATCTGAATCATCTGAATCATCTGAGTCATCTGAGTCACCGAAGTCGTCTGAGTCATCGGAATCCGTTGAATCATCTGAGTCATCATCGGTGGGACTGCCGCCAGCCTCGCTGGGGAACTCCACCGACAGCACCACGACGCCCGCGTCCAGGACTTCCACCAGCAGCCCCCTGGGGTCAAAGGTCAGCAGGGTTTCATCGTTATCCGGCGGATTACCAAACTCAAGCTCACCCTCAATATCCCCATCGTCCTGAGCCCGAACCCTCAATACACCGACCATCATGCCGCCCACCTCGACGGTGTAGTCGCCAACGGGCAGGTCCTCGACCTCGATATCAAACTTCTGCCGATTTCCGTTAATTTCGTATTCCACATCACCGCTGGCTGCCGGGAACAGGCCAGAGTTTTGCAAATCAATCTCGATTTCCAGCTGCTGGGCTATGGGGGTCGGCGCGTCGGGCAAGGGCGCGCTGGTCAGCAGCACAACGCCGTTTTGAGCCAGCTCAATGACTTGTCCGCGAGGGTCAAAGTTGAGCAACGGCTTGTTGTCGTCTGCGGGGCTTTTAAATTCCAACGCGCCGCCGGTACCGCTGGCCTCGCTCACCACGCTCAAGGTTCCAACCACGTTGCCCGCCACCAGCAACTGGTAGTCACCGGGATTAAGATCATCCACTTCAACTTCAAACTTGGCATAGCCGGGGCCCGTCTCAAGTTCAGCTTTGCCGCTGGCATCAGGGTCTACACCAGTGCTGGTTAGGATAGTCTCAACTTCAGTGGCGAAGGCATCATTGGGGATGTCGTCAGAAAGACCGCCGGAACAACTACTACTCAATACCCGGGACAGGCGGCTGATGGTGAAAGACCTAAGCCCCGTGCCGGTGACGGCATTGTCCAGCTCCACATTAACCGTGGCCCGGTCGCAGTCTGAAAAATCCATGGTGCCAGTGCCAAAGCTTGAGACGTTGCGGGCATTGGGGTTATTGGGCTCCAGAAATTGTGGGCCATCAACCCGTAAAAATTCCAGGTTCAGCTGGCTTCCAGCCACCGGCCCCTGGCCTACAACCCACATGGGATTGCCCGCGTCGTCGTAGGTAAACCAATAGGCCACCCCTTCCCTGGCCCCATCGGGCTGGCCGACGATCTGCAGAACAAAGCCCTGACTCTCCTGGTCGGTTTGGTTCCAGACTCCGGTAAAGTTGCTGGTGACGGCGACCTGCGCGCTGGCACCGGCGCTGATGGCAAGGCCAATTGCTGCCGCTAAGGGGGTTCGCATTATTTTTGATCTTAGGCGTTTCATATTGTTACTCCTGATCCGCCTTAGCGGGCGGCTTCTGACTAAAAAAATAAATACCAATTCCGGCCTCCACCAGGTCCTCGGAGGCTTGCTGCTCCTCAGCAGTGGAGGCCTCAAAAAGCAGGCGATCTGCTTCGAAAATATAGTCTCGACCCTGGTCTTTTATGGCCTTGGCTAAACGCTCAAGGTCAGCGGCCGGGATCCGGTCGTTGAAGGCCAGCGCCTGCAGCCGGGTTTCTTCGCAATCGGGTCGGGTGTTGTAGTCGATGGTGTCCACCAGACCTGAGGTGGCGTGACCAAGGATGTCCAGAAAATCTGCGTGCCCTTCCCCCGGCGCCGGCACGTAGCGTGGCGATAGAAGCTTGAGCTGACCGTTTTCAAGCCGTTCTACGGCCTTAACTCTGATCAGCTCGTCCAGCACCGCTCTGGGCGGCGTGCCACCGCTGAACCGTTCGACCAAGGTCGAAAACGTGGCTCCATCTCCTTCGAAGGTCAGTGTTGCAGGCTTGCCTTTGGAGTCGTGGTATCCAGGGTCGCTGGCCCAGCCGCTGAGCACTTTGGCAGCGCGCTGGTATTCCTCATAGCTCTCGTTATTCACCGGTGAGGGCATCTTGAGCAACCGGTCTACATCCACCCGGGTCAGCCCGGTGATCACCGCAACCCGGGACTTGGAGGGTTTGCGACCTGGCATGGAATGTTCTTCGTAGGCCACGGTGGCGTAACACCAGCGCAGCCATTCCGCCACCACCTTGTAGGGAATCCCGTGACGCAGAAGTAACCGAACCAGCGGCATAAATATCCGCACGGCTGCGGCCGCGGCGGCCTGGGTGACGGATTTTTTACCCGCAGTACTCATGACGGCTTGACCCAGCCAAAACCGCCTGGGAAGGCCCAGCACCGAACGGCAGCGGATAAACACCGCTGTTTGGCGATCTGGAAGATTTGGCTTGGCGACATCATGGGGGGCATAGTACCGAGAAAATCTAAATATGTAAATATTTTTACACTTTTAGATTTTCTCGGCAGGAGAAGGGGCGGATTTTAGAGGCTAGTTACGCCAGAACACCGGGGTAAAAAGAATCAACAGCGTAAACAGTTCCAGCCGCCCCATCACCATGGCCAGACTTAGCACCCACTTAGCGGGGTCCACCATATCGGCATAGTGGGGCCCGGCCTGGCCCAGGGCAGGACCCAGGTTATTCATGCAGGACAGTACCGAGGACACCGCGGTGACCAGGTCCACACCAAAGCCGGTCAGCAGCAGCGACATCACACAAAAACACACCACATAAACTGAGAAAAAGCCCCACACGGACTGGATCACTTTTTCCGACGCGCTGCGGTTGCCCAGCTTGACCGGCGCCAGCGCGCTGGGATGCACCAATCGAACCATCTCCCGCCAACCCTGTTTGTACAGCAACAGGGCCCGGATCACTTTCATGCCGCCCCCGGTGGAACCGGCGCAGGCCCCAATACAGCTCAGCAACAGCAGCAGCAGGGGCAAGGTGGCCGGCCACAGATAAAAGCTGTCGGTGGCAAACCCGGCGGTGGTGGCAATGGAAATCACCTGGAACATGCCGTAGCGCAGGGCCTGTAATGCATCGGGGTAAACGCTGTGGCTCCAAAGCTGCCAGGTGCAAAAGATGCTGGCGAAAACCAGCAGTCCAATGTACGCCTTCAGCTCCGGGTCACCGGTATAAGGAGACATGCTGGCCCGTCGCCAGGCCATAAAGTGCAGAGCAAAATTAATTCCGGCGATAAACATAAACGCCATGCAAATGGTTTCGATGGCGGGGCTGTTGAAATAGCCAATGCTTAAGTCGTGGGTGGAAAATCCGCCAATGGCAACGGTGGAAAAGGCGTGACCGATGGCGTCGAACATAGTCATGCCGGCAATCCAGTAGGCCAGAGCACAGGTCAGGGTAATCCACAGGTACAGGTTCCACAGCGCCTTGGCGGTTTCCGCGATGCGTGGCGTCAGCTTGTTATCTTTCATCGGTCCGGGGGTCTCGGCCCGGTATAGCTGCATGCCGCCAATGCGCAGCATGGGCAGCACCGCCACCGCCAGTACGATAATGCCCATGCCCCCCAGCCACTGCAGCTGCTGGCGATAAAAGAGGATGCCTTTGGGCAGGAAGTCGATGCCGGTTAACACCGTGGCGCCGGTGGTGGTCAGGCCAGACATGGATTCAAACACCGCGTCGGTCAGACTCAGTTCTGGCTGGCTGGACAAAAACAGGGGCACCGAGCCGGCCAGCCCAAGCACCACCCAGCATGCCACCACCACCACAAAACCATCCCGAATGCGCAGCTCCCTGCGCTCCGCGCGCACCGGGTACCAGCAAACCAGCCCCAGCACCAAGACCAGGGCAAAGCCTTCCAAAAACGCCGTGGTACTGCCATCAGCATAAAGCCAACCCACCAGGGCCGGCGGCAGCATGGTGCTGCTGGACAGCACCAGCAGGACGCCGACGATGCGCTGGATGGATTGAAAGCGAGGGCTAGCAACAGCCAATGTGCTGCTCCTGGGTACGGCGGATTGCCGCGACGGCAAAAACGTCCATTAGATAAAGGTAGCGCCGACTTGGAACAGCTGCTCTACCTCACCCAGACCTGCCTTGTTGAGCACCAGCAAGATCACGTGATCCTCCGGCTCGATGACTTCGTCATGGTGGGCAATAATCAGCGCCTCGCCGCGCACAATACCGACGATGGTCACCTCCTCGGGCAACGGAATTTCCTCCACCGCTCGCCCCACGACCCGAGAACTTCGGCTGTCCCCATGGGCCACTGCCTCGATGGCCTCAGCCGCGCCGCGACGCAGGGAATGGACCTTGACCATGTGGCCACGACGCACGTGGGTGAGCAGCGCGCCGATGGTGATTTGCTGCGGCGACAAGGCAATGTCGATGGTGCCAGCTTCCATCATGTCCACATAGGATGCGCGGTTGACCAGGGAAATGACCCGCCGCGCGCCCATCTTTTTGGCCAGCATGGACGATAGAATATTGGCCTCGTCGTCGTTGGTCAGGGCGCAGTACATGTCGGTCTGGTCTATGTTCTCTTCCCGCAGCAGATCTTCGTCAGCGCAGTCGCCCACCAGCACGATGGTCTTTTCCAGGGTCTCGGAAATGTATTTGGCCCGTTCCGGGGAACGCTCGATAAGCTTGACCAGATAATCATCTTCCAGCACCGCCGCCAGGGATGCACCGATATTGCCGCCTCCGGCCAGTATCAGCCGACGAGCCGGCTGTTCCAGCTTGCGAATTTCCGCCATGACCCGACGAATATGGCCCTGGGCGGCAAGGAAAAACACGATATCGCCGGGAATCATCACCGTATCGCCGCTGGGGATCAGGGCTTTTTCTTCCCGGAAGATGGCCGCCACACGAATTTCAATATCGTCGGGCAGCAGTTTTGCCAGCTCCGAGATCTTATGACCGGTTAGTGCGCCACCTTCCACTGTGGCCACAGCAACAATCTGCGCCCGACCATCGGCAAAATCCAACACCTGCAACGTTCCCGGGTACTCGATCAGCCGCTTGACGTGGTCGGTTACGAGTTTTTCCGGGCTGATCAATACGTCCACGGGACAGTTATCGCCGGAAAACAGCTCCGGATAGTCCAGATACTCCGCTGCCCGGACCCGGGCAATTTTTGTCGGCGTATGAAAAATCGTGTAGCAGACCTGGCAGGCGACCATATTAATTTCGTCGCTGTTGGTGAGCGCCACCACCATGTCAGCGTCTTCGGCACCGGCCCGAATCAGCACTTTGGGATGGGACGCATTACCCAGCACACCGCGAATATCCAGTTTGTCCTGCAGTTCGCCCAGGCGCTGGGCATTGGTGTCCACCACCGTGATGTCGTTTTCTTCCCGTGACAGGCTGGCCGCCACCGAGGACCCGACTTGACCCGCGCCCAGAATCATAATCTTCATTCGTTGAGCCGTTTAGGATCGATATTCAGGGCCCGCAGTTTGCGGTAGAGATGGGTTCGTTCCATGCCGGCCGCCTTTGCCAATCGGCCTACGCTGCCCTGGGCTTCTTTCAGCTTGAACACCAGATAGGCCCGTTCAAACTGTTCCCGGGACTCCCGCAGGGGCAGCGAAAAATTGACCTCTGCCAGCAGATGGTTACCCGGGGTTTCGGTGATCGCGCCCAGGGCCGCCTCAACTTCGTCGGCTTCGATATCGCCGGCGCCAAGAATCAGCAGTCGCTGCACCAGGTTTTTCAGCTCCCGCACGTTGCCGGGCCACAGGTGGTTGCGTAATTTGTTCTGGGCCGCCACCGAAAAGTGCCGATAGGGCAGCTTTTCTCGGCTGGGGAAATACTCGGTATAAAACCGCAGCAGTTCAGGCACATCTTCGGGTCTGTCCCGCAGCGGCGGAACCGTTAGTGGCACCACGTTGAGCTGGTAATAAAGCTCTTCCCGGAAACGCCCTTCCTGTACTTCGCGCTCCAGATCGCGCCGGGTTGCCGCAATCACCCGCATATCGATGGTGATCGGTTCGCTGCCCCCCACCCGGGTGACCTGGCCGCTGGTCAAGGCGCTGGACAGGCGGGTCTGGGTGTCCTCCCCCATGTCCGCCACTTCATCAATGAACAGGGTGCCGCCATTGGCCTGCTCAAGGCGTCCGTAGGTGATCTGTCCATCACTTTCCTGGCCAAAAATCTCCCGCTCGGAGTTTTCCGCCGCAATGTTGCCCACGTTAAGCTCTACAAAAGCCCCGGCGGAGCGAGTGCTGACGGTGTGCAGATAGCGGGCGACAGTGGCTTTACCTACGCCGGCCTCACCGGAAATCAGCACCCAGGTGTCATGCCGGGCCACCCGCTCCAGCTGCTCCCGAAGCTGTTGCATGGCCACACTCACACCCACTGGTTCAACGGCGGGAGCGAGGCGCTGTTTGAGGCCTTCGTTCTCCCGTTTCAGGCTACCGGCCTCCAGGGCTCGCTCAACGCTGAGCAGCAGTTTGGGTAGCGAAACAGGCTTTTCAATAAAATCGTAGGCGCCAAGCTTGGTCGCTTCCACGGCGGTTTCCACCGAACCGTGGCCAGACATCATGATCACCGGGAACGGCAGGGCGCCGCCTTCTCCCCATTCTCGCAGCAGACTGATGCCGTCGGTCTCGGGCATCCAGATATCCAGCAGCGCCAGGTCCGGGCGCGACGCCCGACGGGCTTCTCGCGCTTGCTGGGCGTTGGCGGCGCTGGACACGCGAAATCCTTCGTCAGCCAGAATGTCGGTGACCAGCTCCCGAATATCGGGCTCATCGTCTACCACCAGGATATGTCCTGTGGCCATCGTCGCTTAACTTCCTCTGCGGATTCTGGATCAATTGTTCGCCTACCGGGTTACACCAGCCGATGTCCGGCGGCGCACCGATGGCGCATCGAAGCACATTATACCCCTGCTGTCAGCTTGCTTGGCTTTGATCACCGGATGAATTCACCGGCGCCAGCTCGCCGGCTTCCACCGGCAGACGCAGCTCGAACACCGCGCCGCCGCTGCTGGCGTTTCTGGCGGTAATGTCGCCGCCGTGCTCCTCGGCGATTTTTTTCACAATGGCAAGGCCAATGCCGGTGCCGCGACTCTTGCTGGTGGCATAGGGTTCAAATAGCTTGTCCTGGATATCCGGCGGCAGCCCCGGACCGTTATCGCGCAGGCTTAAGCAGAGGGTGGCCGAACCCCGCTGCCATTCCAGATGGCTGGCCGCCCGCAGCTGCAGAGCGCCGCCGTCGTTGGCCTCCTGGGCGTTTTTAATTAGGTTGTGCAACAGCTGGCGCAGGCGCAGCCGGTCGGCAAATACCCGCGGCTCATCGCTCATCCATTCACAGGACAGGCTCATTTTTTGGTCCCCAGCCTGATAGAAATCCACCATCTCCTCCACCAGCTCACTGAGCTGCAGCGGTTCCAGCTGCAGGGTTGGGGCCCGTGCGTAGTCGCTGAAGGCGTTGACCATGGTTTTCAGCGCCTCCACCTGGGCCACAATGGTGCGAGTGGCTCGATCCAACACGGCGGAGTCTTCAGCGGGCATCTTGCCCAGGTATTTGTGCCGCAGCCGCTCGGCGGACAGCTGGATCGGCGTGAGGGGGTTTTTCACCTCGTGGGCCAGCCTTCGAGCCACCTCCCCCCAGGCCGCTTCCCGCTGGGCCCGGGCAAGGTCCGTCATGTCTTCAAATACCAGCACCGTACCGACGCTGCCATCGGGCATGGGCAGGCGCGCGCCGCGGCAGGTCAGCACCAGTTCGTTGCCCTCAACGTCAAGATTGATCTCCTCTCTCCAGCGGTGGGAGGTTTCGGCGTTTCTCACGGTTAGATCCGCCAGCGGCGTTAGCCAGAGGTAGTCGGTGGCCACCTGGGTCAGGGTGCGCTCGCGCAGGGCGCTGTCGTCCACGCCCAGAATGTCCTGGGCGGCCTGGTTAACCGCCCTCACCACGCCGTTGCTTGATAGGGTAATCACCCCTGAGGTTAGGCTGCCAAGTATGGTTTCCAGGAAATCCCGCCGGGCCTCGGCCTCGCCTCTGGCAGCGCTGGCCTCCGTCGCCGACCGCTCTATCTCCTCGGTCATTAAATTAAAGGACTGCACCAAAAACCCCAGCTCATCATTACTGGGCACCGGAAGCCTGCGCTGGTAGTCGCCGCCGGCGATGGATCGGGTGGCCGCCGCCAGGTTACTGATGGGTTGGACCAGTCGCCGGGCGGTATTAAACGCCAGCAGCAGCGCCAGCAGCACGCTTAAGGTCAGCACCATGGACAAGATCAGCACAAAGGTCTGTTTAAGATACTTACGTTGGAATTTTAATGATTGATACCGCAGGTACTGCTGCTCCACGTTGCTGGCCTGCTCGTCAAAGCCCTGGGGCACCCGATAGATACCCTGCAGCACCCGCTCAGGCCCAAGGCCCCGGTCAGGAATGGTCTGCAGCACCCGCACCTGTAGCGCTTCGCCTTCCTGCATATTGGGCTCATAGTCGACAAAGCTGCCGCGCTGGCGAGCCTGCAGTAGCTGCAGGTTGCTGGGCACGTCAGCGGTGAACCGGCCCAGCTCACGGCTGCTGGTGCGAAGCACCCGACCACTGCTGTCCAGCACCGTCATTTCCACCGCATCCCCTTCTGCCACCAGACCCCGCAGCTCCGAGGCCAGCTTGTCGCTGGGAACATCCGCCAGGCGCTGGGCCAGGCGCTGGGTCAGGTTATTTTTTTCCACCTTCTGTAATTCCAGAAAGCGCACGCCAATGGCCTGGGCATCTTCCAGCGCGGTGGCCACGTCCACGTCAAACCACCGATCAATACTGCGATTTAGGAAATCCACCGAGAACCAGTAGACGATCAGCGCCGGCGGCACTGCCAGGGCCACAAACATCAGCACCATGCGCTGGGTCAGACGGGCTCCGGGCTGACCCGCCCGGCGGCGCCGAATCAGGCTTACCAGGCGCCAGATCACCGCCACTGCCAGCACCAGCATTGCGACCCCGGCCAGGGGCACTATCCACTGATAGTATTGGCTCCAGCCACCTAGCCCCTGGCTGGCGTCGCCGGCCAGGTACAGGGCCGCAAATAGCAGTGCCAGCACCGAGCCTATGGGCAGGGTGCGTTGAAAAAATCGCGCTACGGGTCGACGACTCATGGACCCACCACCGACAGGCGCACCCAGCCGCTGTCCATCCGCCACTGATCGGATAAATACGACGACAGCCGCAGGGCCGGCGGCAGGCGGGAGACCACCAGCCTGGCCCTTACCTGCAAATAGCTGTCGGGATCATCCTCAGGGGTTGGCAGCGGCCCAATGGCAATCTGATCCAGGGCGGCCAGCAACGTTGGCAGGTCGCGAAAGCTGGTGGCTTCGCCGCTGGTGGGCTGGCTCAAGGTGAAACGGCGTGACAACGAGCGATAGCTGATCTGGCGCTCGCCGATCTGCCCCCACAGCAGTGAATCCCACAGCAAAGCCCTGGGCATTCGGCGCTGCAGCTGCCATTGAAAGGTGATGGGTACGCCATGGGTCAGGGCGTCCAGCACCTCTGCCGAAAGCTCGTGATGAAGACTTAGGGTATCGCCACTGGCAACATCCTGGGCCGCTGGCTGCAGGCCCAGGACGCGGATCGAGGGGCCCGCCCTGGAATCGGGTTCACTGCAGCTGGCCAGCAGCAAAGCTGCCGCTAGCACAGCCAGCAGTTCAGGCCTTTTCCAGCAGCGCGTAAAAAAATCCATCGGTACCGTCCTGATCCGGCAGGAGCTGATGGCCCCACCCGGTATCAAGGCCACCAGTCAGCGCCAGGGGCAATACCCGGGCATCTGAATTGGCAGCGCTAAAGGCTGCTATTGTCGAGTGATTTTCCGCCGGGAGCAAAGAACAGGTTGCATAGAGCAACCGTCCGCCGGATTTCAAGCGCTGCCAGAGGTTGTCCAGCAAGCGCCGCTGCTGCCCCTGCAGGACGCTGATATCGCTGCTGCGACGCAGCCATTTGATGTCTGGATGACGCCGTATAACACCGGTGGCTGAACAGGGTGCGTCCAGCAGGATCCGGTCATAGCTACCCTGCTCCAGCGCCCCGGCGTCAGCGCTCACCACCGTGGCCGACAGACCCAGCCGGGCCAGGTTTTGTTCGATCATTTCACAGCGGCGAGGATCGGTGTCCATGGCTGTGAGCTGCAACCCCGGCCAGCGCTCCAGCAGGTGCGCGGTCTTACCCCCCGGAGCCGCGCAGGCATCCAGGGCGGTCATGCCATCAACGGCGTCCAGCAACCAGCCAGCCAGCTGTGCCGCTTCGTCTTGAACGCTCACCAGGCCCTGATCAAAACCCGGCAGCTCGGTCACCGCCATGGCTCGCTCCAGCTTGACGGCGCTGGGCGACAGCGGCGCGACCGTAGCGCCATGGCCCAGTTCCAGCAGCTGCTTGAGGTAGTCATCGCGGCTGATTTGAGCCAGGTTGACCCGCAGCGTCATCGGCGCCTGCTGATTGTTGGCCGCCAGCAGCCCCTGCCACTGCTGGGGCCAACCGGCCCGCAGCTGGTCTACCAGCCAGGGCGGATGGCTGTAGCAAACCGCAGGCTCCGGAAACGTTGCAGCCAGCTGCTCAGGATTCGGCGGCCCGGCCCGCAAATGATTGCGCAACACCGCGTTGGTCAGGCCCCGCGCCCAGCCTTTGCCCAGCTGCCTGCTGGCCTCAACGGTCTCGTCCAGCACCGCATGTTTGGGGGTAGAAAGCCAGCTGAGCTCGGCCAGGCCTGTGAGCAGCAGGCAGCGAAGGTCAACGTCGCGACTGCGCAGAGGTTTATCCAGATAGGTGGCCAGCGCCGCCTGCAGCAGGGTCAGGTGTCGCAGCACGCAGTACACCAGCGCCTGGCGCAGGGGGTCATGGCTACCGTCGGATTCGCTTAGGGACTTTCCCGCCAGCACCCGCTGGATCTGCAAGGCAGCCTGGCCGCGGCTGTTCAAGGCCTTTTGGGGTCGGCTGGGACGGCGGTTAGCGCCCTTCTTCAGGCCCGCCTTATCACTGGGGCTGGGTGGCTTATTCAGCGCAGCCACCGGATTCCGGTAACTCCAGTTGAGTCCCCGGCGCAAGCTCAAAGGCATTGAGAAAATCCGCCGCTGGCAGCGGCTTACCGCCGGGGCGCTGTATCTTCACGATCCGCAGCAGACCGTCACCGGTTGCCACATCAATACCTTCGGCGCCGCTGGCCAGCACCAGACCCGGAGCCTGCCCGCCGCCGGGTAAGGCCTGGGCATCCCAGATTCGCAGCCACTGACCGGCCAGTCGGCAGCGGGTCACCGGCCAGGGGTTAAAGGCCCGGATACGACGACAAAGATTGGCCGCACTGTCGCGGAAATCCAGATCCGCCTCAGCCTTATCCAGCTTCTCCGCGTAGTTGGCCAAAGCCTCGTCCTGGGGCTGGGGGCTCAGGTGGTCGCGCTGCTGGAGAGTCTGCATCAACAGCTCAGCGCCCATTTCGGCCAGCCGGTTATGCACGCTGCCGGCGGTATCGTTGGCTTCGATAGGCGTCGCTGCCCGGGATAACACGTCGCCGGTATCAAGGCCCGCGGCCATTTGCATGATGCACACACCGGTTTCCACATCACCGGCCAGCACCGCCCGGGCGATGGGCGCGGCGCCCCGCCAGCGGGGCAGTAGGGAGGCGTGGATATTCCAACAACCCAGTCGCGGAACCCGCAGAATGCTGCGCGGCAGGATCAGCCCATAGGCCGCCACCACCATCAGGTCGGGCTGCCATTGGGCCATCGTCTGAGCAGCCTCGGGGCCTCGCAATGACAGCGGCTGGTGAACGTCAACGCTGGGACAATGGGTCGTCGCCCAGGCTTTGACCGGCCCGGGGCTAAGTTTACGGCCCCGCCCTGAAGGCCGGTCGGGCTGGGTATAGATGGCCATCAGCTGATGCTCAGACGCGGCCAGAGCCTGCAACGCAGGCAGGGCAAATTCCGGTGTACCGGCAAACACAATGTTCATGTTGAGGGGTCTTTTGACTTGAGTTTAGGAAGGGACGCCGGCGTTCAGGCCGACGTTCAGGCAGACGCTTCCGTACGCCGAGCTTTTTCCAGCTTTTTACGCACCCGCTGCTGTTTCAGGGGCGACAAATAATCCACAAACAGCTTGCCTTCCAGGTGATCAAGCTCGTGCTGAATGCAAACCGCCAGCAGGCCATCAGCTTCCAGCTCTCTGATCTGGCCATCGGTGTCCAGGGCCCGGACCACAATCTGCTCCGCCCGATCAACCTTGGCATAGATACCCGGCACCGATAAACACCCCTCGTCACAGACCTGCTGACCGCTGCGCTCAATAATTTCCGGGTTAATCAGCACGTGGGGGCTGTTGCGGTCATCGGACACATCCACCACCACCAGGCGCTGGTGAATATTGACCTGGGTGGCAGCCAAGCCTATGCCCGGAGCATGATACATGGTCTCCAGCATGTCACCTGCCAGTTGGATAATGTTCTGGTCTACGGTCTCCACCGGCTTGGCTTTGGTGCGCAATCGGGGGTCCGGGAACTCAATAATGTTAAGTAAAGGCATGTAATGGACGAAACTTTGAACTGAATCTCATATTTGTGCTGGCAAACAGTATTTAAAGTATAACCAAAGGGAAGGCGGCCTGCTGTGAAGGCGTTGAACCCCTCAAATATTCGGATGTTTTCCACAAACCAAATTTCAGATACACTAACTTCTTTGGGGAATCAATACATTGGCCGCGATGTTTAAACCATTACTTGCGATAATTGCCGGAATGATGCTGTGTGCGAGTGCCGCGGCTCAGGTCGAATTGAAAGACAACCACCCGGATCGATACGTGGTGGTCAAGGGGGACACCCTGTGGGATATCTCCGACCGATTCCTCACAAAACCTTGGCTGTGGCCGGAAATCTGGCAGGTTAACCCGCAGATCGACAACCCCCATCTGATCTACCCCGGGGATGAAATCAATCTAGTCTACATTGACGGTGAGCCTCGCCTGTCGCTGCGCCGTGGGCGCAAGCTGTCTCCCTACCCTCGCCGCACCTCGCTGGCCGAGGCGGTGCAGCCTATCAGCATCAATGACATTCGCCACTACCTGGACAAGCGCACGGTGCTTGACGCTGCGGAATTGGAAAACCTGCCCTATGTGGTGACCATGGAAGAGGGATACCTGGCCGGCAGCGAAGGCATTCGCGTTTACGTGCGGGATCTGCCCGACGCTGCGGTGGGCGAATCCTATGCCGTGGTCAGACCTACCGTCGAATTTAGAGAAGTGCCAGCCAGCTGGCCTTACGACGAGTCAGAGCCTCTTCGCCCGGAAAGCCGCGAGTGGGAATTTCCGGCGGAACGCTCTATCGGTGATTTTGTATCACGCTTTTGGACCGAAAAAGTCTGGAGCGGAAAGCATAAAAACTCCCGTGTCCTGGGCTACGAGGTGGTTCAGACCGCCACCGCCGAAGTGTTGATCAGCGGCGATCCCAGCACCTTGCTGCTGACCTCCAGCGAGATTGAAGTCCTTCCCGGCGACCTGGTGATTCCGCTGTTCACCGCCAATTACGACCTGGAATACTTTCCCCACACCCCTGAAACCGTGCCCGAAAACACCCGGGTTATTGCCCTGAGCAACGCCCTGTTCGGCGTGGGTCCAAATCAGGTGATAGCGATTAATCGCGGTTGGGAAGACGGTATTGAGCACGGCGACGTGTTCGCCACCTTCCGCCCCGGCGAGCGGATTCGGGACGAAATCAAATATCCGCGGGATGACGTTAAAACATACTTTTCCAAGCAGCGGCGCAGCCAGGCCATGGTTCAGCTGCCCGATGAGTACACCTCCCACGTGATGATTTTCAAAGCCCACGAGCGGGTCAGCTATGGCCTGATTATGCGCGGCAAGCAGGCTGTTCGATTGCTGGACAAGCTCAAAGCGCCCTGAAGTCTGGCCTGAGGTGGCCGGGCCTGACAGGCCCGGATCCACGGTGTAGAGGTCCGATTCAACCCAGCCCAGCCCACTAGCCCGCATTATTCATGAAGGTGGGATGGCTGGTCTCAGCTGGCGAGTCCAGATTGGACCATCGGGTGAAAACCCATAGCCATAGCTATGGTTTGAGGCCGACGGTTCAAGATGGGCCGCCCGATGAGGCGAGACACCGACAGCGACACACCGTCAGCCAC
>CAYGPO010000114.1:1156-14145 GCA_964351665.1 uncultured Gammaproteobacteria bacterium | reverse complement strand
GCCCGATGAGGCGAGACACCGACAGCGACACGCTGTCAGCCACCGCCATTTAGGCCGATCACTTAGGGGCCTGAAAGCGCTGGGATTTGCCAGGTCGTCGCCGTCCTTCATGAATAATGCGGGCTAGTAATAAATCCCTAAACGATGACGGGCTTTAACGGGCAATCAAGGTAAATCCATTTTGCCAAGGCAGCGCTCCGGGGAGTTGCTACAATTTGAGTCACGGATAACTTCAGCTAGGAAATTCCTCGGCAATGGGTCTGCAGATTGACAATGCGCGGCGACAAGCAAGTGTTGACGGCGATCCACTGATTCTGGAGCCCAAGCTGTTTGACCTACTGGACTGTCTGGCAAACAGCAGCGGCGATTTGGTCACCAAGGACCAACTGCTGGCGGCGGTCTGGGAAGGGCGGGTGGTCAGCGATGCCGCTATCTCCCAGGCAGTGGCAAAACTCCGCCGCAGCCTGCGAGGCGCTGGGGTGGATCCTGATCCGATCAAAACTGTCCATGGACATGGTTACCGGTGGGCCGGTGAGCAGCTACTGCAGAGCGCTGAGGCTGCTGCCAGCTCCAGCGATATCCCTGCCCCTGCCCGCCGACCCTCGCGCAGCTGGCGCTGGCTGTCCATCAGCCTGCTGGCGGCGGCGGGCCTGTTTCTGGGTTTTCGCCCGCAGCAGGCCACGGCGCCAGCGACCCTGGCGGTGGCGCCTCTGGCGCTGGCTGCAGACAGCGACATCGACTGGGCTGAACTGGGTCTGGCGTCGTTGCTTGGCGACGCCGTCAGCGACCGCACGCCGCTAAAGGTGATGAGTCCAGCCAGGGTCCGCTCGGCCCTGCGCAGTCGAGGGATCAGCGCCACCGATCCGGCCGCCAGCCAGCTGGCAGCGCTGAGCGAACTGGCAGGGGTGGATTATCTGCTGCTGGCCCAGGTGTCCCGTGGGACGGCGGGATATCGAATCAACTACGAACTGACCAGTGCCAGCCTTGCGGGTATTTCTAGAACCCTGAGCGCTGACAGCATAGAGATGCTGGCAGCAGGAGTGACTCAGGCAGTGGCGGAGGATCTGGACGTGGCTTACGCCGCCGGCATCGCCTTAAAAAAAATCTCGGCGGACGATTTTGTTAATGAAGCCTTTGCCCGGGGCATGCAGGCGCTGCTCAGTGGCGACGCGGAACAGGCCCGTTCGTTCTTTGAAAGTGCCCTGGCCAGCGATCCGCAGATGGCCTGGGCCCGCTACGAATTGGGCAACGCGCTGCAGCTGCTGGGGCGCTGGCCTGAGGGCAGCGAGCAATTTGCCCAGACCCTGGAGCAGGCCCGCAGTCTGGGGGATTTGAATCTGGCCGGCGCTGCCGCCAGCGGGCTGGGTATGCAGGCCTGGCGCAATGGGGATCTGGAAACCGCCGAGCAATACCTGATGGATGCCCGGCAGCAATTTGAGGCGGTGGGAAACGACGCCAACCTGGCCAGTGCCCTGGGCAATCTGGGCATCCTGGCAGAAAATCAGGGCCGCTTGGGCGAAGCCAAATCCCTTTATGGCCGAACCCTGGTGCTGTATCGCAGCGCCGGCGAGCGCTACGGCGAATCCTCGGTCTACGCCAATCTGGCTGCCCTGGCCCGCAAACAGGGTCAATTTGCCGAAGCCGAGGAGCTGCAGCGACGAGCGGTGGAGATCCAGCGCGAGGCCGGTCTGCGCCAGCTGCTGGTGTTTAGCTATGCGCAGCTGGGTAAGGTGGTATTTGCCCTGGGACGCTGGGAGGAAGGTCAGCAGTATCTGGACCAGGCCTTGGCCCTTGCCCGGGAGCTGGGAGATCGGTTTGGAGAAGCTGAGGCGCTTTCCGCCAGGGCTGAACAGCAGATCATTAAGGGCCAGTTGAGTGATGCTGAAGCATCCCTGAATGAGGCGCTGGGCATTTACAGCGATCTCAACAGCCCGGCGGGAGAAGGCGCTGTGCGACTGCTGCTGGCGGAGGTCGGGAGCTGGCGAGGGGATTTAGCCGATAGCTACCTGCAGGCGAATCTGGCCCACGAGATTTTTCTCCAGCTTGCCGATCCGCTGCAGACCGCCCACGCCCTAATTGCCCGGGCCGGTGCTGGCCAGGAGGTTGATGGCGACGCCGCCCGGGCGGATTTGGCCCGAGCCCTGAACCTGGCCCAGGAAATCGCCGACTCGGCTTTGCTGGGGAAAGTGCTGATTGCCCGCAGCGAGTACCTGGACAATCCCACTGGCTTGTTGGATGACGCTTTGCTGCATGCCCAGGCCGCCGGTGACCGAGGTCTTGAGGCCCGCATCGCCATCGCCCTGGCGCTGGCCCACATAGAGCTGGGCGGCGCTGATTCAGCGCAGCTGGCAAGCCTGATGGGAACTGCTCAGACCTGGCAACCTGGCTACCACGGCACGCTCTATCTGGAGGCCCGCATCGCCCAGTTTGAAGGGCGAACAAGTCAAGCGTTGGCGCTGATGGAACAGGCCAAGACAGCCGCCGGCGAGTGTTGGCTGGCGGAACAGCAAAACCTGCTGGAACAGCTGCGAGCTGGCCTGTGACGGGCCCGGATTCACAGCTCATGATAGGGCAGCGGCTGCCCAACTTTCTGCGCCTTGACCGCGATTCACGGGCGGTGAATTTTTATCAGGAATGCTGCGCCAGGCCCCTGCTGCTGATCAGCGTTGGCGCTGGCCAGCCGCTGCCGGATCTTAAGCCGCTGATTGATAGCCGCTGGATGCTGGTTGTGCTGCAGACCGTTGAGCAACCGTTCAAGCTGCCGGAGATTGCGGGGGCGGATCTGATCCTGGCCGACGACGGGCAGGTTAGCGCCTTTCTGAGCGCCGCCAGCGAGCCCACGGCGCTGCTGCTGGATTCTCAGTTCCGCCTGCTGCTGCGCACAGCTTGCGCCGAACTCGATCCGCTGGCAGCGGGTAAGCTGCTGGACGATGCCCTCAGCGCCAGCGTTCAGGCTCCGCTGCTGGTGGTGCCCCGGGTATTGTCCGTGGCCCTGTGCCGGCAGTTGATTGACGCTTACCAGAGCAATAACGAGATGTCTGGAGTGCTGCGCTCGGAAGGCGGTCGGGCGGTTTATGTGCCTGAACCCGAGGTGAAAATTCGTCGCGAACACCGACTGGTCCAGGGCCATCCGCTGTGGCAGGAGGTTGAACAACGCTTGCGCTGCTGTCTGCTGCCGGAAATTGTCTGGAGTTTTAACTACCAGGTGAGCCGTTTTGAGGGGGTAAAGGTTGTCGCCTACGATGGCAGTGAGGGAGGTTATTTTGCGCCCCACCGGGACAACGATGGCCAGGATACTTCCCACCGACGGTTCGCCATGACGCTGAACTTAAACACCGAACAATACTCAGGCGGCGACCTGTGCTTTCCCGAGTACGGGCAGTGCGTAAAGCCTGATACCGGCAGCGCGGTGGTGTTCTCCTGCAACCTGGCCCACGAGGCCCGCCGGGTAAGTCAGGGTGTGCGCTATGCCCTGGTCAGCTTTTTCTTTTCTGATGCTGAGCAGCTTCAGAAAATGGATTATGAGCGACGGGTTTGAACCCCTTAGCCAAGCTGAATATTGATTCGCCGGAGTGGCTTTGCCAGCAGTTTGATCTGCCTACCCGACGGTTGCTGTTTCGACCCATGACCGCGGACGGTTACCGGCGTTCGCTGTTTCTGGACCAACGCCTGTGCGCTGCCTCGGACCAGCAGCAGATCATCAGCCTGGATGATTGTGAGGACGCCCTGGCGCAGCTGCCGCTGCAGCCTGCAACCTGGGTGTTTCACGTGGGGCACTGCGGTTCGACCTATCTGAGCCGGATGTTGGAGCAGCTGGCCGGCCTGCTGGCGCTGCGGGAGCCCATGACCTTACGCGCCATGGCGGCCTTCCAGCGGGATCTGCAAGACCCCCTCAGCCTGATGGATCCAGATCATTTTGAACACTGGCTGCAACTGCATGCCCGGCTGCTGAGTCGGCGCTACGATGGCGCCTTGCCCACCTTGATCAAGGCCACCAGCGACTGTGCGCCGTTGGCGGCGCCACTGCTGGCCACCCACCGCGATCACCGGGCAGTGCGGGTTGGTCTGAGTCTTGAGCAGTATCTCAAGACCATGCTGCGCAGCGAACTGCGGCGAGAGGAGCTTTATCACTTTGCCCAATCCCGGCTGGCGGACCTGCAGGCGCTGAACCTGGCCAACGATAGCCGGCTGTATCGCTTGTCCCCCGGGGAGCTGGCAGCCATGTGCTGGCTATCGGTCAATCGAGTCCTGGACGCCATCAATGGCGAGCAAACTCTGGCGGTGGATTTTGACCAGTTTCTGCAGCAGCCGGAAACCTGGTTGACCACAATCGCCCAGTTTCTTGAGCTTCCAGCCAGCCCGGATGTGGTGGCTGCAGTGGCCAGGGGGGAAGTTTCCCGAGGTTATTCTAAAGACCCCAGCATGCGCTACGACGCAGATCTAAGAGCCGAAGAACTGGCAAGATCAAATCAGGCTAATCGGGCCGAAATAGAGGCCGGCCTTACCTGGGCCCAGACGGCCCAAATACAGTTCCGGCGATAAACTCACGGCCAGTGGCGGCGCAGTAAGCCTCAAACAGCAGCAGCGCGGCGGTTTCCGCGTTGCTGGCAAAACTAATAATGCCATCCTCATGCCCCGCCATGGCCAGCAGGCCCTGGGATAAGCCCCAGGGGTCAAAAAGCCGGCGCATTTCCCTCGCCATAGCCGGCGTGCCGTAGGCAATCTGGGGATCAGTCATGGGCAAGCCCAGGGCCTGGGCGTGCTGCCAGATGGTGGGTTGGTGGATATGAAACACCCAGTTGATGTCGGCTGACAGGCGAAACACAGCGCCATGGGTCAAGGCCTCCGAGGAGGGCTTCATGGGTCCCCGGGCAACCACCTGGTTTCGCTGCAGGTCGCAGCTGAGCACTTCACAGACTCGTTGTTGGTTAAGCGCTGCGTCGCCGGTTTGGGTGGCGCTGACGATAAACCTTCCGTCATCGCCGCTGCGCATGCTGAGATTACCGTAGGCGCAGCCACCGTATCGATTGGCCTGACGCCCCAGCCAGCCCAGCCTGCGCATCACCTGATGCCAGTGAAACAGCTGGGTCAGGCCGCGTCCGCCGTCGCCAGGCTCGGCAATGTTGACCTTTCTATAACGCAGGTCAAAGCGAATTACCCCCTCGGCGCCCTGCTCCAAGGCGGCTACTTCAGGAATCGGATGGACAGCGGGTATTCCCAGACTATCCCATCATTGGCTTTTACCCCACCAATGATGGCAAAGGCGACGGTGGCCACAGCCAGCGCCGCGTAAAAACCCACAATCCCGATCAGAACCAGGCTCAGCACAGCGCAAACTAGGCCATAGATCAGCGCACTGAGAATCCAGTCAACAACAATCTTACCGTGCTCATCAAGCACCGGGTGCTCGTCTTTTTTTAATTGACAAAGGACGATGGGCACCACCAGCCCGGCCAGAGGAATGAGGAACCCAGCCAACAGGCCCAGGTGAATTAACATACCCAGTTGATTGATCTGGCGATGATCTGGTGGCAGGGGCTTAGCGGTATCCGGCGGCAACGATGACTCAGTCATGGGCGGGTATCAGTATTGTTGGGTTCAGGTTGATGGGGGCCCTGTGACGGGGCCGTGCTGTGAGTGGGACGCAGATGCTGGCTTTCCACCAGGTACAAAGGCCGCTGCTTGGACTCATCAAATACCCGGCCAAGATATTCACCCAGCACCCCCAGGGCGATGAGCTGAATCCCCCCCAAAAACAGGATCACCACCATCAGCGAGGGGTAGCCAGGTACCGGATCGCCGTAAATCAGGGTTTTGAAAATGATGTACAGGCCGTAAGCAAGGGCTGACGCTGCCGCCAGCAATCCCAGATAGGACGAAGCCTTTAGCGGGATATTGCTGAAGCTGGTGATGCCTTCCATGGCGAACTGCCATAGTCGCCCATAGCTGAACTTGGTATGCCCGCCCAGCCGAGGCGCGCGACGGTAGGGGACGGCGGTTTGCCGGAATCCGACCCAGGCAAACAGGCCTTTCATGAATCGATGTCGCTCTCGCACGGTCCCAAGGGCCTCAACCGTCCGCCGGCTGAGCAGTCGGAAGTCGCCGGTGTCCGGCGGCACCTGGGTTCGGGACAGCCAGTTAATCACCCGATAAAAACCGGCGGCAGTTGAGCGTTTGAACAGCGACTCACCATCCCGGGCGACCCGCTGAGCGTAAACCACGTCAAACCCCTGGTACCATTTTTCAATCAGTTCAGGAATCAGCTCCGGTGGGTCCTGTAAATCGGCATCGATTAAGATCACCGCGTCGGCCTTGCTGTGGTCAAGTCCGGCGGTCATGGCCAGTTCTTTGCCAAAATTCCGGCTCAGGGACAGCCATTGAACCGATTCATGGCTGGCCGCCAGCTCGCGGATGATGGGCAGGCTTTGATCGGCGCTGCCGTCGTCCACAAACAGCACGTTCCAGGTTAGCCCAGAGTCTTCCATTATTGGCGATAGGCGAGCGAAAAATGCCCGCAGGTTTTCTGCTTCGTCAAGCACCGGCACGATGACTGTGAGGGTCAGGTCAGGTGCGGCATTCGTGCTCACCGGGCCACCACCAACAGCCTCTGGGACTCAAAGTCATAGTCTGAGCCCGCCAGGTCTGACATCAGCCTTACCGAGCTGAAGCCTGCCTGATGAAGCAGGGAGCGGATTTCTGCGCCGCTGTAGAGCTGGTGATGCCAGCTGGCGGTGTGGGCAACACCGTCTCGCACCAGGGTCCATTGGTTGGCGTACACGGTCATGTCGTTTTCAAGCAATGGGCGTTCGATCAACATCGCGCCATTATCAAACTCGGTGACGTGAACGGGCTTGAGATCCCGACAGACAATTTCTTTACCCACCAGGTCCAATACCAGGGTGCCGCCCTGGCAGAGGTTTTTCCGGCACAGCTTAAGCACGTTGAGATCGTCGTTGGGGTCGTCAAAGTAGCCAAAGCTGGACCACATGCAGATGATCAGATCAAAGTGGCCCGGGCGGCAGAAATTGCGCATATCATCGCGCACCCACTCAAGCTTCACCCCCTGCTGCTCAGCGCGCTGACGGCCACTTTCCAGCAGCAGTTCGGTAAGATCCACCCCGGTCACCGTTTGCCCCAGCTGGGCCAACGGCAGCGCGTGTCTGCCGGGACCACATCCCAGGTCTAAAATGGTGTGCTGTTGACCGCCGGCCAGCTCTACCAGTTGGGGCGCCTGCTCACGGGCCACTCGAAAGCTGTCCGGATCGAACATACAATCACCGAACGTGTTCCAGAACTCTTCATTGGCAAACCAATTGTCCAAGCGGCTCGCTATCCTTCGTTGTGTGTTATTGACCCTGGTCGCCGCCTTGCTGGGTGGCTGTCTGACCGGCTGCGCCACCGTCGCTTACTACGGCCAGGCGGTCAAGGGTCACTGGCAGATATCCACCGCTAAGCAGGATATCAGGGGTTTGCTCAGAGATCCGGCGCTGTCGCCGGAGCTTAAGCAGCGGCTGAAAACCGTGCAGTCCATTCGCCGGTTTGCCATTGACGAACTGGCGCTGCCGGATTCTGGCAGTTACACCGACTACGTGGACCTCAAACGCGATGTCACGCTATGGCTGCTTAGCGCGGCCCCGGCCTATTCCCTTGAGCCTCGAAAATGGTGCTATCTGCTGGTGGGCTGTTTTAACTACCGGGGCTATTTCAGCCGGGCTCAGGCTGACGCGGCAGCTGCCCGGCTGGCCGCTCGGGGCTGGGACGTGGTGCTGGCTCCTGGGCTTGCCTACTCGACTCTGGGTTTTGCCAATGATCCGGTGCTCAGCACCATGCTGCGCTACACCGATCAGCAGCTTGCCGGGGTGCTGTTTCATGAACTGGCCCACGAACGTTTGTACCTGCGCAACGACAGCACCTTCAATGAATCGTTTGCCAGCGCTGTGGAGGCCATTGGAAAATCTCGCTGGGCTGCCGCCAACGGTCTGGGGTCTGACCCGGGCAGCGAGTCCAGCGCAGCGGACCGGAGAGCCAGCAATAATGATCGGCGTCTGGCCTTCGATCAGCTGATTGTCAATTTCCGCAGCCAGCTGCAGCAGTTGTATAACAGCGGTCAGGACGATGCATCCCTTGATGATGAGAAAGCGGCGATTTTTGATGCCTTTGCTGAGCAGCATCAGGCCCTCAAGACGCGCTGGGCTGGCGTCAGCCCCATTGACCACTGGTTTGACGGCGATGGCCCCAATAACGCCCGGCTGGCGCTTTATTCCACCTACGAACTGCAGGTGCCGGCGTTCCTGGAAATTTTTCGTCAATGCGATGAAAACATCCAGTGTTTTTATCGCCGGGCCGAGGCGCTGGCTAACAGCGATCCCGCTGCGCGCCGCGGGACGCTGCAGCGGCTGACTGAGCAAATGGATGCGCGCGGAGCCGAGGGTCAATGATTGCAGGGCTCAAGGCTGTATCAGGCCGCCGCCGGGGAGCTGCCATGCAATTGCCTGATCCGGTCAAACATGCGATGGTTTCGGCGCCTGCGCACCGTCGAGTACCCATGCAAAAATTTTTAGTGGGCCGTTTGGTAAAAATTGTTGGATTATTAATTTGCGTGAGCAGTGCTGCGGCTCAGGTTCCAGCGCTCTGTGGCCAGGCCGATATTCCCGAGGTTTTGCCCTTCGCCGCCAGCCTTACCCAAGGTTCGGTGGGTGTGCTGGCACCGCAGATTGATCTCAGTCAGGCGGGTTTGTCGATTTTCAGTGGCGGGGTGGACATTTCCCAGCACGGTCAACGAATGATCGCTGACGCCGTGACTCTTAACCGGCAAACCAATATTGCTACGGCAACGGGCCAGGTCCGATTTTTCAGCCCCCAGTTAACCGTTGATGCGGTCAGTGCCGAAATGGACCTCAGCGGTGAAACCGTTGATATCAGCATGCTGGATTACTGGCTGGGCCGTGGCGCCGGACGCGGCACGGCAGACAACGCCCGTCGAACCGGTGATCGCCTGACCGACCTGCAGTCGGTCATCTTTACCACCTGCCCCAAGGGCGTCAGCGACTGGCAGATTGGTGCCTCCAATATTCAGTTGAACCATGAGGCGGGGCGGGGTAGCGCTCGCAATTTGACCCTGAAGTTCAAGAAAGTGCCTCTTTTGTACCTGCCCTACTCCACTTTCCCCATGGACGACCGGCGCCAGTCAGGTTTTTTGCTGCCCTCGGTGGGAGGCTCCAATGACGACGGATTGGATCTGTCCATACCGTACTATTTCAACTTGGCACCGCAACGTGATCTGACCCTGAGCCCCCGGTTAATTACCGACCGCGGCGCTATGCTGATGGGGGAATATCGTTATCTGGGTCAGGCCTCCTCGGGTCAGCTGGGGTTTGAGGTGATGCCCGAGGACGACCGCAGCGGTGGGCGCCGCAGCTATAGCTGGCTGCAGCACCAGGGCCGTATTGGCAACGGATTTGATCTGTTGCTGGACTTGAACCATGTCTCAGATGACCGCTATTTTGAGGACCTGGGCAACAGCCTGGCGGCGATTTCCCGCAGCTATTTGAGATCCCTGGCCCAGGTGACCACCGCCGGGAAATATTGGACCGCGGCCCTGGCAGTGGACGACTACACCAGCATTGATGACACCCTGGTGGCCACCGCGGAGCCCTATTCACGATTGCCGCGTTTAAGCTACGCGCTGGATCTTCCCCTGGGCGCCACCCGCCTGCAGCTGGATACGGAGCTGGTGGCCTTCGACCGGGACGTGGGCGAGGAGGGATGGCGGCTGGACCTGAACCCCAAGCTGTCCCGGACCTTTGCCGGTCCAGCCTGGATCGTTGAACCGTCAGTTGGGGTTCGGCACACCCAATACCGGCTGGATTCAGCAAACCCGGGTGGAAATTCGGATATTGATGACAATCCGTCTCGAACGACCCCCATTGTTGAGCTGGATGGCCGTCTGTTTCTGGACCGCCAGGGCGACGGATTTACCCAGACCCTGGAGCCGCGCCTTTATCTGCTTTATGTGCCCTTCGAAGACCAAAGCGATATTCCGGCCTTTGATACCCGTGATTTGACCTTCAGTTTCGGCCAGCTGTTTCGCAGTAATCGGTTTTCCGGCGCTGACCGGCAGGCTGACGCCAGTCAACTGACGCTGGCCTTAACCAGCCGACTGCAGGACAATCGCAGCGGTCGGGATGTGCTGGAAGCCAGCATCGGCACCATCGTGTATTTTCGCGATCGGCGGGTCAATCTGGCGGCGGGTGATCTGGATCAACGCGATACCTCGCCGCTGGTGGCTGAACTATCCTGGCGGCCCAGCGACTACTGGCGGGTAGCTTTGGGCTTTCAGTATGAGCCAGAGCCGTTGCTGGACGGTGAGGAGTTTCAGCAGCGCCACCTGGCAGTTCGTTACCGGGGCGCTGAAGGCCAGCTGCTGAACTTTGGCTATCGTCAGCGGTCGCAGGTGGTAGACCAGGTAGATTTATCAGCCTGGTGGCCGCTGAATCCGCGCTGGGCGGTGCTGGGACGAGCTAACTATTCGTTCCAGGACGATATCCTGCTGGAAGGTTTGGCCGGGTTTGAATATCAAAGCTGCTGTTGGGCAACTCGCCTGATGTTGCGGCGGTTTGTGCGTACCTTGGACGGCGACATGCGCAACGCCATCTATTTTGAACTGGAACTTAAAGGCCTGGGATCTCTGGGCCGCGGCACCGGCAGGGTGCTGGAACAAGCCATAGCAGGTTATCGATATGACACTGAAACAACCGCTTTTTAACCTAACGCTGCTGGGCCTGGCGCTGTTGGCCTTAGCCCCGTATTCGTCCGCTGAGCCCCTGGAGCGGATCGTCGCCGTGGTGGAAGACGAGGTGATACTGCGCACCGAGCTGGAGCGCTCGGTGACCAACGTGGTCAAGCAGTTCAACGCCTCCGGCCAGCCGCTACCGCCGCGCAGCACCCTGGAACGGCAGATTCTCAGTCAGCTGGCGCTGATCAAGCTCAAGCTGCAAAACGCCCGCTCCACGGGGGTTAGAGTCAGTGATCAGGAGGTGGATCAGGCAATTGCCCGGGTCGCCCAGCAGTCGGGTATTACCCAGGAGCAGATGCGCCGCACCATTGTTGCCGATGGCTTGAGCTGGCAGCGCTTTCGTGAGGATATGCGCGATGAGCTGATCACCCAGCAGCTGGAACGACGGGTCTCCAACAGTAGGGTCAACATCTCAGAAAGCGAGATTGATCTGTTTCTGGAAAACCAGGACGGCCCCAAAGGAGAGTTCAGGCTGTCCCATATCCTGATTGGTTTGCCTGAAGGCGCGTCTCCAACCCAGGTGCAAAAAGCCCGGCAAGATTCCGATAATCTGCACACCTCGCTGACCGAAGGCGCGGATTTTTCCACCCTGGCGATTACTCATAGCGACGGCCCCCAGGCTCTGCAGGGTGGCGATCTTGGTTGGCGGCCGGCCAACCAGGTGCCCACCATGCTGGCCCAGGAGTTGGGGAACATGAAAAAAGGTGATTACACCAGGCCGATCCGCGATGCCTCCGGCTTTCATATGTTTATGGTCACTGACTATCGCAGCCAGGCGATGAACATGGTGACCGAGATCAAGGCCCGTCACATCATGGTGGAAACCTCTGAACTGGTGACCCAGGAAGAAGCCCTGGACACCATCACCGATATTCATGAAAGGGTGACCGGCGGGGCCGACTTTGGTGAACTGGCCAGGCAGTATTCTGACGACACCAGCTCCGCCAACCTGGGCGGCGATATGGGCTGGTTTGTGCCCGGTACCTTTGGTGATCGAGTGCAACAGGTGCTGGACTCCCTGGAAAAGGGCGAGATCAGCCAACCATTTCAGTCTGGCGCAGGCTGGCATATTCTGCAAAAAGACGAACAGCGGGAACAGGACCGTACCGTGGATATCCAGCGCGGTCAGGCCAGAGAGGCCCTGCGCCGGCTAAAGGCTGAAGAAGAGTTCCGCCTGTGGGAACGTGAACTGCGGGACGAGGCGTACATCGAATACCGGATCTGATGAAGCCCATCGCGGTTACCGTCGGCGACCCGGCGGGTATTGGGCCGGAGCTGTGCGTCAAACTGGCTAATGCTGAGCTGGCTGATGACATCCCGGCCCTGGTCTACATCGGCAGCCGACAGGTGCTTGAGGAGACGGCCGCAAGTCTGGGAGCGTCCCTGACATTAAGCCCCTGGGGCGCGCAAAACCCTGCCCCTCACCAGGTGCTTGACGTGCCGGTGGCCACACCGGTGGTGGCCGGTCAGCTTGATGTGAGCAACGCCGCGTCGGTGGTCAGGACTCTGGAGCTGGCCTTTGATGGCTGCAGCAAGGGCGACTTTTCTGCCATGGTCACCTGCCCGGTGCACAAGGGCGTGATCAACGACGCCGGCATACCCTTTACCGGCCATACGGAGTTCCTCGCCCAGCGGGCCGGGGTGGGCCGGGTGGTCATGCTGCTGGCGGCGGGAAAACTTCGAGTGGCCCTGGCCACCACCCATCTGCCTTTGTCCCGGGTCAGTGAGGCCATCAACCCCGCCATGCTAAGCGAAACCCTGCAGATCGTTCAGCGGGAGCTGCAAAGCCGCTTTGCGCTGTCCCAGCCCGCCATTGCGGTCTGTGGGCTTAACCCCCACGCCGGCGAAGGTGGCCATCTGGGGCGGGAAGAAATTGAAGTGATTGAGCCGACCTTAAGCGCCTTGCGCGATGCCGGGATGAATCTGACCGGACCGCTACCCGCTGACACCGCCTTTACTCCCCGGGTGCTGGATCATCACGATGTGGTGCTGGCCATGTATCACGACCAGGGCCTGCCGGTGCTGAAGTACGTGGGTTTCGGCGGTGCGGTTAATGTCACCCTGGGTTTGCCGATTATTCGAACCTCGGTGGATCACGGCACGGCGCTGGACATCGCCGGCCTGGGGCAGGCCGATGCTGGCAGCATCCAGGCCGCGCTGGCGCTGGCGGGCCAGATGGCCGCCCAGTCAGCCG
>CAYGPO010000114.1:0-1056 GCA_964351665.1 uncultured Gammaproteobacteria bacterium | reverse complement strand
CCTGGCCATGGCGCCATTTCTCGCCCGCTGCTGGCCACCGGCGCTGACCTGACCCTGCTTGAAATCGATCGAGATCTGGTGGCTGAGCTGTCCGCTGAGGCAGACCTTGAAGGCGCTACCATTGTCTCCGGTGACGCGCTGAAGGTGAGGTTCTCTGAGCTGGGCGATGGGCCCTTTCGGATTGTCGGGAATCTGCCCTACAACATCTCCAGCCCGCTGATATTTCACTGCATAGAGCAGCTGTCCCAGGTCCGCGACGCCCACTTTTTGCTGCAGCGGGAAGTGGTGCAGCGGATGGCGGCAGGACCCGGCAGCAAAGTCTATGGCAGACTGAGCGTCATGTTGCAGTATCATTGCCAGGTGCGCAGTCTATTCACCGTTCCTGCCGGCGCTTTTGTGCCGGTTCCCAAAGTGCAGTCTGCGCTGGTGCGACTCACCCCTCACGTCACTCCGCCGGCGCTGGCGCGAAATCCGGCGACCTTCGCTGCGGTGGTCTCCAGCGCTTTTGCCCAGCGACGAAAACAGCTGGTTAACTCCCTCAAAGAGCTGGTCACCGCTGACCAGCTGCTGGCGCTGGGTATTTCACCAAATAACCGCCCGGAACAGCTGGCGCCGGACCAGTTTGTTGCCATAGCCAATGCGGTGACGCCATGACCAGCCCCGATTTGTCTGTCACGGCCAGACCCCTGTTCCTGGCCGATCAATCCGATCCTGATGCTGAACGTTTTGTGTTTTCCTATCAGATAGAAGTTGCCAACCACAGCGCCATGCGGGTGCAGTTAATGTCTCGCTACTGGCTGATTACCCACGGCACCGGCCGAGTGGAAGAAGTGGTGGGTGAGGGTGTGGTAGGTCAGCAGCCGGTGATTGATGCCGGTAAGGCTTACCGCTATTCCAGCGGCGCAATTTTGGAGTCGCCGGTGGGCACCATGGAAGGACACTACGTGCTGGTGGACGATGCCGGGCGTCAGTTCCAGCTGGCAATTCCCCGTTTCCGGCTTTGTATGCCTGGGGTATTGCATTAGGGGCTTGTTGTTTGAGTCAACGACTGGCTTT
>CAYGPO010000113.1:0-14292 GCA_964351665.1 uncultured Gammaproteobacteria bacterium | reverse complement strand
CGATAAATGGTGCCGGTGCGCAGATTCGAACTGCGGACCTACGCATTACGAATGCGTTGCTCTACCAACTGAGCTACACCGGCATCGGCGGGATGCGCAGTATATTATTGAGGCTGGCTCGTCACAAGCCAAAAACGGTTTGAGTAATGACGCTGGTCGCCCATCCGGGTATTCTCTGTGGTATGTCCTATATCCCCCTAAGGCTGTTGTTTTGTTCGCTTGCCCTGGCCATGTTGGCCACGGGTTGTGTCACTGCACCTGCGCCGGTGGAGGAACCCATACCGGTTGAACCCGTCCTTGAACCCGTAGAAGTGCCGCCGGTTGCGCCGGACAAAACCGCTGAACTTGAGGCCTTGTCCAAGTCCCAGGCCTTTGAAATTCGTCAGCTCAAAGAAGAGCTTGCTGCCACCGAGCTGCGGCTGATTGCCGCCAGTGCCCAGGTCGAACGGCTGAAGGTCGCCGTGGAAGAGTCTCGCTTTGCTGCTGATGAGGCCATCGCGGAGGTGGTGCGGACCCAGGCTCGGCTACAGGGTAACGTCAGTCAGGCGGACGCAGCGTCCAATATCGCTGAGGCAGAAATTCTTCTGTCGGGCTACGGCGATATTTCCACCCCAGCGCTGGATAAGGTCCGGGAGCAGCTGCTGGCCGCATCCACCCAGTTTGATGCCGGCAACTATGGCGGCGCCATGTATCTGAGCAATCAGGCCCGCAGGGGCTTGTCAGCGGCGAAAGACCAGGTAGAAATCCTAAGCCCGGTGGCCAATGAACAGGCCTTTGGCGATCTGCTGGAAATGTGGGTGGTTAGCGACAGCAATCTGCGGGGCGGGCCCGGGCTAAGCCATCCGGTGGTGACAATTTTGAAGCGGGGCGCCCAGGTTTCAGGCTATTCATTCAACGGCGCATGGGTGCGCGTTCGGGTGGACGATATGCTGGAAGGGTGGGTATTTCAGCCGCTGCTCAGCCAGACGAATCCGCTTCCGACGGAATAATCGTCAGCCCGTGGCTGGAAGACATTACCGTCTTGTTGCGCCCCTGATCTTTGGCTTCATACAGCGCTGCGTCGGCGCGCCGAATCAGCAGATCGCCGGTTCTGCCGTGTTCCGGGTAAGCGGCAACCCCAATGCTGGCGGTCACGTGCAGCTTATGTTGGTCAAAATGTAGAGGGGTTGAGGCCACCGCCAGGCGCAGACGCTCGGCCAGTTCAAAGGCGTGGGGGCCATCCACCTTAGGCAGCAACACCACAAACTCCTCGCCGCCAAACCTGGCCGCGTAGTCGCTTTTTCTTAACGTATCGCGAATGTGTTCGGCAATCAGACGAATGGCGTGGTCGCCGGCGATGTGTCCAAATTTGTCGTTCAGCGCCTTGAACCGATCCAGGTCAATCATCAGGATGGCAAAGGGTGTGCGGGCCTCTTCACTGGCTTGCACCAATCGCTCCAGCCGGCCGTTGAGATGCTGCCGGTTATACAGCCCGGTCAACGCGTCGGTGTTGGATAGCACCTTAAGACTACGGTTTTGCTGAAGCAGGGTCTGGCTGGTTCGCTCTACCTGCTGGCGACCGGCCTCAAGGCGCTCCACCATGTTGTTGAATACTTCAGTCAGATAGGAAATTTCGTCCTTACCGCGCACCTTAATGCGTACGTTGAGATCGCCGCTGGCCACCTCGGTGGCGCCCTGGGTGAGCCGACGCAGCGGCGCCAGGGTGCGGGTGGAAAAGACATAGGCGATCATCGCCATCACCACCATCAGGCTGCCTCCCACCAAAAAGGTGAGCCGGCGGAAACTGTTAATTTCGCTATAGGCGTCTACCGCCCCACGAAGCGCAACCACAGACCAAGGGCTGCCGGCCATGGGGCTCATTCGGGCCACCACTTCGGTGCCGTTTTCGCGCCAGAAGTTTACCGTTTCACCCTCGCTCAGCCGCTGACTCAGCGATTCACCCAGCACCAGGCTACCCCCCAGTGCGGTGCTGTCATCGTGGGAAATACCGCGTTGATCTGCGTCAATCACCGCCACAGACTCACCGGTGGAAACAGCGATTTGGTTGAGGATATTGGTGAGCTGCTGGAGACGAACCCGGCCGCCCAGAAAACCGGCTTTTTCGCCGTTAAAGTCGGTCATGTGTACGCCCATGAGCACCGCCCCCTGCTCACCGGGTAGGAACTTAAGCTCCAAATCGTCCAGAGCACTGGTGGTCTGCCAATCTGCTGGCAGCGCCCAGCCGGTGTTGTCGGTGGACACCACTAGCTCGCCTTCCAGATCGAACAGAGCCAGACCTTCTAAATCCGGTGAGCGGCGCAGCACTGAATGCAGATAGGCGACAATTTCAGAACGTGCGTCGGGATTGCCATCCAGCGCCAGCTGGATGTTGTCTACTACCGGGTAGGAGGCCGAAAATACGGCGAGCTCCTGGCGTCGATCTTCCAGCCATTGGCCGGATTCGCGTACCACCTTCTCGGCGGTCATCTGCAGGCCCTGGCTGATCTTGTCCTGCAGCAGGCCCATGGAATTGTTGTAGTGGAGCAGACCCAGAACCACCGACGGCACCAGCGTCGCCAGCAGGGCAAAGATCGTGACCTTAGCCTTGATGCTTCTCAAACCCGGGAAACGGGCTGCTGGTTGGGGGGTGCCGGTCAAGAGTATTCCTCAATCCCTGGTTAATGGTGGCGTCAATACTACCTGACAATTTCAGAAACTAACGCAAATCACTGTTGCAAACGCCTGTTTTTATTGGAAAATTGTGAGCAACCTCACAGTCCCTTCATAGCGCCGTGGAAAATAGTCCCACAAAACCGGGCCGATTGCCCAATTTTCTCTACTTGGTGTCGTCGTTGGGTTGAGGCTGACGCAGGCCAAAAACCACCAACAGCACCGCCGCGATAGTGATTGCCGAGTCGGCGATGTTGAAGGCCGGCCAGTGCCAATCCCGGTAATACACATCGATAAAATCAATCACGTAGCCCAGCCGAATTCGGTCAATCACGTTGCCGATAGCGCCGCCCACGATCAACGCCAGGGGCGCAGCTGTGCGCCAATCAGATCTGGGCGTGCGGGCAATCCACACCAGCAGCACCCCACTGATCACCAGCGCAAGCCCGGTAAACATCCAGCGCTGGGCGCCTCCGGGCACGTTTAAAAAGCTGAACGCGGCGCCGAAGTTAAACAGCAGTGTCCAGTTCAGCCCGGGCATTACGGCGATGCTCTGATATCGCTCCAGATGATCAATGGCGATCCACTTGGTCCACTGGTCCAGGACCAAGATCAGGCCCGATAGCCACAGCCAGGGCAGAGCCGAGGCGCGCTTCATGCAAAGTGCCGGGTTTCGCCCTGGCCCACAACGTTGACCAGACAGCGCCCACATAAATTTGGGTGGGCGTTGGACACTCCCAGATCCCCCCGGCGATGCCAGCAGCGTTCACATTTTTCGTTGTCGCTGCGAGCCACGGTGATGCCAATCTCCTGTTCATCCAGCGTCGCTGACAGCGCGTCTGCCGGTTTGTCGCTAAGGGGGAAAAGACCGGCGCCGGAAGTGATAAAAACAAACCGCAGTTCGTTATCAATGGGCAGCAGCTTCCGATACATGGCATCGGGCAGATACACAGACACCTCGGCATCCAGGGATGCGCCGATGCCTCCTGCCCTGCGCAAATCTTCCAACTGCCGGCTCACCGCCTCCCGCAGGCCCAGCAACAGGTGCCAGAACTCCTCGTCACAGGCATCGCCTTGGGGCTGGCTGGGCAAGTCCTGGTACCAGGTCTCCATAAACACGCTTTCCGCCCGCTGGCCGGGCATATGGCTCCAGATTTCTTCAGCGGTGAAGCTGATGATGGGCGCCAACCAGCGAACCATCGCCTCCAGCACGTGGTACATGGCGGTCTGGGCAGATCGGCGGGCGCGGCTGCCCGGCTGTGTGGTGTAGAGCCGGTCTTTGATCACATCCAGATAAAACGCCCCCATGTCCACCGAGCAGAAATGGTGAATCTTTTGGTAGATGTGGTGATATTGATAGTCGCCGTAAGCCGTGAGTACCTCAGCCTGCAGGGCGTGGGCCCGGCCCATGGCCCAGCGGTCAAGGGCCAGGCATTGGTCCACCGGCAAACATTGGCTGGCCGGCTCAAAGCCGTGCAGATTGCCCAACAGGTAGCGCGCCGTGTTGCGAATACGCCGGTAAGAATCAGACACCCGCTTGAGGATTTCATCGGACACCGACATTTCATAGCGGTAATCCGCCGCCGCGACCCACAGCCGCAGCACGTCTGCGCCCAGAGAGTTCATCACCTTCTGGGGCAGCACTACATTACCCATGGACTTGGACATCTTGCGCCCGTCCGCATCCACCGTGAAGCCGTGGGTCAGTACCTGCCGGTAGGGCGCGCGGCCGTGCATGGCGACACTGGTCAGCAACGATGAGTGGAACCAGCCGCGATGCTGGTCCGAGCCTTCCAGGTACAGGTCGGCAATCTCTGGCAATTCGCTGCGTCTGGCCAACACACAGTAGTGAGAGGTGCCTGAATCAAACCAGACGTCCAGGATATCGGTGACTTTCTCATAGCTGTCGGCGTCATCGCCCAGCAGCGTAGCCGGATCCATATCAAACCAGACTTCAACACCCTCAGCTTCGATCATGTCCGCCACCTTGCGCATCAGGGCGACGCTGTCCGGGTGGGGCGCGCCGGTTTCCCGGTGGGCAAAGATCGCAATGGGCACGCCCCAGGTGCGCTGGCGGGAGATACACCAGTCCGGGCGGTTTTCGATCATGCCGTAGATGCGCTGCTCACCCCACTCCGGCACCCAGCGAACGCCGCCGATGACGCTAAGGGCCTGCTTTCTCAAACCCTCCTTCTCCATCGAGATAAACCACTGGGGGGTGACCCGGAACGCGGTGGGTGACTTATGCCGCCAGCAGTGAGGATAACTGTGGCCAAAGTCTTCCGACTTGAGCAAGGTGTGCTTTTCTTCCAGCACCTCAATAATGTGGCTGTTGGCCTTCCACACGTGCTCACCGGCAAACACCGGCGTACCTTCAACAAACAGGCCGCTGTCGCCCACCGGGTTAACCACCGGCAGCTCATACACCGCGCCCACCTCGAAGTCTTCCTGACCGTGACCAGGGGCGGTGTGAACGGCCCCGGTGCCGGCTTCGGTGGTTACATGCTTGCCCAGGATCAACGGGACCTGGCGATCTTCGATGGGATGGCGCACCGGCACCAGATCAAGGGCTGCACCTTTGGCCTGGCCAACCACCTCCACCTCACCTTCGAAGCCGTAGCGGGTCAGGCAGCTGGCCGCCAGCTCCGCTGCCAAAACCAGCAGTCGGCCAGGGCCGAAACGCACCAGCTGATAGTCAAACTCCGGATGCAAAGACACCGCCTGGTTTGCCGGCAGGGTCCAGGGCGTGGTGGTCCAGATCACGACGCTGACGCGCTCGTCGTTCAGGGTGTAGCCAAAGCGGCTAGCCAGGTCTTCCGCGTCCACCGCGTCAAAGGCCACATCGATGGCTGGCGAGGTTTTATCCTGATATTCAATTTCCGCTTCGGCCAGGGCTGAACCACAGTCAAAACACCAATGCACCGGCTTGGCGCCCCGCACCACGTGGCCGTTTTCCATAATCTGAGACAGCGCCCGCAGCATGTCCGCCTCGTATTGGAAATCCAGGGTGCGATAAGGATGGTCCCAGTCGCCAATGCCGCCCAGGCGTTTGAAGTCGTTGCGCTGCTCATCCACCTGGCGCAGGGCATACTCCCGGCAGCGACGGCGAAACTCCGCCGCGTCCACCTTGTGCCCTACTTTGCCCACTTTCTTTTCCACCTGATGCTCAATGGGCAGGCCGTGACAATCCCAGCCCGGCACATAGGGCGAGTGAAAGCCGTCCAGCAGGCGCGACTTAACGATCATGTCCTTCAGGATCTTATTGACCGCGTGGCCAATATGAATCGCACCGTTGGCGTAGGGAGGGCCATCGTGCAGCACCCAGGTTTTATCCCGCTTGGAGGTATGTTCCACGATGCGTTCAAAGTGGCCGTTTTCCGCCCACTGTTTCAGCATCTTGGGTTCTGCCTGAGCCAGGTTGCCTTTCATCGGGAAGGCGGTCTGGGGCAGGTTCAGGGTCGCTTTGTAGTCTTCGCTCACGGTGGTGTCTTTTTATCCTTGTTCAGGCCGCCAGCAGCTTGCGTGCCTGCCGGGCGTCCTCATGCATCTGGATCGTCAGTGCATCCAGGTCGTCAAATTTTTCTTCGTCTCTCAGTTTGGCCACAAAGGCCACATCCAGATGGCTGCCGTAGAGGTCGCCGCTAAAATCAAACACATGAACCTCCAGCAAAGTCTCTTTGCCCCCAACGGTGGGCCGGGTCCCGATGCTGGCCACTGCGGGCTGATCCGTCAACCCACCACCGCTAACCCGCACCGCAAATATCCCGCCAATAGGCGCACTGCGCCGATGCAAACGGATGTTGGCCGTGGGATAGCCCAGGGTTCGGCCCAGGGCCTGACCTCGCACCACCCTTCCATATATGCTGAAGGGGCGTCCCAGTAAGCGGCTGGCGCCCGCCATATTGCCCGCCGCCAGCCGCTCTCGAATTCGAGTGCTGCTGACCCGCTCACCATCCACCAACACCGGTGGAATGGTCACCACCTCCACTGCGCCGCCGGCGGCCAGGGTCTGTGCGGTGCCGGCCCGGTCGCGACCAAACCGAAATCCCTCACCCACCACAATTACCCGTGGGTTAATGCCTAGCCGCAAATGACGGACAAAATCATCCGGCGACAGTCCTGCCAGCTGATCGTTAAAGCGCATCAACCACACCGCAGCCAGGCTTCGACCGGACAGCTGGCGAATCCGCTGGCTGGCGTTGTAGATCCTGCCCGGTGCGCCGTTGGGCGCAAAATACTCTCTCGCCAGGGGTTCGAAGGTCACCAACACCCCTGCCAGGCCGCTGCTGGCCGCGCGTTTTTCCACCTCCGAGATGAGGGTTTGGTGACCCAAATGGATACCGTCGAAGTTGCCAATGGTAGCCACACAGCCGCCGGCCAGAGGGGTCTGTAGTTTGAGGTCTCGGAAAAGCTGCAAAGCGGTTTACCGGGCAGAAAGATTAAGCGTTGGAGTATAGCCAGCAGCAGCGGCAAAAACGACCACAGTTCGGTTATTCCTGCCAGCTGCCCTGGGGGCGCAGGGGAACCCGCAGCAGCACCGCTAACAGGAGGTAGGCTGCCGTCGCGCCGCCAACGCAGGCGCCAAGCCAGGTCACCCGCTGAGGGATGCTGCCGTCGACCCAAACCTCAACGGAGGGCGAGGCAAACAGCACCAGTGCCGCAATGGCGCCGCAGCCCAGCAGCGCAAATACCCCGCTGCGAGCCCAGTGCAGGCCGTGGGTAAGCACCCCGTCTGATCGCAGGTGTCGATACAGCAGCCAGGCATTTAAGTATCCCGCCAGGGAACTGGCCAGGGCCAGGCCGGCGTGGGGCGGCGCCACCGGCCAGTAGATCAACACAGTCACTAAAATGACATTCAGCACCATGTTGGTCACCAGGGCGATCACCGCTATCCGCACCGGGGTTCGGGTGTCCTGGCGGGAGTAAAAGGCCGGCGCCAGCACCTTGACGGCAATAAAGGCCGGCAGACCCAGAGCGTAGGCCATCACGCTGGCGGCGGTGTTGCGCACGTCATCGGGGGAAAAGTTGCCGTAATTAAACAGCGTGGTGACCAGGGGCGCGGCCAGCAAAATCAGCCCCAGAGCCGCTGGCAGGGCGATCAGCAGGCCCAGCCGCAGCCCCCAGTCGACGGCTGAGGAAAATCCGTCACGGTTAGCGCCGGCGTGCAGACGGGACAGCATGGGCAAGATCACCGTCGACAGGGCAATGCCAAATAACCCCAAAGGAAATTCCAGCAGCCGATCGGAGTAGTAAAGCCAGGTAATGCTGCCGACAGAAATCAATGAGGCGATCAGGGTGTCCAGCATAATATTTAGCTGCGCCACCGAGGAGCCAAACAGCGCCGGCAGCATCAGTTTGCGAATTCGCACCACGCCCTCGTGCTGCCAGTTCCAGCGCGGCCTGGGCAGCAGCTTAAGGCGCATCAGTGAAGGGATCTGAAATCCCAGCTGCAGCACCCCGGCGGCAAGCACGCCATAGGCCAAGGCTTTGATGGGCTGCTCCATCTGGGGCGCCAAGCCCAGGGCCGCGCCGATCAGTGCCACATTGAGTAGCACCGGAGTAAATGCGGGCACCGCAAAACGCCCAAAACTGTTTAGCACCCCACCCGCCAGGGCGGTCAAACAAATGGCCAGGGCGTAAGGAAAGGTAATGCGCAGCAAGTCCGTGGCCAGGGCAAATTGTTCTTCCTGGCCCACAAAACCCGGCGCAAACAGCCCCACCAGCAAGGGCGCGGCCAGTATTCCAGTCGCCACAATCACCATCAGCACCGCGCTGAGCCCACCAGCTACCGCATCCAGCAGTTCTTTCAGTTCCTGGGGACTGCGATTACGCCGATATTCGGAAAACACCGGCACGAAGGCCAGGGAGAAAGCTCCCTCGGCGAACATCCGCCGCAGCATGTTGGGGATCTTCAGGGCTACGTAAAAGGCGTCGGTGGCGGCGCTGGCGCCAAAACTGCGGGCCAGCACCACATCTCGGATAAATCCCAGCACCCGGGAGATCAGGGTCATCAGACTGACGATGCCCGTGGAGCGCAGTAATTTCACCGGCGCGCCCCAAGGTTGACCCGCTGTGACTTGGGCGGCATACTAGCGCGCTTTTTTTGATTCGGAGTTAACAACGTGGCGCACTCAGTATCTGCCCGCAAACGCATCCGCCAGTCTAACACCCGGCGCACTCACAACGCCTCGATTCGATCGAATTTTCGAACCGTGGTGAAGAAAGTCCTGGCAGCTATTGAAGCTGGCAACAAGGACGAAGCCCAAAAGGCTTATCAGGCTGCTGTTCCGGTGATTGATAAAATCTCCACCAAAGGCCTGATTCACAAGAACAAAGCGGCTCGCCATAAGAGTCGTCTGAATAAGGCGGTTCAGGCCCTGTCCTGATCCAGGTCGTATTCCGGGTCCGGCGAGGCTAGTGCCTCGTCGGATTCAGTTTCCTGCTCATTTAGGGCTTCGATAGCCTGCATGGACTCGGCCTTCAGCTGATCCAAACCCACCCCGGCAATGGCTGACACCACGTAGTGCGGAGCCTGCCACTGTAGATCCTCAAGAACTTTTTCGACGGTTTGCTGAAGCTCGTCTTCTGCCATCAGGTCGCATTTGGTCATAATTAGCCAGCGCGGCCAGTGAACCAGCTCAGGATCAAACTTTTCCAGTTCTTTTTCGATCCGTCGCACCTGCAAAGCAGGATCGCTACCGTCCAACGGAGCCAGCTCCACCAGGTGCCACAATACGCGGGTGCGCTTGATGTGTTTCAGAAACTGGATACCCAGGCCAGCACCGTCAGCGGCGCCCTCAATCAGACCGGGAACATCCGCCACCACATAGCTTCGCCCGCGATCCATACTCACCACCCCCAGACTGGGATTTAGGGTGGTGAAAGGATAGTCAGCCACCTTTGGGGTGGCCGCTGAAACCGCCCGCACCAGGGTAGATTTCCCGGCGTTGGGAAATCCCACCAGGCCAACATCAGCCAACAGGCGCAGCTCAAGGTAAAGCTCGCGAACTTCTCCGGCCACGCCTTTGGTGGTCTTGCGCGGCGCCTGATTGGTAGAGGATTTAAACCGCGTATTGCCTTTGCCCCCCTCACCGCCCTGGGCGACCAGCAGCGTTTGACCGTTTTTGGTCAGGTCACCAATCAGTTCATCGGTGTGGTGCACTTTGACCATGGTGCCCACGGGAACGGGAACCCGCAGATCTTCACCGCCGGCGCCGGTGCATTTTTTGCCAGCCCCGTCGGCGCCGCGCTGGGCTTTGAAAATGCGTTGATGGCGAAAATCCACCAGGGTATTGAGCCGGTCATCGGCAACCAGATAAACGCTGCCGCCCAATCCACCATCACCGCCGTCCGGGCCACCCCTGGGCACATACTTCTCGCGCCGGAAACTCAAGGCACCGTTGCCGCCGTTGCCCGCATGTACGTTGATTCGCGCTTCGTCTACAAATTTCATAAGGTTTTATCTTACTCAAAGACCGTCAGGCTGGGTTTCCGGATCATGCCAATTCGGGCGCTGGTTGCAAGCTGGCCGCGCACTGGAAACCAAATTATCGGCCAAAAAAAACGCGGGCCATGGACCCGCGTCTGTCATTTTTGTGGCGTCTGCCCGATTTCCAGGGCGCGGCCACTGTCGTCAAGCTCAGGCCTCGAGGGGCTCAATCATGACAAATTTGCGATTCTTGGCGCCCTTTTGAGCAAAACTGACTTTGCCATCTACCAGCGCAAACAAGGTGTGGTCTCGGCCCAAGCCTACGTTGTCTCCGGCATGAAAGCGTGTGCCACGCTGGCGAACCAGAATATTGCCGGCGCGAACAGTCTCGCCGCCATATCGCTTAACGCCAAGGAACTTTGGGTTTGAATCGCGGCCATTTCGAGTACTACCGCCTGCTTTTTTGTGTGCCATTGATCAGTCCTCGTTGTTAGCCTGATCAAGCTCTGCAGCTTGAGTCAGCCAGTTATCGCGTTCAATTCGACCTTTGAAATTCAGCTCATCGTCCACCGCGGCAATTTGTTCCGGCGTGAAGGCCGCGATTTGACGGTAGTGGAAGATGCCCAGGGCATTGAGCTTTCGCTCCAACACCGGACCCACGCCAGAGATTCGCTGCAGGTCGTCTGCCTGGCCGTCTGGTCCGTCGAGGAACTTGAGGCTTGGCGCGACTTCCGCAGTTTCTGCCTTGGGCTCGGCTTTCGGAGCAGGCTTTGGAGCCGCTTTCGGGGCTGCAGCAGGCTTGGCACCCGACGCCGCCACACCGATAATTTCCAGCTCGGTGTAGGATTGGCGATGGCCCATCTGCTTTCTGCTGTGCTTACGTCGGCGGAATTTGACAATTTTGATCTTGTCAGCGCGCCCGTGAGCCAAAACCGTGGCCTGCACTACGCTGCCGCTCACCAGCGGTTCCCCGATGGTTACTTGGTCGCCATCAGCTACCAGCATTACCTGGTCTAGCTCTACCTGAGAACCCTGCTCTGCGTCGAGCTTTTCAACGCGAATCCGGTCTCCGGGTTCAGCGCGATATTGTTTGCCACCAGTGGCAAAAACTGCGTACATCGTCGTGCTCCAGAAAAGTTGGCCACAAAAGAGCGAGAATGCTACCGAATGAGGCCTTTGCAGTCAACGTAAAATCGTCCTTTCTCCATCCCCGTCCAGATCCTGCTGAACGCTTTGCGCGCAGCTACCTAACCGGCTTATAGTTGATGGTTTCCCGTTGCCCAGGGTTTTGCGTCGGTATTTCGCCGACGGCCCTTGGAAAAGGCATAATTCATGGATCAGATCACCATTCGCGGGGCTAGAACCCACAACCTTAAGAACGTGGATCTTGAGCTGCCAAGGGACAAACTGATCGTCTTTACCGGCCTGTCCGGCTCAGGCAAATCCTCCCTGGCCTTCGACACCATCTACGCCGAGGGTCAACGCCGCTACGTTGAATCCCTGTCCGCCTATGCCAGGCAATTTCTGTCGATGATGGAAAAGCCCGATGTGGACCACATCGAGGGGCTGTCCCCGGCAATCTCCATTGAGCAAAAGTCGACCTCTCACAACCCCCGCTCCACCGTAGGCACGATCACCGAGATCTACGACTACCTGCGTTTGCTCTACGCCAGGGTCGGCATTCCCCATTGCCCGGACCACGACAAGGTTCTCGACGCTCAGACCGTCAGCCAGATGGTAGACATGGTGATGGCGCAGCCCGAAGGCTCACGAATGATGCTGCTTGCGCCGGTGGTAAAAGAACGTAAGGGCGAGCACGCCCAGGTCTTCGATGAGCTGCGCTCCCAGGGATTTGTGCGAGCACGGGTTGATGGCCACGTGGTGGAACTGGACGAAGTGCCAGAACTCAAGCTGCGGGTTAAGCACACCATCGAAGCGGTGGTGGACCGATTTAAGGTGCGAGAAGATCTCAAACAACGGCTGGCAGAGTCCTTTGAAACGGCGCTGAATCTGGCCGGCGGCGTGGCCCGGGTCATCAGCATGGACGAGGGTGACGACACCGAACTGGTATTTTCATCGCGTTTTTCCTGCCCCATCTGCGGCTACAGCCTGGCGGAACTTGAGCCTCGGCTTTTTTCCTTCAACAATCCCAGCGGTGCCTGTACCAAGTGTGACGGGCTTGGAGTGATCCAGGTTTTTGACCCGGACCGGGTGGTGGGGCACAGCGATCGCAGTCTGGCCGGCGGCGCGGTTCGCGGCTGGGATCGGCGCAACGCGTACTATTTTCAGCTGATTAAATCCCTGGCCAAACACTATAAGTTTGATATCGAAACCGTCTTCGACGATCTGCCGCCGACCATAAAAAATGTGGTTCTGCACGGTTCGGGGGAGGACAAAATCAAATTTTCCTACCTGAACGAAAACGGCGACCGCTGGGAACGTCAGCACCGCTTCGAGGGCATTATCCCGAATCTGGAACGGCGCTACCGAGAGACCGAGTCGCCGGTGGTGCGTGAAGAGCTGTCACGCTACATCTCCGAGCAGATTTGTCCGGAATGTGAAGGTCAGCGCCTCAACCGCGGCGCCCGCCATGTTGTGGTAGGCAAAGACAATCTGCCCACCATGACTCGGCTGCCCGTGGGTCAGGCTCTGCAGCGCTTTGAGAAACTCAAGCTGAAGGGCTGGCGCGGAGAGATCGCCGACAAGATCGTCAAAGAAATCCGTGAACGGCTGTCGTTTCTGGTTAACGTCGGCTTGGATTACCTGACCTTGGAACGCCAGGCCGACACCCTGTCCGGCGGCGAGGCTCAGCGTATCCGGCTGGCCAGCCAGATCGGCGCCGGCCTGGTTGGGGTGATGTACGTGCTGGACGAACCCTCCATCGGGCTGCACCAGCGCGACAACGAACGCCTGCTGGGCACCCTGTTCAAGCTGCGTGACCTGGGCAATACGGTGATTGTTGTGGAGCACGATGAGGAAGCCATCCGCTGCGCAGATCACGTGGTGGACATTGGCCCCGGCGCCGGGGTCCACGGCGGGCATATTGTGGCCGCGGGAAGCAGCGCTGATATCGAAAATTGCGCGGCCTCCATTACCGGCCAGTTCCTGGCCGGAACCCGGCGTATCGAGGTACCGAAGAGCCGAGGCCAGGTGAACAAGAAGCGGATGGCAAAAGTGTTTGGGGCCACCGGTAACAACCTGAAAAAGGTCAATCTGGAGATTCCCCTGGGCCTGCTGACCTGCGTCACCGGGGTGTCTGGATCGGGTAAGTCGACCTTAATAAACGATACCTTTTACCGCATCGCTGCGGCGGAGATTAACGGCAGCAACTCAAGACCAGCGCCCCATCGCCGACACACGGGGATTGATCAGTTCGACAAAGTGGTGGAGATTAATCAAAGCCCCATTGGCCGCACGCCAAGGTCCAATCCGGCAACTTATGCCGGGCTGTTCACCCCCATTCGCGAACTGTTTGCCGGCACCCAGGAATCCCGCTCCCGTGGCTACAAGCCGGGACGATTTAGCTTTAACGTCCGTGGCGGCCGCTGTGAGGCCTGTCAGGGTGATGGCATGATCCGGGTCGAGATGCATTTTCTGCCCGACGTCTACGTACCCTGTGACGTGTGCAAAGGCCAGCGCTATAACCGGGAAACCCTGGAGATTCGATATAAAGGATTGAATATCCATCAGGTGCTGCAACAAACCGTCGAAGACGCGCTGGAGTTTTTCAGGCCAGTGCCGGTGGTGGCGAGAAAGCTACAGACCTTAATGGACGTGGGTTTGTCCTATATCCAGCTAGGCCAGGCGGCAACCACACTGTCAGGGGGTGAGGCCCAGCGCATCAAACTGGCGAAGGAATTGTCCAAACGCGATACCGGCAACACCCTGTACATTCTTGATGAGCCCACCACTGGCCTGCACTTTCACGATATCGAGCAACTGCTGGGGGTACTAAACCGTCTGCGCGACCATGGCAACACCATCGTTGTGATTGAACACAATCTGGACGTGATCAAAACCGCAGACTGGGTAATCGACCTGGGGCCGGAGGGTGGAGACGGCGGTGGCGAGATCTTAGTCTCAGGCAGCCCCGAAACCGTTGCCAGTCACAAGACCTCTCACACCGCCAGATTTCTGCGGCCAGTGCTTAATAACGCCGCTGCGAGCAAGCGACCACGTCGCAAGAGCGCTTGAGTCAGTTGGGAGGCTGCTAG
>CAYGPO010000112.1:4299-14298 GCA_964351665.1 uncultured Gammaproteobacteria bacterium | reverse complement strand
TTGCCCACCGAACTGTCGCGGCCCCAACCGGGATGTCAGAGCTGCACGGCAACAGACTTCAGCTCCGTGTATTGCAACAGGGCCTCCTGACCGTTTTCCCGGCCCCAGCCAGACTGTTTATAACCGCCAAACGGCAGCGCCATGTCGGGTATGCCGTGACAGTTCACCCACACCAGCCCGGCCCGGATATCTGCCGCCAGTCGGTGTGCCCGGGATACATCCCGGGTCCAGATACTGGCCGCCAGGCCGTAGCGGCTGTCGTTGCTCAGCCCCAGCGCCTGGGCGTCGCCGGAAAATCGCGACACCGCCAACACTGGGCCAAACACCTCTTCCCGCACGATCGACATGGTCTGGCTGACCTGATCAATGACGGTGGGCTGATAAAGAAAACCGGGACGATCATCCACCGGTGCACCGCCGGTGAGAATTCTGGCGCCTTCATTGACAGCGCGCTGGACTTTGTCATGAACCCTGGCCCGATGGTCGCTGGAAATCAGCGGTCCCATTTCAGCCTGGGGATCTCGCCCTGAGCCCAGCCGGGTTTGCCTGGCAATTTCCGCCACACCATCAACCACACGGTCATAGACACCCTCTTCCACATAAAGCCTGGAACCGGCCACACACACCTGACCGGCACCGGCGAAAATTGCGGCGGCGGCGCCGGGGATGGCCTTATCCAAATCGGCATCGTTAAACACCAGCACCGGAGATTTTCCGCCAAGCTCCAGCGAGACTTTTTTCAGGTTGTCCTTGGCTGCCGCGACAATTTTTTTGCCAGTGGCAGTGGCGCCGGTGAACGCCACCTTATCCACCTTTGGATGGCTTGCCAGGGCATGACCCACCGCGCCGCCATCACCATGCAGGATATTGACCACACCGCTGGGAATACCCGCCTCCAGCATAAGCTCACCCAGCAGGTTAGTGCTGAGCGGCGTCAGCTCAGAGGGTTTCAATATAACGCTGCAGCCCGCTGCCAGGGCTGGCGCAAGCTTCCAGGCCGCCTGCACCAAAGGACCATTCCACGGCACTATCAGGGCCGCTACGCCCACCGGTTCACGCTGGGTATAAACGTGAAAACGGCTTCCCGGGGCGCTGGACAGCTGGGTTGTGGTGCCCTCAATTTTTGTGCACCAACCGGCAAAGTAGCGAAAACATTCAGCGGCGAACGGCACTTCCCCAGCCACGACACCGGGTTCGGATCTACCGGTATCCAGACTCTCAAGTTCACCCAGCAGCGCGGCGTTTTGTTCCAGCAGATCAGCAATGGTCCACAGCACTCTGGCCCGGGCTGCCGGCGTCAGGTGACGCCAGAGGCCATCGTCAAAAGACCGGCGGGCAGCACTCACGGCAAGCTCGGTATCGCTTTCGGTAGCCTGACAGCAGCGGGCAATGACCTCTCCGGTAGACGGGTCGAAGATATCCCGCAGCCCAGGCTGAGCAGCGTCTGTCCACTGACCGTCAATCAGGAGCAGCTGCGGTCGGGCCAGCCGCAGCTGGCAGGCGGAGGTCAAAGGTTTAGTCATGTAGACATATAGTCGGTCAGGGCAGCAATGACCGCCTCATTTTCGTGATCCAGGCCAACGGTAATTCTTAGAAATTCATCGGAGCCACCGGCAGGACGGGGAATAATCCCCCGTGACTGAAGGAAGGCGTCAGCGCCGGTGCCGCTTTTGCCCGAGGGCGTTGGAAACTTAAGGAGATAGAAGTTCGCCACACTGGGAACCACCTCAATACCCAATCCAGACAGGGCCAGGGTAATCTTCGCCAGTGCCCGTGCGTTGTGTTGGCGAATCATGGCCGCATAGTCCTGATCTTTCACCGCCGCGGCGGCGGCCGCCATGGCAGGCCCGTTGGTATTAAAGGGGGTACGGATTCGGTTGACAAAATCCACCATGTCGGCCGGACAGTAGGCCCAGCCGATACGAAGAGACGGCAAGCCATAAATTTTCGAAAACGTTCGGCTCATCACCACGTTAGGGTATTCATTAACCATGGCGATGCCGTCTTCAAAATCCTCGGCCTCAACGTATTCCGCATAGGCGTTGTCAATCAGCATCAGGCAGCTTTGGGGCAGGCCCTCCCGCAGTTTCCGCAGCTCCGCACCGGTTAAATAAGTGCCTGTGGGATTGTTGGGATTGGCGATGGTACAGAAACGGGTCTTGCTGGTGACCCTTGCCAACATGGCGTCCACGTCTACCCGATAGTCCTTTTCCGGCGCAATCACCAGGGTGGCACCCTGAGCCAGGCAGTGGATGTTTGACATGACAAATCCATTTTGACTCAGCAGCGCTTCGTCGCCCTGGCTGACATAGGCTCGCACCATCAGCTGGATAATTTCGTCGGATCCATTGCCACAGATAATCAGATCAGGGTCCAGCTGGTGAGCCTGGCCGATGGCCTGGCGCAATGCCGTCTGGCGGCCGTCAGCATAGCGATGAAGACTCTCTGCCGCCTCCCGATAGGCCTTCAATGCGGCGGGGCTGGGACCATGGGATGACTCGTTGGACGACAGCTTGATGGGCTGACTCACCCCGGTAATATTACTTTGCCCCTGAACGTAGGGGGAAATGGCCAGCACGCCCGGGTTAGGTTTAAGGTGTGGAGCTTTTTCCATGCCGGTTTCCAAAGTCAGCTGCACAGGTGCTGGCGATTCTGGGCCATCATCAGGAAGGGCCAGGGTGCAGGGAAAAATTCGTCCACCGACACCTCGATAATACTGGGGCCAGGTTCAGCAAAGGCCTGGACTATAGCCGTGCGCAGAGATTCGGGATCTGCGGCGGAAAACCCCGCTGCACCAAAACTGCGGGCCAGGGCGACGAAGTCTGGATTGTGCAGGTCAGAGCAAATCACCCGCCCATCAAACCATTCGTTTTGCTGGCGCTGCACGTTGGTGTAGCGATTGTCGTTGAAAATGATGGTCACCAGCGGGAGCTGATACTGAACGGCAGTTGCCAGCTCCTGAATGTTGAACATGATGCCGCCGTCGCCGCTGATCTGAATCACCTTGCGATCCAGATTTCCCGCCATCACCCCCAGGGCCGTGGCATAACCGTAACCCAAGGTTCCCATATAGCCCGCCGAGATATGCTGCCTGGGCTGGTTAACCGGAAACCCGTACCACGAAGCAAAGCCCACCTGGGTCACTTCATCAACAAAAACACCGTCCTCGGGAAGCGCGTCCCGAATCACGTCCAGGTAAGCCATCTGGGGCGCGACTTTTTCCCTCACATCTGTGTCGACGTCCTGACGCTGGGTTTCAAGTTCTGTCTGCCGGCTCCCGGCCTCATAGCCCGCAGCGGAAAGCCGTTGCTCAATAGCCGTTAACACCGCCGCACTGTCGCCCACCAGACCAACCTCAGGTGTACAGATTCGATCGACCTGCTCTGGATCAATATCCACCCGAATAAGGTTAAGAGCAGAGTCTTTACCCCACATCACCAGTGGCCAGTGCAGCCGCGTACCAACGGCCAGTACCAGGTCGGCTTCGCCCCACAGGCGATGACCCAAGGGAAAACTGGCGCTGAGGTAATGGTCCGAAGGCATCAGCCCCTTGCCGCTGCGACACGCCATCACCGGTGCCTGCAGTCGTTCAGCCAGGGCCTGCACCTGGGGCCCAGCCGCAAGTGCTCCCGACCCCACCACGATCATGGGTTTGCTGGCCGACTGCAGCAGCGCAGCAGCCTGATCCAGAGAGTCTTTGGACGGCGAAGGCTGCGCTGGCCTGGCGTGCGGCAGCCCGATCTCCACCGACGCCTTCATCCCCATCACGTCCATGGGCATTTCCACCACCACTGGCCGGGGCGCGCCGGTGGTGAGTTCAACAAAGGCCTGGTGGATGGCCTGGGGCGCCGCTTCCGGTGATTCAATATGCTGGGTCCACTTGCTGATGTGGGACATCATGCCCAGCTGATCGTTAATCTCGTGCAGATCGCCATAGCCTTTGCCGATGCCGGCGGACGGAATCTGGCCGGAGATGCAGAGCACCGGGGCGTAGTTGCCCCAGGCCGTGCACAGGGCCGCTGAGGCGTTCAGCAGCCCTGGTCCGGGCACCACCGCAAACACCCCTACCCGGCCGGTGGATCGGGCGTAGCCGTAAGCCATGTACGCAACCCCCTGCTCGTGGCGGGAGTGAATCAGGCGGATTCGGTCGCGCCGCTGATAGATCGCATCGAACAGGTGGTCCAGCTGGCCACCGGGCAGGGCGAAAACGGTATCGACGCCGTTGACAATCAGCGTTTCAACTATCGCCTCAGCGCCACTGAGTTGTGTCATGTCCTACTCCTTTCCCTGCCCTGGCAGCTGTCCGCCTGGGGCCTGCAGTTTGGCCCGCCGGCGCTTTCGGTATCGCAACAAAAAAAACGGAAAGCCGAGGACGTAAACCCAAACCCGGGGATTTTTCATGGCTTTTCCCACCGCACTAACCACGTCATCCGGACTGACATATACCCGGGTCTGCATGGCTTGGGACGGGGCGCTATGGATGATCAGATGATCCTTGCGGTATTCAAAGTGCCCAAAGGCGAAATCCACGTCGGCCAGTTTGCTTTTGACTTTCATGATCTTCTACTCAGGATTTCTTCAGCCTGCCGGTTTTTTGCGCGTAGTCGATGCGCTTTTGCAACAGCTCTGACATGTCTTCTGGCTGGTACCCGGCGGGCGGCGTGAACTGCCCCCTGCCGTAGAGATCGTCAAACACCTCTTTGCAAATCGACACTTTCTCGGACAGCGAGCGGGGCGGATTGCCGGAGGGAAACCGGTTGGGCGGGTAAATGGGTCGGGTATACATGTCCCGAAAACCTTCGGTGCGAACATCCACCCAGGTATTGTGGTTGGTGCGGGTACGGTGCTGCCGCAAGGCTTCGATATCAATGGTGGCGGCCAACACCTGCTCAGCAGGATAAGGGGCTTGCCGCATCACCATGCCGGTGTAGTCGATGGCAAAAGAGTGTCCGGGGCAAAATGCTTTGGGGTAGAACTCGTAGTTAACGCTGCCCCAATTGGAGCCCAGCACGTAGCACATGTTGTCGTGTGCTCTGGCGCGACGGGTGAACATCCAGAAGTCCCACGGCTGGGAAACCCCCTCCACCTCCTGGATGGCGCCGGGATGGCAAATAATTTCCGCGCCGTTGTAACCCAGGGCCCGGGACACTTCCGGGGTGCAGCCGTCGTGGCAGGTCATGGTTCCCAGCTTGCCGATCTCGGTGTCAATCACCGGAAACAGGTTTTCGATCCCGCCGCCAATTTTTTCGCAGTACTCGTCAAAAATATCGTGGGGGCTGGTGCCCAGACCCAGGGATGCTGGGATATGCCACTTGTGATACTTCAGCACCACGTCCCCGGATGGGCCGACGATAAAGTTGGTGTTGAACCAGCGGTCCGGAAATTCCTCCAGCTGTTCCACCACACCACCGCCACAGATATACATATCGTACTGGTTGGCAATTTCACCCAGCTGATCCACTTCAGGGCCAGGAATGGTAACGGCCTTTTTCATCTGGTCGGCAATGCGCGACTCACCCTTACCCGGCGTGCCAACACCCTGCATGAAATACTCCGGCAACACCGCCAGGCGCACCGGCACTTCCCAGAAGTAACCAACCCCAAAGTGAATCAGGTTTTTGACCCGGTCCAGGTTTTTCTGAATACCTTCCCGGTCGCTGACCACGGTAACTTCCGGCTGCACAATGAGCGCGGTATACGGATCGATTCGTTGTGTCATGACTGCCTCAGTTTAGAAATCAAAATCGTCATCATCATCTGGCGATGCGCCCGTAAGATCCGCCAGGATTTCCCTGGCTGCAATGCTGCCCATGCCGCAGATGCCGCCCCCGGGGTGACAGGACGGACCGGTCATATAAAACCTACCCACCGGTCCGCGGTAGTTGGCGTAGTTGGGAAAGGGCCGGAACGCGCCCATCTGGGACAGGATCCGTTCACCGCCGGTGGTAACGCCCCGGTGGAAACACCGGTTGGCCCGGGCCAGGCTTGGGCCCGTCTCCACATACTCCGCCAGAATATTGTCATCAGACATATTGGTGGTGTAGCTGCGTAGCTGGGGCAGCAGGGTATTTTTGATGTAGTTTGGACCGACGGTTTCCCAGTCTTGACCATTGGCCAGATCCACCGGCACAAAGGTATCCATAATCAGCGTGTGTTTGCCCTCCGGGGCCCGGCCGGGGTCCATGGTGGTCCAGGCTGCGGTCCACAGAAACGGATCGCTGGGAGCTTCACCCCGGGCCATTTCCTGGTATTGGCGATCGATATCCGCCACCGTGCCGAAGATCCGCTGGAATGCGGTCTTATCCATCTCCGGACCGTTGCGAAACGCCGGAGCTTCGTTGAGGGCGTAGTGAACCCGGGCAATGGTGACATCACCAAACACGAAGCTTTTGACCATGGACAGAAAATCTGTTGGCAGCACCCCCTGCTCAAATCCCGTCAGGTAGGTTTGATACGGGTCCAGCGAACTGACCACCGCCTGGCGAGCAGAAATTTCGGTGCCGTCTTCCAGCCGCACCCCGTGGCAAACGTTGTTTTCCACCAGGAATTTATCCACCGTTGCGCCGGTCATCACCTGGCCGCCGTGGGCTTCCACATAGCGCCTAAGGGCCTCGGACAACATGCCGCTGCCACCCTCGGGAATGGATTGACCGTAGTAGTGAATGCTGGGGATCATGACGTAAAATCCCGCTGCGGTGCCCAGCTGATCCGGCAAGGTCTGGGGCGCGGTAGCCCACCCCAGAATAAACGCCCGCACATACTCGTTTTCAAAATTATCCAGGGTGAACTGACGTGAACTGAGCTGATAGTCCCGCAGTCGCTTCAGGCCTTCCGGGCTGTTTTCCATTGCCTGGTACATGTAGCTGGGCGGCGCGGGTGGCGAAAACATGCCTTTAATGACGCCGTCCTGGATCTCACCGAACTCTTCGTAAATCTCCCGATAGCGTTTAGCGTCCTGGGCTGAATATTCAGCAATGCTGTCACAGGTTTTGTCCACGTCCTTGTAGACGATAATCCCTTGCCCCTCATGCTTATTGGGGTGACCGGTAATGTGATCGTCGGACCACAGATACTTGAGACCGTGTTGCTCAAGCTCCGGCTTGAGCTTCTGAAAATCCGGATTCAGATGGATCCAGACGTGGGACGAGCCGAAGGGATCATGCTTGAATCCGGGCAGTGTCAGTTCCCGGGTCAGCACTCCGCCACCGACCCATTCGTTCCGCTCAAGCACCAGCGGCTTAACGCCCTCCCTGGCCAGCATGGCCGCACAGATCAAGCCGTTGTGGCCGCCGCCTGCGATGATGACATCTGTATCACTCATAACACGGATTTCCATGGGCCCGGTGGGCCGGTCTGTTCGAACAGTTCCACATGCTGCTGGCGCGGCGAAACACCTATTTGATCTCGGTGGGCACGCTGGCGACTGCCTTTTCTCGGCTATTGAGGATTGCGCCACCAATCCCGCAGCTGCCGGCGTCGGCCTCAGTTTTGAGGGTCATTAAGTTTCTGCCGGGTGACGTTACAATGGCCCGGACCCGATTGATTTTCATGGTTGTCTCTGGGTTGATCCTGGCCACAACAGGCGCAGCTTAAACCACTGGACCAGCATATCAATAATCCTACTATTAAACAAATTGGTTGGAAAATGACTTGGATTCACAGACGGCTAAAAGATTCAAACGTGGCGCCCTCAAGCGTGACCCAGGCTCGCGACGGACGATCTTTTTAAGTAATATAAAACAGTCAGTTAAAAATATTCTGATCATTTAAGGCATGAGCAAGCTTGACTGTTCCCGCGGATTTCATTGATCACAACAGCAGTCAGCCACAGAATTAATAATCCCCTTATTCAACTAGCGGGTCGATAAGATCAGTTTACACCAGGAGCCCCCATCTGATGACCAATGCCAGCCGACCAAGAAAAACCAGCACCCGGGGACAGACGGCGCTGGTGGTGGCAACCCTGGGTAAAAAAATTGCGTCAGCGCAGATCAAGCCCGGTGAAACGCTGCCGGTTGAACAGGACCTTGCGGAAAGTCTGAACGTCGGGCGCAACTCGCTGCGCGAAGCGATCAAAATCCTCTCGGCTAAAGGGATGATTTCCACCGCGCCTCGCAGCGGCACCAAGGTTCGGCCACCGGAAGATTGGAATATGCTCGATCCAGACCTGCTTGAGTGGCACGCGGATCCGACCATCGCAACACCAGAGTTCATGCTGGCTTTGACCGAGACCCGTAGAATCATCGAACCCGAGGCCAGCCGGCTAGCTGCCAGGCGGGCGACCCGAGAGGACGTGGCGCAAATTCTGTCCAGCTATGAGCTGATGGAACAAGGACACGGCTCAGCGGTGGATCTGGAAGCCGATATTCAGTTCCATACGACGATATTGACCGCCACACATAATCCGTTTCTGGCCAATTTCAAACACTGCATCATCACCTTCCTCAATGCCCACTTCCGCTACGCTGATGCCGACATCATGACCACGGCAAGCAACCTTGCGATGCATCGAAAAATTGCCTGGGCCATTGCCGCGGGGAAAGAACAGGACGCATACGACGCCACGGCTGAACTGCTGGAGATTAATCGGGAGAAAATTGAAAAAGCGCTGGTCAGTGGTGATAGCGGCTAGCAGTCTGGGGGCTCTGAACCGTGCTGGCGCCACCACTGGGCCAGGGAGAATTCACTAATCAGCTGCGCTCGCCGCTGCTCGGTCATCATCCCCATCGCCTTCATCACAGTCCGCGCCTGATCGCCAACCGGCACCGTAAGGGGCGGGTCAGGCTGATCCATCAAGGCCAGTATTTCCCGGGCTATGGCCCTGGGCTGCGCGCCGTGGGTTTCGCAACTGTCGGCAATTCTGGCCATTAGAGCAGCGTAGGGAGACTGGTCGGCCAGGCTGATGGTATCTCGCATTTTCTGCTGCATTGGGGTGGCGATGGCCCCAGGCACGGCGTTCACCACTCGAATCCCAAATGGCGCCACTTCGCTGCGCAGGCTTTCGGCGGTGCGCTCCAACGCGGCTTTGGACGCCGAATATACGCCGTCGCCCACCAGCCCAATGTGGGCAGACAGTGAGCTGACATTAATGATCATGCCCCACTGGCGCTGCCGCATACCCGGCAATACCTGCTGCATCAGGGTTACCGCGGCGACATAGTTAACCGCAAATACCCCTTCGACCTGCTGCGCCTGCTCCACCGGCGAGGGTTTGGCAAAGCCGGCGTTGTTGATCAACACGTCCACTGCCGCCAGCTGCCCGGAATGCTCAAGCAGCTGGGATGGGTCGGTTAGATCCACCGACAATAAGGTCAGGCGCGATGCATGGGCCGACGGAATTTCCAACACCTCAGCTAGCGGCTGCGGCCGAACCAGGCCGATCACCTCATGCCCCTGGGCCAGAGCGAGATCCGTCAATTCACGGCCAAGGCCACCGCTGGCGCCGCTGATCAGCACCCTTCTGCGCGACTCCCTCACTGCAGCATCCGAGTTAGCGCCACCCCAAGGAACGTGGCAATGGCATAACCAAAAATGCCGCACATGATGGCTGGCGTAACCAGGTGCCGCCATCCCCGGGATGTGGCAATAGCCGCAGTGGCGGCCGGCCCCACCAGGGCAGCACCCGACGCAACAATGGCTTCAGCCAGATCCACCTTCAGCATTTTCGCCACTGCCAAGACAATGACCAGGTGGATAAAAATAATGGTGCAGCCGTAAAAAAACAGCACCAGGGCTGACTGCAGGAAGGCGGTGGCGTCGGTGCTGGCACCAATGGCTGCGAAGAATACATACATACACAACATGCCCAGCTCAAAGTCCCCTTCAGCCTTTCGCAACTGGCGTGGAAAGACATTGGCCACCACCAGCGCGACCAGGGTGACAAACAGGATGTTGTACTGATCGGTTCCGGTCAGCGCGGTTCCGGCCCAGTTTCCCAGCCAGACGATTACCAGGGCAAGGGCAATCAGACCGGCAACGTGGGTCAAACGCAAATGCGGC
>CAYGPO010000112.1:0-4199 GCA_964351665.1 uncultured Gammaproteobacteria bacterium | reverse complement strand
CCAGGGTTGCAGCGACAGCAACGGCAAAGGTCAGCATGACCCGGCCGCTCTTGGCAAAGATGGTGCGAAAATCTGCCCGCAACAGCAGCAGCGGGATGGCCATGGGCACAAGGGTGCCAAAAGCGAAACCGTAGGCTGAACTCTGCAACGGAATCAGCCCGATATTGGATGCCAGCATCGATACCAACAGCACCCAAACTACGCCGGAGGTCTTGCGACCGATGGGATGAGCGTCGATGAAAAACCCTAGCCAGGCGAGGCCAAACAGCACCGCGCCCAGGGCAAATGTGTTGTCAGCTGAGATTACCGGCATAAGGCCAAGTTTCCTGGCGAAAAAAAGGGCGAGACAGGGATTGCACCATATCTCGCCCGGGCGTTCAGCCTGTTTTCACGCGGGCGCGTGGTTCAGTATTCGCCAAACCGGTAGCTGACGGAAAGGCCGTAGACCCGCGGATGGGGCCGGACCCTGATTCCTGCCAGTCCAAAATTATCCGAGGTGCCGTTGTAATATTCCTCATCAAACAGGTTTTCGATGAACGCGTTAATCCGCAGCGAACCAAAGTCCACCCCGGCACGCAGGTTTGCCACGGTGTAGGAATCAATCTGGTAAGGGAAGTTCGGCAGCCCCAGCTGGGGTGCTGCAAGGCCTTCCAGATCGCCGGCGGTGGAGGATCGATGATTAACCTCAAGCCGGGCAAAGCCATCGTTGCCGCCCACATCAAAGCCATAGTCCAGCACCGCACTGGCGGTGACGTCAGGGGTGTTGGGGAGCTCAGAGCCCGATAGATCCACCGCGTTGCCGCCGGCCAGCACGGCGTTGGCAAATGAATCAAACTCGCTGTCGATGTAACCGCCGGCCAGGGCCAGGGTGAGATTGTCGGTAAGCAGGGTTGTCAGCTCAAATTCAAATCCGGCGCTGCTGGCGGAACCGGCGTTAAGGGTTTTCTCAACCGCCGACGAAATATCGCCGGGGATTGCCAGGAAGTTGGTCTGCACCTGCAGGTCTTCCCAGTCCAGGAAGAATAATGCGCCGGAAAGCCGGGTTCGGCCGTTGTTAAGCTCCGACTTGAAACCGATCTCATAGTTGGTCAGCTCCTCAGGATCGAAAGCCGTGATGACACCATTATTGAGGTCAACTCCGCCCGCCTTGTAACCCCGGGATACCGAGCCGTAGATATTGGTGGAGTCGGTGGCCGCGTAGCGGGCAACAAGACGCGGCGAGAAGTCGGTAAAACTGTCCGAACCGGAAATGTCCGGCACCGCCCCCTCAAACGCGACCACATCAAAAGAGCGGTTGTCGATTTCGTCCCGAGTGTATCGGGCGCCCAGGCTGACGGACAGCTGCTCGCTGACATCAAAGGTGACATCACCAAAGATGGCCAAACTGGATGTTTCAAAAACCCGGTTGTTTTCGTTGATGCGAAAGCCCGGGGGAATAGGCGGTAGCAGCCCAACAACTTCACCGGTGACCGGGTTGGTGTATGAGGTTTCAGTGCCCGCCTGGATGGAGTTGAATTGTTCAATTTCATCTTTGGCGTAAAACAGTCCGGCGGTCCAGGTCATGGTGTCGCTGGCGGTTGATTGAACCCGAAACTCCTGACTGATGGAGTCACCCTCATACTCGTTGAAGCGAATAATCGCGTCAGCGCTGATGTTGTCCTGATCAAAGACTCGATCCGTTTCACTATTCACAAGACCAGTGATGGACTTAAACTCATAGTCGCCGACGCTCCAGGTCACCCGACCATTGACGATGGTAAAGGTGTTTTCGTTCAGCTCAGGAGTGTTGTGGTTCACCAGCCGTTGGTTATCTGGGAAAAACCCTAGTTGGTCGTCTATGGGCACAAAGGACGAACCAAAAATGCTCTGGGTATCCAGATCGGTAACGCCGGATCCGACCCCGCCGTCATGACCTTCGTCTTCGTCGGTGTGGGTTACGGACAGGTCTACCGTTATGTTATCGCTGGGCAAAAACCTCAGTGAGACGCGACCGGTAAGATGTTCAAAACCGCTGTTGGGCGCGCCGCTGGGGTTAACGTTGCGCACCACGCCGTCGCTTTCATCATAGGCCAGCACCGCGCGCATCATGAAGGTTTCACTGATCGGCAAGTTGCCCACAGCCTGGATACCCAGCGCGCCAAAGTTCCCGGCCCTGGCCGTCAGCTCAGCGTATTGCTGCTGATTGGGTTTGATGGTGGAGATGTTGATGGCGCCACCCAGGGCGTTGCGGCCAAAGTAGGTACCCTGGGGCCCTCGCAGCACCTCAATTCGCTCCATATCCTGAAGCTGAGGGTTGATGGTGCCGTTGGAGACGGAACCCACGTTCAGCTCATCAATGTAGTAACCAATGGAGTTGGCGGTGCTGACTTCACCCAGGTCAACATTTCCCACACCCCGGATGCTTATATTGATGCTCCGATTACCCGCCTCGCCGTCTTCTGAAAAACTGACGTTCGGCGAAAGCGCCAGATAGTCCCGGGCCTCGGATATGCTGGATTTTTCCAGATCTGCAGCGGTAAAAGCGGTGATGCTAAGCGGCACGTCCTGCAGCGACTGCTCACGCCTTTGAGCAGTCACAACAATCTCCTCCAGCGCCGTTTGCGCATAGGCCATGGTGGTTACCCCGGGTACGCCAATGGCTGCGGCGATGGCGAACCAGGGCCAGGTATTGGGTCTGTTGTTCATGGATTTCCCCATTTTGCAGCAAAGGTTGGAAGCATCCGTTTCGCCCCTGGCTGAGTCAGCAAAATTGGCACCTTGTGCGTCCGTAAAGTGTCATTGGCTACCGCGACTATCGGATTAAAACCCACTATTGCGCGTAAATCAATAGGAAACATGTCCCATGCAATCCATGGGTGATTGAGATTTTGTGCCCTTAAATACAATGTTTTCATATACTTGTGGACTTTTCGGCCATACGAGACAAGTTTGATTAATCCCACTATTACCACGAAACACCGAGAGCGGAATTGAAAGCTGCTCTACCTGCTTTTGTTGGCAGGCCGTAAACTTAAGTCTCACATCGGACCTGACAGATGAATCACGATCCTCAATACGAATATAACGACGCTGAACCCTCATGGGGCAATCAATACCTCTGGCCTCCTTTGCAGCAGCTGCTTACTAAGCACCTTGAGCCTGGCGCAAAGGTGTTCGAGCTGGGCTGCGGAAACGGCGCCATCGCGGGGCAAATGGCCAGCCAGGGTTATCAGGTGGTGGCGGTTGATCCGTCCCTTTCCTTATTAGCCCCTCCCAAAGTCAGCCACATCGCTGACGGCGTTTCGTTCAGATCGCTATGGGGGGAATCTTCAGGTTTGGCGGCCATCCCCCAATATTGGGGGTAACACAGACAGGCTAAGAGCGAGCTGGCATGGTAGCGATGTCTAGATTCTGGTCACAATTTTCTGGACAAATGGACTTGGCATGTAGTTTTGTTTGAGCCTATCGGGCATGATCACAGGCCGTTGGTTAATTCAAAGGAGGTGATCACATGTCGAGTGAGTATCAATTGGTTCAGAGTCTGCTGTCGTGTGAAGTTGGAGTGATCAATCGCTGATCGTTCCACTACGACCACATGGGCAGACCCTGCCCGACTCACGGAAGGCCGCGCATTGCGCGGCCTTTTTTTTGACACGGTGGCTGCAGAAAGCCATTGTTTTAACCAAGCAAGCACCACGGGTTGGTGCGAGCCTCCTACTCGTTGTCTTTGGGCGGCATAGCGCAGGTGGGGATGATGGCAACGGCGATGAGCCCAACAGCGATCAGCCCAGTCGCGGCCAGCCGGGCACCCGTCGAAGACAAGGCAAACGCGACAGAGCTTCCGCCAACCAACGCCATGATGGAAAATGCAGCCATCTTTGCACGCCGCGGAATGCAGCGATCCCGCTCCCATGCCTGAATCAGCGGCCCGAACGTGGGATTGCTTAACAGCCACGCATGCCAGCGCTCGGACGAGCGGGTAAAGCAGGCAGCGGCGAGAATCAAAAATGGCGTTGTGGGCAGCACGGGAAGCACCACACCCAGCATGCCGATGGCCACAAAAGTAAATCCCAGGCCAACAAACAACCAGCGACGGTAACCGGACTGCTGTTGGGTCTTTCGCGGTACTGTCATCCCAAGGGGCCATCGATACGAGGCGCCAGCATACGTCAACTCCGGGTTATCGCTAAATGCTGATCAGCAGCTCCGCTCCCCCGGCG
>CAYGPO010000111.1:6821-14471 GCA_964351665.1 uncultured Gammaproteobacteria bacterium | reverse complement strand
CGGCGGTTTTACCTGGGGCTCAGCGCTGATCCGATACTAGCAGCCTGTTGAAAAATCGCTTTTCTTACAGTCTGCGCTCGGCACAGGGATGTGCCGACATTTTCATTGACTGCAAGTCATTGAAAATGTGAGACAACGGAAAATGACATTTTTCGTTGTCGATGTTGAAAACGCCATGGATGGCTTTTTCAACAGCCTGCTAGTGGGCCTTTTTTACCAAACGGCCCACTAGGCACTGATACTAGAACAACGAAGAGAAAAAGCATGTCCGAAAACACCATGGCATTCGTGTTTCCTGGCCAGGGATCACAGTCTGTCGGCATGCTGGGAGAGTTAGCTAAGGACTTTCCCAGCATCCATCAAACCTTTGAAGAGGCCTCGGATCGGCTCAACATGGACCTGTGGGAGATGGTCCAGAACGGCCCAGCGGAAGCCTTGAATCAGACCGAAAATACCCAGCCAGCAATGCTGGTTGCGGGCATCGCGACCTGGCGGGTATGGCGCGAAAGCGGCGGTCCCATGCCAGCCATGATGGCCGGCCATAGCCTGGGTGAGTACTCGGCATTGGTTGCCAGCGGCGCCATGGATCTGGCTGACGGCGCCTGGCTGGTGGCAGAGCGCGGGCGTTTGATGCAGCAGGCGGCGCCGCCCGGGTCTGGCGCCATGGCAGCCTTGATTGGTCTGAACCTGGAGCGGGTGCAGGCGATATGTGAGCTGGCGGCAGAGCAGGGCGTGGTTGCCCCGGCTAACCTCAACGGCCCGTCTCAGACGGTGATTGCCGGGTCCCTGGATGCGGTTCAGCGGGCGGTAAAAATGGCCAAGGAGGCCGGCGCTAAAATCGCCACGATCTTGCCGGTGAGTGTGCCTTGCCACTGTGACCTGGTGAAACCTGCCGCCGAGGAATTGGGCAATCGATTGCAGCAGGTTGATCTGCGTCAGCCCCAGGTTCCGGTGCTGCACAATGCTGATATCGCCGTTTACTCAGAACCCGATGACATCCGCCAGTCTCTGGTGCGCCAGCTTTACCAGCCGGTGCGCTGGGTGGAGACCATCGAATACCTGGTGGACCATGGCATCGAGAGCATTGTGGAGTGCGGTCCGGGTAAAGTTCTGGCTGGCTTGACCCGGCGTATATCCCGCCAGCTTGAGCAAAGCGCTTTGATTGATACGCCGGCGATACACGCCCAGCTTAGTGCGGTGGAAGGATGATGGAGCATCAGGGCAAGCTGGCGCTGGTGACCGGCGCTTCCCGGGGCATCGGGGCCGCCATCGCTGCACGAATGCTGGCTGCAGGTGCTACGGTCGTCGGCACGGCAACCAGCGCTGGCGCTGCCGATGCCATCAGCGAGAACCTGGCGAACACGGCGGCTGAGCTGGGCCTTGAGGTCGGTGACAGCTGCGGTATGGCGCTGAATGTGGGTGAGCCAGATTCCATCGCCGAGCTAATGGCGGCGCTGCCCCAGGCCCCGGCCATTTTGGTTAACAATGCCGGTATTACCCGGGACCAGCTGCTGTTAAGAATGAGCGAGGACGACTGGGATGACATCATGTCAGTGAACCTCAAGTCGGTTTTCAGAATGAGCAAGGTCTGTTTGCGGCCAATGATGAAGGCACGATATGGACGGATTATTAATATTGCGTCGGTGATCGCTCTGGTGGGCAATCCGGGTCAAGCCAACTATGCCGCTGCCAAGGCGGGCATTATTGCCTTTACCAAATCCATGGCCCGGGAGGTTGGCTCCAGGGGCATTACCGCCAATACCGTGGCCCCTGGCTTTATTGATACCGACATGACCAAGTCCCTGCCGGAGGCTCAGCGAGAAGCTTTATTGGGCCAGATTCCCCTAAATCGTCTTGGCCAGGGCCAGGATATTGCAGCAGCCGTAGCTTATCTCGCCTCTGATGGGGCAGGATATGTGACCGGTGAAACGCTGCACGTCAATGGTGGGATGTACATGAGTTAGCGGTTCAACCGCTTGTGACGCTTGTTTAATACGAACGTTTCAATATCGGTTGTTTGATTGAAACAGTGGATCAGCGCTGGCACATTCACTACAATGTCGGCGCATTTCAGGAGGAACATTTTTACATGAGCAGCATTGAAGAGCGGGTCAAGAAAATTGTGGTTGAGCAGTTGGGCGTTAAAGAAGACGAAGTGACACCCAGCGCGTCCTTCGTTGACGATCTTGGCGCCGATTCTCTGGACACTGTGGAACTGGTGATGGCACTTGAAGAAGAATTCGAGTGTGAAATTCCCGATGAGCAGGCGGAGAAGATCACCAGCGTTCAGCAGGCCATCGACTACATCAGTCAAAACGTCGGCTAAACCAACCTCATCAGGTTTCTTTTCGGAGCTGTGCACCGACAGGTGCGCAGCTTCTTTCGTTAAGGCAGACAAAAGCCCGGGCCGCGACGCACCAGCGGCGGGCGATCAGTTTGAGGAAAATGGCAATGGCAAAACGCAGAGTGGTCATCACTGGCCTTGGGATTAAATCGCCGGTGGGCAATGATGTGGATACCGCCTGGGACAATATCGTCAATGGCCGCAGCGGTCTTGCTCCGGTGACGAACTTTGATGCCAGTGCTTTTGCGACTCAGATTGCCGGTGAGGTGCGGGATTTTGACGTTTCCCAATACCTGCCGCCCAAAGAAGCCCGCAAGATGGACCCCTTTATCCACTATGGCATTGCCGCGTCGGTGGACGCCATTGCTGATGCCGGCCTGGATATGGAGAGCGAGGATCCAACCCGGATCGGGGTGTCAGTTGCGGCCGGTATTGGCGGCATTGCTACGATCCAAAAGACCTCTATCCAATATGAAAAAAGCGGTCCGCGAAGAATCTCGCCGTTTTTCGTGCCATCAACCATTATCAATATGGTGTCCGGCCACATCTCCATCATTTACGGTTTTAAAGGCCCGAACCTGGCCACCGTTACCGCCTGCACCACCGGCACCCACAATCTTGGTTTAGCCCAGCGGCTGATTGCCTACGGCGACTGTGACGTGATGATTGCCGGCGGCACTGAGTTCGCCACCTGCGAGGTAGCCATGGGCGGATTTGCCTCGGCCAAAGCCATGTCCACCCGTAATCATGATCCCCAGGGCGCCAGCCGGCCCTGGGATCAGGATCGAGATGGCTTCGTGCTGTCTGACGGTGCCGGCGTGATGGTGCTGGAATCCCTGGAGCATGCCGAGGCCAGAGGTGCACGCATTTATGCTGAACTGGCGGGCTTCGGCATGTCTGGCGATGCCTTCCACATGACCTCGCCACCGGAAGGCGGCGCCGGCGCCACCCAGTGCATGAACGCGGCCCTGGCTGATGCCAAGATTAACGCTGACCAGATCAACTACGTCAATGCCCATGGCACCTCAACGCCGGTGGGGGACCTGGCGGAATGTCAGGCGGTCAAGAGCGCCTTCGGTGATCACGCCTACAAAATTCCCGTCAGCTCCACCAAGTCCATGACCGGGCACCTGCTGGGCGCTGCGGGGGGCGTGGAGGCAATTTTTTCCGTGCTGAGTCTGCGTGATCAGCTGGTGCCCGGAACCATCAACCTGGATAACCCAGGTGAGGGCTGCGATCTGGATTTTGTTGCTGATGGGACTCGGGATGCCAGCCTGGAATATGCGCTGTCCAATTCCTTCGGCTTTGGCGGCACCAACGGAACGCTGGTGTTTAAGAAATTCTAAGATTCTTCGACTGTCTGGAGGGTCACAAAGATCTCCTGAGGGTTCACCAGGCGGACCCTCAGGGCTATCCATTTTTCTTACAATCCGTTGCCCACGGCACCAAAGATAGTCGCTTCGATCTATTGTTTTTAGCATCCGGTGGTCATCTGGTCTTGCCCGCTGCCAGCAGCGGCCCCCAGGCGGAACATTTCCTGCGCATGCTCAGCCGATGGACGGAGCCAGAGTCTGGGGTGCCGTCGACTGCGGGCAGCGTGCCTGATGAGCTGGCCAGGCTGCCGTTTAGCGGCGGCTGGTTCGTGTTTTTCGGCTATGAGTTGGCCCGGGGGATTGAGCCGGTGCTGGCCACCTTGCCAGCGGCGCCGATGGGTTTTCCCCAGGCCCTGGCGGTGCGCTGCCCGGGCGCGCTGGTGTTCGACCACGAGACCCAGCAGACCTTCGCCGTGGCTGAAAATCGCAGCGCTTTCCAGCGCATGATCAAAGACTACGATCAGCTGACGGCCAATCGGCCCGATGCTGGTGTGGTGGGGCGTGTGGTGGAAGAGGCGCCAGAGAAATTTCTGTCCGCAGTGGATCGGGTCAAGGATTACATCCTGGCCGGCGACATTTTTCAGGCCAATATTTCCAGGATTTGGCAGGCTCACTACAGCGGCTCCGCCGCCGGTCTGTTCAGCCGGCTCAGGGAGTCCAATCCGGCCCCCTTTGCGGGGCTTGCCTGCTGGCAGGGTAATTCGGTGATTAGTTCTTCGCCGGAGCGGCTGGTGGCGATGCGTGGGGACCACATCCAAACCCGGCCCATAGCCGGCACCTTTCCCCGCAGCAATGATCCAGATGCGGATCAAAGCCAGCGCGATGGGCTGCTGGCAGATCCTAAAGAGCGGGCCGAACACGTGATGCTGATTGACCTTGAACGCAATGACCTGGGCCGGGTTTGTACCCCCGGTAGCATAGGGGTGAGCGAATTCATGGGCATCGAAAGCTATCCCAATATTCATCATATTGTGTCGGCGATAGATGGACGACGACGACCCGATGTCAGCGCCGTTGAGGTGATCAAAGCGGTATTCCCCGGCGGCACCATCACCGGCTGTCCCAAGCTGCGTTGTATGCAGATCATCGGCGAACTGGAAGGCGTCGGGCGCGGGCCCTACACTGGCGCCATGGGCTACATGAATCTAAACGGCGACATGGATCTGAACATCCTGATCCGATCGCTGCACTTGGCCGGACAGCAGCTGTCCCTGCGCGCCGGTGCCGGGATTGTGGCTGACTCCCAGCCCCAGCGAGAGCTGGCTGAAACTCGGCACAAGGCCAGGGGAATGCTGGCGGCCCTGAACCATTCCCACAACAATTCCCACAATAATTCCCACGACGACTTCCAGGGCGCCGATCCCAGTGAGTACTGACCAATCCGCAGCACTGGTTGATGGGGTAGCCTCGTTTAGCCTGCCGCTGGATGATCGTGGTCTGCTGTACGGCGACGGTCTGTTTGAAACCATTCGCTTTGATGACGGCCAGGCGGCCCTGTGGCGCTGGCATATGTTGCGCCTTCGCCATGGCTGTCAGCGACTGATGCTGGCACTGCCCGCCGAACAGCTGATGCTGAGGGAATGCCGGCAGCTGGCCGGCACAGGGCCGGCGGTTGTTCGCCTCGTGTTGACCCGCGGCAGCGCCACAGCGCCGGGTTATGCCAGCACGGGCCGCGAGATCGGTCGACGTTTGGTGATGAGGCTTGCTGTCCCTCAGGCCCGTGGTCTGATCCGCCTGGGCCTGTGCCAACAGCCCATGGCTGCTGGGGGGGTAACGGAGGGGCTTAAGCATCTTTGTCGCCTGGAGCAGGTGCTGTTGGCTCGAGAAATATCCGAACATGGGTGGGACGAAGGCCTGTTGTTTGACCGCAAGGGGTGGCTTTGTGAAGCGCTGCAAAGCAACGTCTGTGTGCAAATGGCCGCTGGCAGTCAGTGGATCACCCCGCCGGTGGGGGCCGGGGTCGCCGGCACGGCCCGGGCAGCTTTGCTGGAGTTTGGCCTGGTCGTAGAGCAGCCCATTAGCAGAAAGCAGCTGGAGCGGGCCGCAGAAGTGGTTCTGTGCAACGCGGTGCGTTGGGTTGAACCGGTCAGCCAGTTGGAGCCTGACAGGAACTTAAGTGTTCAGGCCGGGAGCAGGCTGGCTGAGGACTTTCGCCGCCATCTGCTAACCGGCTGTGCTCAGGATTCGGAGACATTGACCGCAACCTCGCCCGTGGGCCCGGCCTCAGCGAAGGCGTCGATGCCATGAAGTGGCTGCTCAGGTTGGCACTGCTGATGGTGATGGCCAGTGGCGCAGTGGCCGGCTGGGGTTATCTCAGCTATCAGTCATTTCTGCAGCAGCATTTACCCAATTGCGAGCCGGTGGCCATGACGGTGCAGCCGGGCCAGGGCTATGCGAAGGTGCTCAATCAGCTGGTCGAGAAGGGTCTGGCCAAGCAGCGCTGGCACTGGTGGCTGCTGGGTCGGCGCAGTGATCTGGCTGGGCGGATTCAGGCGGGTGAATACCTGCTGCCGGTGGCAATGACCGCACCGGAGCTGTTGGACTATTTGGCCAGAGGTAAGGTGGTGCAGCATGCTCTGACCATCGTTGATGGCTGGAACTTCAAAGACTTAAGAGCAGCGCTGGAGCGCCATCAAGCCCTTCAGCAAACCATCACTGAGTTGCCCGATGCGGAGGTAGCCCTGCGGGTTGATCCACAATTAACCCATCCCGAAGGCTGGTTTTTGCCCGAAACCTATCATTTTCCTCGAGGTACCACCGATTTGGAGCTGCTGCAGCGGGCCTACGGCGCGCAAAAGACCCTGCTGGCGTCTGTCTGGCAGGAACGGGAGGACAAAGATTTGTTGAAATCGCCCCTGGAAATGCTAACCCTGGCCTCCATCGTGGAGAAAGAAACCGGCCTTGGGTCAGAACGGGCTAAGATCGCCGGGGTATTTATGCGGCGGCTTAAGCTTGGCATGCGTCTGCAAACCGATCCTACGGTTATTTATGGCCTGGGAGAGGCCTTTGATGGAAACCTTCGGCGGCGGGATCTGCGAACGGACACGCCGTACAATACCTACACCCGGCATGGCCTCCCTCCCACACCCATTGCGATTCCGGGCAAAGCCGCGCTGGCGTCGGTGGCTCACCCGGAAGACGGGCAGGCTCTGTATTTTGTCGCCAGAGGTGACGGCAGTCACCAGTTTTCAGTGACCTTGGATGAGCACAATGCGGCGGTGAGAAAATACCAGATTGGCAATAAAAAATAATTATAAGACAATGGTTTAGTAGATAAAATTAATATGATTTCTCAAACAAAATTCATCATTCCGGCGGACCTGTGGCAATCCCGGTAAGAGGGCGCTTCATTACCCTTGAAGGCGGAGAGGGGGCTGGTAAGAGCACCAATTTGAAGCGCCTGACCCGGTTCCTGGACGATCGGGGTGTTGCCCATGTCAGCACCCGCGAACCCGGTGGCACGGCCCTGGCTGAGGCGCTACGCGGGCTGCTGCTTGATCCGAATTCTGAAATCGACCCTTTGAGCGAGCTCCTGATGGTGTTTGCCGCCCGCTATGACCATGTGGCCAAGGTAATCATGCCAGCGCTTAAGGCGGGAACCTGGGTGGTTTGTGATCGCTTCGTGGACGCGTCATTCGCCTACCAGGGCGGTGGCAGAGAGTTGCCGTGGAAAAAGATCGAGACACTGGAGCGTTGGCTGCCAAGATTAGCCCGGCCGGATTTGACCCTGCTGTTGGACGTGGCGCCAGCTCGTGGTCTGACCCGGGCCACCCAGGGTCGCGCGGCGGACCGCTTTGAGCGGGAAAAGGCGGCTTTTTACCAGCGGGTTCGAGGGGCGTATTTAAAACGGGCCAAAAGCGCCAGCCACTATCGGGTGATTGATGCGGGCAATAGCAAGAAAGCCGTGGCGGCTGAGGTGTTGGGTGCGGTGGA
>CAYGPO010000111.1:0-6721 GCA_964351665.1 uncultured Gammaproteobacteria bacterium | reverse complement strand
AGCTTAGGCGAGCTGGAATCCCAGGGGCGTTTGCCCCATGCGCTGCTATTGGCCGGCGATCAGCTGGCGCAAACCCTTGCTGTGGCCTTGGGCCGGAATCTTTTGTGTTCCAGTGCGGGTTCGTCCTGCAGCGGCTGCCAGAGCTGCCAGTGGGTCAGCGCAGCAAGCCACCCGGACCTGATATTGCTGCAGCCCGACTCCAAGAGCGGCCAAATCGTTATTGCGCAAACCCGGGAGCTGGCGCGTAACGCAACCCTGACCGCTGCGGGGCGGCGGATTTTTATTATTGACCCGGCCCACGCCATGAACCGGGCAGCCGCCAACTCGCTGCTGAAGACCCTGGAAGAGCCGCCGGGCAGCACCCTGATCATCCTGTGCAGTGCCCGCCCCGGGGCGTTGCCAGCCACCATACGATCGCGCTGTCAGACGCTTCTGATGCCAAAGCCCAGCCGGCCAAGCCTAAAAGCTTACCTGCTACAGATCTGCCAGGGTTTGGACGAAGAAAGGGTGGAGCGGCTGTTGACCCTGAGTCATGGCAGCGTCGACGATGCCCTGGAGTTGGTGCATCAGGGGGGGCTGCCTGATGGGGCCTCGGTGGAAGAGGAGCTGAAGATGCTTCGCGCGGCCCAAATCGGCGTGCCTGAATTGGCGGCAAAATGGATCGACGGCGGCCACGTTACCTTGAGACTTCGGCAGCTGGCTCGGCACGCACAGCAGCAGCTTCGATGTTCGATCCTCGAACCAGAAAACCACGGGGCTTCATTGCCAGTAGGGGATTTGACAAGTCTTTGGAGCCTGTATGATGCTACCAATCGTTGCCGTTCGCTGTTAACTACCAGCGCGCGGTCAGAACTTCAGCTGGAAGCGCTGCTGCTAAAGTGGCGCGATACAGCGGCCTGATGGGGAAAAGGAATGGCGGGTGGAATGCCGCGGCAGGGAATCCTGTCGCTTTCGATCAAGGACAAAACGGCCCTATATCAGTCGTACATGCCTTATGTGGCGCACGGCGGGCTGTTTGTTCCAACGAATAAAAAGTATGCGCTGGGTGATGAGGTGTTCATCCTGCTAACGCTGATGGAAGACGAAGACCGAATCCCGGTGGCCGGCAAGGTAATCTGGGTGACCCCGGCGGGATCCCAGGGTAACCGGGTTGCCGGCATTGGGGTTCAGTTTAATGAGGGCAGCGACGGCGAGATGGCGAAGACAAAAATCGAGACCATTTTAGCGGGGATGGTCAATGCTGATCGTCCCACCCATACCATGTGAAGCCAGCATCGACTCAGCGGCCAAGCTGATGGCTTTCATCTCCACTTGGGCCCCATACCGCTAACAACCCAGCGCTGGCAATCATCCGGTCCTTGCGACAAAGCCGGTTGGGCTAGTGGGTTACTCGGCGACCTCAAACAGGGTGTCCCAACCCGGGTCAGGGGCAAAGCGCTCACCGTAACGTGCTTCCAGCGCTTCCAGTTTTCGCTTTAGCGCCGGCGCTCCGGTATCCACAATGTGTTGCCAGGGTCCGCCGCGAAACGGCGCGAAACCGGTGCCAAAGATAATGCCGGCGTCCAGCATCTCGGGGCTTTCTACAACCTTCTCCCGCATACAGGTCACCGCCATGTTGAAAAACGGCATCAGCATTCGATCGGTGATGTCCGCTGGCGGGGTGTAGCCTTCAGGCACCTCGGGTTTGACCGGCTTTCCTTCGGGGTAGCTATAGAAACCCTCGCCGTCCTTACGCCCGCGTTTGCCACCGGCAACCCGCTCCTCCAGGCCATCGGGAATGGTGAGCCCGAGCTGATCGGACAGCACCTGGGCCACCGACACAGCCACATCCAGCCCCACCTGGTCTGCCAGCTCGATGGGGCCCATGGGCATGCCAAAATCTTTCGCCGCTTTGTCGATCAGGCGTCCAGGTATACCCTCAGCGACCATGCTGGCCGCTTCCATCATGTAGGGCATCAGAATTCGGTTGACTAAGAACCCCGGTGTACTGGTGACGGCCACCACCAGCTTATCGATGTCTTTGGCGTGGACACGGCAGCGTTGCTCAACCGCTGGGTCCAGGTCGGGGTGCACCACAATCTCCAGCAGGGGCATTTTGGCCACCGGGTTGAAATAGTGCAGCCCGATCAGCCGGCGGGGATTTTTCAGCGCGCCGGCCAGGTCCTGCAGCGGTATCGATGAGGTGTTGGTGGCGACCACGGCATCTTCTTTCATGCGCGGTTCGATGTCGCGAAACAGGGCCTGCTTGGCTTCCAGGTTTTCGTAGATCGCCTCCAGCACCACGTCCGCCTCGGCCACTCCGCTGCCTTCAATATCCATCCGTAGCCGGCCGGTGGCGTCAGCAATTTTCTGCGGCTGTTTAAGCTTTTTCTCAAACAGCTTGCGGGCCCGGGCGATGGCTGGCTCGACAAATTTTGCCTCCCGGTCCTGGAGGGTGACGGTCAGGCCGCGAAGGGCACACCAGGCGGCGATATCGCCACCCATCACGCCGGCGCCAATAACGTGAATGTGCTTGATCGGCGCAACGGGCTCCTCGCTGACCTCACGCATGGCCTCACGCAGGAAAAATACTCGGGTCAGGTTCTTTGCCGTGCTGGTGCGGGCCATTTTGATCATGGAGCGAGCTTCTGCGCGCATCATCGCTCTGGGGTTGCCGCCAAATCGGCGCCACAGCTCGATCATGGCGAAGGGCGCCGGGTAGTGTTTGGGATTAGCCTTTGCGCGGGTCTTCTGCCCGATCACCCGGGCCAGGATCTGGCGCGCAGGCCACAGGTTAAGGGCCCGCAGATGGATCGGTGCCCGCCGCGGGCTGGGTCTGGCCAGCAGCATTTTCTCTGTTGCCGCCAGCAGCCCTTCACTGGGACAGACTCGGTCTACCAGGCCCTTGCTTTGGGCAACCGTGGCGCGCAGGGCTCGGCCGGTGAGCATAAGGTCCATCGCATCCGGGGCCCCAATCAGGGCCGGTAAGCGCACGGTGCCGCCCCAGCCAGGGTGGATCCCCAGCAGCACCTCCGGTAGTCCAATGCGGCTATCTTCGGTGGCGATGCGATAGTCACAGGCCAGGGCCAATTCGGTTCCGCCCCCCATGCAAAAGCCGTTGATGGCAGCAGCCGTTGGGCAGGGTAGTGCGGCAATCTGGTCGAAGGTGTTCTGGCCGGCCTGTATGGTCTCCATTTCTCGGCCTTCCGCCGCGACCTGTTCAAATTCGCTGACGTCCGCCCCGGCGATAAAGCCGCTGTCTTTACCCGATGTGAACAGCACCCCCCTGGGTGGATCGATGTGCAGCCGCTCAATCAGGCTGGACAGCTCGCGCATGGCAGCGCGGGAGAAGGTGTTGGCGTTGGCATTGGCGACATCCATAACCAAATGCACGATGCCGTTGCTGTTGATGCTGTGATGCCAGTGTTGCAGGCGCAGGCCTTCAAACATGAGAGCTCCGAGGAAAAGAGGAACGCGCAGCGCGCGATTAACACAATTATTTCATGGCTGGGGGTATCGTGCCTACCATCAAGGCTAAAAGATTACTTCAGTCTTGAGATTAATAACTAAACCCAGAGTATTGAATTTTAATGGTTTTACCCCTAAAATTTTTTCCTGGCCCGAAGCGGGGTTTTCATTGAGGTAAATCACGACGGGACATGGGGCAGGATTTCTACGATCAGTTGATTGAGCGCGAGGAGAACGTTGTTGCACTCCATTGCATCGACGTGCCTGTGGCGCTGGCCCATTTTCGTCTGCTTTGCCGCCAGAGCGGACGCTCTATTTATCATTGGAGCCCGGATGATGGGCTGCTGAGCCTCAAGGCTTCGGACATCAGCGTGCCGGGCTGTCGGATGCTCACCGACGCCCTGCGCCACGTGCATCACAGCATGCACTACGGGATTTACGTGTTCTCCGGTATTGAAGGTCATCTTCAGCACCGCGGCGTGGAACTGTTGCGCAATCTGGCCGTTGCCAGAGACGGCCATCAGCGTAAGGTCATCTTGCTGGGACAAAACATTCGTCTGCCGGGCATGCTGGGCGACAGCGTTTACCACGTGGTGGAGCAGCCCCAGGAGCGTTTGCGACCGAAGCTGCGTGACGGCCGCTGGGTAGCCCAGTGACCGACGGAGGGGTCCTCATCCTGTCGCCCAGCCGAGACGATCGGCGGGTCTTGTTTGACACCCTGGATCGGGCTGAAGTGGAGGCCATCTACACCGCAAAAAACGCCAGCCAGGCATTGGAATTTGTCAGTCAGATGTCCATCAGTCTGCTGGTGGTGGATCTATCCCTGTCAACTCTTGAACTCAAGAGGCTGATATCGCGGTTTAGATCAGCAGTGGCTGAGGGCAAGGTGCTGGGGGTTCTGCCGCCGGGCAAAGATCGACGGGGCAGTGCCCTGGGCAAGCTGTTTTCCGCCACCGACGATTTGATCCAAGGACCGGTGCAGACCGCTGAGCTGGAATACCGGCTGAACCGACTCAACGACCCCGGCAGCGATGGGGACAGCCAGAGCGTCGCCCACAGCGCCAGGAGTTCGCTGTCAATTTTGGATGGCCTGGAAGATGAGTTTCTGTTGCTGGATGCGGCCACTGACCAGATTATTGAAGTGTCTCAGTCGCTGCTGGATGCCTACGGCGGCAGCCATGACAGCTGGCGTAAGAACTCCCTGGATGATCTCAGCCTGGATCTTTCAGCCAGCGAGAAGAAGGAGCAGCGCAAGCTGTTGCGCCAGGAAGGGCGGATCTATGTTGAGTGTTATCGCAGCGCCCAGGGTGGTCCACGTCAGGCGATAGAAATCACCCAGACGCTGGCGGTACAAGATACCAAAGCGGTCTACCTGACTCGACTGAGAGACCGCCAACCCCGCTTAAGATTACTGGAACGGCTGCGCTCGGTTGGGCGCATTTTTTCAGACCCCCAGGTTGGCGATTCAAACGCGACCATTGCTGATCTGGTGAGTGAGTGCCTGGATCTGGACCTGTTTCTGGTGGTGGGGCAGGCCCAATCTGAGACCGCAACACCGACCATTTTGGCCGCCTTCGGGCGCAGTGATCTGCAAAGCCAGCTGGCGGACCTGCATGAACATAAGCCTTACGAGATCATTCTGGCCGGCAACTGGGTGCTGGCTCAGGAAAACGCCGGAAGCAAGCTGGGGTTTGATGATTTTGTCGGCCAAAACCAGATCGAAAGCTACATTGGCCTGCCCCTGAGGGCCAGCGACGAGACGGTGATCGGCGTCCTGATGGCGGCCAGCCGTCGCCGCATCGAGGACTGGTCATCGGCTCTGGATGTGCTCAAGGTGGTGGCCTCAAACCTGGCCCAGAGCTTTGAAATCCAGACCTTACGCCGCCAGCGCGACGCGTTTGGCCTGCACGATTCGCTGACCCGTTTGCCCAATCGATCCTTGTTCAACGATCGTTTAGACCATGCCCTGCGAGAAGCCGGCCGCACCGGTGAACTGTTTGCGATCCTGTTTGTTGACCTTGATCGGTTCAAAACCATCAACGACAGTCTGGGCCACGACGTGGGCGATCAAGTACTGGCAGCGGTTGCCGACCGTTTACAGGGCGCCATTCGCGGCAGCGACACCGTATCTCGCTATGCCGGGGACGAGTTCACGATTTTGCTGCGCCATATTGTTCATCGCGACGACGTATTGCGCATTGCAGCGAAAACCAACGCCTTGCTGGCTGAACCGCTGATGCTTGAATCGACCCAGGAATTGCAGCTGACTGCCAGTATTGGTATCAGTTTTTATCCCGATGACGGGATTGATGCTGAAGCGCTGATTAAGAGCGCGGATATTGCCATGTATAACGCCAAGGGGCTGGGTCGTAACAGCGCCCAGGTCTATGTGGATCAGCCCCAGGAATCCCATCAGCAGAAGCTGGTGTTGGAATCCAAGCTGCGCCAGGCTGAGAGCAATAATGAGCTGCGGGTGTTTTTCCAGCCACAGGTCTCCACCGCCAGCGAAGATATCGTTGGAATGGAAGCGTTAATTCGCTGGGAGCACCCGGATCTGGGGCTGATCAGCCCAGGGTTTTTCATTCCCCTGGCTGAGGAAACCGGCCTGATTGTGCCCATCGGTGAGTGGCTGCTGCGTGAGGCGACCAAGATCACCCGTCGCTGGCAGGACCGTTTTGACATCCCGCTTACCCTGGGTGTCAACCTGTCTCCGCTGCAGTTGCGCCAGCCGAATCTGCTGGAGGTGGTGGAAAAGGCCTTAAACGAGGCCGACCTTCATCCCGGGTTTTTGGATCTGGAAATTACCGAGAGCCTCAGTATCAAGAGCATCGACGGCCTTACGGAGAAGCTTCAGTCTCTTCGCGATATGGGCTGTCGGATCTCCATTGACGACTTCGGCACCGGACAGTCGTCGTTGGACTACCTGAAACGATTCCCCGCTGACCGAATCAAGATTGATCAGTCCTTTGTCCGCAATATCGGCGTAGACCCGGACGACGAGGCCATTGTGCAGGCCACAATATCCATGGCCCATCAGCTGAACATGGAAGTGGTGGCAGAGGGTGTGGAACAGGAAGACCACCTAAAATTCCTGGCTGCCCATCATTGTGACGAGCTGCAGGGCTTCCTGTTTTGTCGGCCGCTGCCCGCCGATAGTTTTTCCTCCATGCTGCTAGAGCGTGAAGCCCTGGCGGTGCGGCGACAATCCCTTTCCTCTGAAGGCTAGGAGTCTGCGCGGTAGAAACTTCCGGGCTGCAAATCCACGCTCATCCAT
>CAYGPO010000110.1:3457-14622 GCA_964351665.1 uncultured Gammaproteobacteria bacterium | reverse complement strand
AGCCTGCTGTTGACCGGTAATGTGTCGGCTCAAGACAGCTTCGAGCCCGACAACAGCTTTGACCAGGCGACCTTTACCGGTCTTTCTTCCCATACCTTTCATCAGCCCCAGGATGTGGACTGGTTTGCCTTTTTTCTTCCCCAACAAGAGCCTCTGCGAATCACCCCTGGCGCCGGCATCGCCATTAATGGCGCAGGCGTTGGCACCGGGATTGCTGTCGACATCTATCGACAGGGCGCAGATGGCCGAGCGCTATTTGAAGACACGCTCTTCGCCGAGACTTCAGACGTCGAGATACTGGGTTTTGGCAGCTATCTACCCCCGGCAGACGGCTACTACTTCATCCGTTTGCGGCCCTGCGCGGCGGCGGATAATCCTGCCTGCGCCGGATCAATCTTTCCTGCCGGCGGGGCAAGCTACACGGTGGAACTGCCCTTTACGAATTTTGGCTTCAACGGTACCGGCAGACTCAGCGGTAACGTGACCGACGCACAAACCGGCCAACCGGTGTTTTTTGCCACCGTCAGCAGTTCCGGCAATAGAGGCACGTTTTCCAATCGCACCGGAGCCTACACCCTGGTGGACGTGATTGGCAGCTACACCGCCACCGTGGTGGCGCCGGGCTATCTGTCAGCAACCTTCAGCTATGAGTTGCTGGAATTCCAGACCACCATCCAGGACATCGCTCTGACGCCGAACCTGTCCTTTTTTCGCGATGGCTTTGAGCCCGCACTGCCCTGACCGAAACACCGTTCTCCTCGGCGTCAGGGCGACTCAAATCCATCAGCAAAGATGTCCTCACCGGCCTCTACGCCGTTGCCTGCCAGGGCAAAGCTATAAGGGTTTTCGTCGCTATCATTACTATTGATCGTGACCTGCCCCAGGGCTGGGCCCAGAACGGTGGGGGAAAAGCTCACTTGGAATTGGGTAGTCTCACCTGCTGCCAGAACACTGACCGGGGGTTGCGTGACGCTAAACCCTGAACCGGAAATTAGCAGCGGCCCGTCCAGGTTAATGGTCGCAGCGCCGCTGTTGGCAATGATGAAGGTTCGCGTCCTGACGTTCTGCAGGGCAACATCACCAAAATCGGTGTTGTCGGCTGGAGACGGTGACTGGTCTCCATCGGCAATGCTGATGCCACCGCCGCTGACATCGATTTCGGCAATGGCAACGGTAAAGCCTCCCAGGCTTCCACCCGGCACCCCATTGACCCCGGTGCTGGCGATATCCAGCACCTCATTGGGGCTGAGGACGATGTTGTAAGTTGCGTTGTCGTCAGCATCCCAGCTGCCCCCGGGAGCTAGGACGGTATAGGTGGCTATCAGCTGACTAACCGTGCCGCCCAGGGCTACGCTTTGCACCACCAGCGGCCCGGGATTGATGGTCAGATCAGTGCTGCCTACGCTGGCAAAGTCAACGGCGCCGTCAAGATCCGTATAGCTGACTTGGATCTCAATGCTTGAGGCACCGGCCACCGAAATATCTGGCGCGCTAATCAGGTTGGCCAGGGGCGGGAACAAGTCAACAAATTCCACGCTGCCGATATCGCAGTCGCTGTCGCCATCGCTGTCTCCATCAATGGGGCGCGGCATGGCGGTCTGGTCAGAACTGGGGCAATAATTCGTGTCGCTGTCGCCAGCGTCCACCAACGCGCTACCAGAGCTCGGCCCATGGCTGCGGGTAAGCCCGCCAATATCGGCCAGGGGCTGGAGCATTGGATCTCCCACCAACAGGTTTATGGCATCCGTGGCGCAGCTGCCGTCGCCGATAAAATTATTGATATTGAGGTCCACATCCTTAACGGCGTCCACACAGTCCGTAATGGCTGAATCCACCAACACCGTGTTGAACATACTCCAGCTTCCCGACCCAGCGGGCTTGGCTATAGCACTGGGGGCATTGCCCACCAGGGTGCCATGACTGAGCCGAACGATACCTGCCGCGTAAATGGCTGCCGAATAGGGCATGGCAACAGCACCGGTGGACAAATTTTCCGATACGGTGACGTTGGTCAACAGCGCCGTGGAGGTGTTGGCGGTATAGAAAGCGGCCCCGTTGGTGGCGGTGTTGGCCTCGAAGGTGCTTCGAGTAATAGTCAGTCCACTGCCAGCATAGACCCCACCACCGACACTCTGGGCCGCATTGCCCGAGACGCTGGAATCTATCAGGGAAACCGGGCCGGATGCATATATGCCGGCCCCGCTGGATGCTGATCCGTTCATGCTTATCTGGCTGTTATCAATACTCAGGTTGTAACCATCCAAATGCCTGATGCCCCCGCCGGTGCCGCTGATGGCGGTATTTCCGATCACCGTGGAGTCGGTGATGGTGGTCACGCCCAGGGAGTAGATAGCGCCGGCGTTGTTGCCCGCTGAATTGTTGTAGAGCTGGCTGTTGGTGATATTGAGCAGGCCCGAAGAGGGACCCCTCAATGCCCCGCCAGAGCCGCTGGCATAGTTGTTATTGAGGTTGGTGTCGCTGATGAGCAAATTGCCAAAAGGGCTGAACATGCCCACCCCGCCGCCGTTGCTCGCGGTGTTGCCAGACACGCTAGTGCTGCTGAGTGTCACCTCATACATGGCAGAAATTCCCCCGCCGAAGATGGTGGCCGAATTACCGCTGATAGCGCCGCCGCGAATCAGCAACTCTGACGGGTTGCCGCCGGGGCCATCCTGACTTTGAATCCCCCCTCCCCGGCTGGCGCCATTTCCGCTCACGGTGGTGTTGTACAGACTAAGGGACGCCCCATAATTGATGATGGCGCCGCCGTAGTTGCTGGCAGTGTTGTCGCTGATTGTGCTGTCGGTCAGGGTCATGGTGCCGAAGTTTGCAATGCCGCCACCATTGCCCTCATCAATCAGATCATCAGCCACGTTGCCAGTGATAGTGCAATCGATGAGTTCTACATTCTCATGATCATTGCGAATAGCGCCGCCAGCGTCTGCGCTGACAAAACCCTGGGTGAGATCTAATCCATACAGGGTGACATCAATGACGTCGCTAACGTGGCCGTTAGAAATATTGAACACCCGAGAGCTGTTGTTGCCCGAAATGCCAATCCGCCTGCGCCCCGCCGCCGAGGCGTCTATGGTCATGGAAGAAGCAATCGTTAACTGGCCGTTGACCAGACTGATGGTTTCTCCGAACACCAGCGGGTCAAACTCAATGACATCAGCCTCGACGCCGCTGCCCGCTGCACAGCCGGCGACTGCTGAATCGCTGTTGGCGGCGCTGATCGCGCCACGCAAATTACAGACGGAACTGCCAGCAAGCACAAACAAATCACTGGCCGAATTCACCGTAATGGTGGCGCTGTGAGCCACCTGGTTGCCGGTCCAGCCGCTGGCAACGGCAACCGCTAATACTTTCAGTCGGAATTTCAAAGGTCTTCCTCGATGCGCTTGCAGGCCGGTGAGCCGGCCCTTTGGTCTATCTATTAGTACGAAATTGGCCGGGGGATACGACAGCAAGAGAGGCCCAATAGCCAGCAGCCTATTTTCAGGTGATACGTTATAGTCCTCTGATGAATCTAGCAGACCGTTTTCCCACTCTCCTTATCGGCCTCCTGGCCGGCCTTTTGGTCAGTGCCTGCGCCACCACGCCAACGCCGCCAGCAAGCCTGACCCTAACGGTGATAGGCAGCAACGATGTGCACGGTGAACTGTCGGCCCGGGACGGCGCAGGGGGGCTGGAAATTTTTGCAGGCTTCGTGCAGCGCATCCGCGACATTCGGGCCAACGACGGCGGCGACGTGCTGCTGATCGACGCCGGCGACATGTGGCAGGGCACCCTGGATTCCAACCTGAATGAAGGGGCTGCGGTGGTGGCAGCCTTTAACCAGATGGGCTACGACGCGGCCGCCGTTGGCAACCATGAATTTGATTTTGGTCCCCTGGGAGACGACGCCATTGTTACCCAGCCTGGCGATGATCCAAGAGGTGCGCTCAAACAACGAGCCCGTGAGGCCAGCTTCCCCCTGCTGGCCGCCAACCTGGTTGATGCTGAGACCGGCGAGACCGTGGATTGGATCAACGTGCAACCCTCCGTTGCGCTGGAAAAGGCTGGCGTCACGGTGGGCATCATTGGCGTCATTGCCCGCCGCGGACTGGCCGGCACCATTGCCGCCAACGTCTCGGATCTGCGGGTGACGCCCCTGGCGGCTGCCATTGAAACCGAAGCCCGCAGGCTTCGCGGGGCCGGTGCGGCCCTGGTGATCGTGGCGGCCCACGCCGGTGGACGCTGCGAGAACTTTGCTGATCCTGATGACCTGAGCAGCTGCCAAGCAGACAGTGAGATCTTTGCCGTCGCCAGGGCGCTGCCAAAAAACCTGGTGGATCAGATTATCGCCGGTCACGTTCACCAGGGCCTGGCCCATCGCGTTAACGGCATTACCATCACCTCAGGCTTTTCTAACACCACCGCCTTCGACCGGGTGGACTATCAGATTGATCGGCAAACGGGGCAAGTGCTTGGCAGCAGGATTTTTCCGCCTCAAGCCATTGAGGCCGGCGGCACCTATGAAGGTCAGGAGATCCAACCCGATGCAATGGTCAGCGCCATTGCCCTGAAGGCCCGCCGCAGCGCCATGGAACTGCAAAACCGGCAGATTGGCGTCGAACTGGCCGCCCCTTTTACCCTGGATAACAGTCCCGACTCGGCCCTCGGAAACCTGTTCAACCGGGCCCTGCACGAATCCTTACAGCCCGAGCTGGTGTTGCAAAACGTTCGCGGCGGCCTGCGCACGGCGCTGCCTGCAGGCCCGCTGACCTACGGCCGGCTGTTCAAGACCTTTCCCTTTGATAACCGGGTGGTAACCCTTGAACTCAGCGGCGCTCAGCTGCGCCAGGTGTTGGCGTCGCAGGCGCTTAAGGGAGAACAAGCCGTGGGCATCTCGGGTATCAGGGCCCAGGTCAGCTGCACCGATGGCCTGCTGGAGATCGCCATCAGCCGAGAAGACGGTCGGGTGGTTGACGATAACGACCGACTTAACGTTGCCACCAGTGACTACCTGGCACTGGGCGGCGCGGGCGTGCTGCAGGGCGTCATGCCCGAGGGCGGTTTTGCGGTGGATTTTGCCATGCCCCTGGTGCGAGATGTTGTGATTCAGTGGCTGTCCCAACAGCCATCGCCGCTGAATCCCGCCCAGTTCACAACGGCTGCCCAGCAAAATTGGTTTCGGCCCGAGCCCATAGACCCCAGTTGTCAGCCAGGAGAGCAATTGCCCCAAGCCAGCCAAAACTCTCACTCTCACTGATGGGCTTTTTTCGACGGCAGCGGCAGCAACGAAACCGCAGCGTATTTCCAGGGTTTTCCTACACCTGACAAACACACTACCATGACGCGCTGATACTTAATCTCCGGCCCCGTTGTACCGATAACTACTCAGCTACACGTCAGTCTGGCCCTTCAGGAGCGTTTTTCCATGGATACACCTAACGCTTCTGGTAACGCTTCTGGGCCGGCCTCCGCTGCGCTGGAGCGAGGGATCCCGCCAACAGCGCCCCAGTCCCGGGGCGGATCTGCGGTGAGTGGATCACGGGGCCTTTTGTTGCTGCTGGTGTGCATCACCGGCCTTGGCCCCCTGGCAATGTCCTCGTTTGTTCCTGCCCTGCCGGCTCTGCAGGAGGATTTCGACGTTAGCCGCAGCGTGGCGCAGTTGACCTTATCCCTGTCCCTGCTGTTCATGGCCATGGGCTCGCTGATTTATGGTGTGCTGGCAGATCGACTGGGGCGCCGACCGGTTATTTTATTTGGCGTGGCCCTGTGCGTGCTGGGCTCCCTGGTCTGCATGACTGCGGGCAGCATCTGGATGGTGATTGTCGGTCGGGCGATACAGGCATCGGGTTCCACGGTGGGGTTTACCCTGTCCCGGGTTGTGGTGAGCGATGTTTACGGCGAGAAACAAGCCTCCAGCCTGCTGGGGTATATCTCGGCCGCCATGATGCTGGCCCCTGTGATGGGCCCATTTTTAGGCGGCTACCTGATTGAGTACCTGAGCTGGCGCTACATTTTCGGCGCCATTGCCCTCATTTCAAGCCTGCTTCTGGCAGGGCTGTATTTCATGCTGCCAGAGACCCGACCAGCAGAACTGAAGAGTGATCGTCAACTGGTTCCCTGGGCCAGGTTCGCCATGCTGCTGTCCCGCCGCCCCTATCGGCGGATGGTCATCTACGGCGCCGCCCTGCAGGGCAGCACCATGGCGTTTCTGGCCGGTGCGCCATACCTGATTACCCAATACTACGGTCTGCCGGCGTCGGCCTACGGCCACTACTTTTTTGTTGTGCCCCTGGGTTTTCTGGCCGGCAGCCTGTTCGCCGGTCGCTTTGGCAGTCTGTTCTCGCCCAGGGGGCTGATTTTCTGGGGCGCAGCCGGCAGTCTGCTGGCCTGTAGCACCTCGCTAATGCTGACCAGTTTGACCAATATCGGTCCCTGGGGCGTGTTTGGCCCCATTGCCGTATTGGCTACGGCCCAGGCACTGACTTATCCAGCACTGCAGATTCGACTGCTGTCCGCATCAGCGCCCCATATGGGCTCAGGATCAGGCTGCTTCGGGGCGGTCCAGCTGCTGGCAAGCGGACTGTTGGCCCAGCTGGTAGGCCAGACCCTGTCACTGGGAGTCATAGGCGTGGTGGGGTTGATGTTGCTGTGCTGCCTGGTTGCCATGGCCATTGTGCTGACCCGGCGGCCGGAACCGGCCCAGTCCGCTGCGCCGCCGGCATAGCTCCCCGGCGCGCCATGGGCCTTTATGACAATCGGTGACAGAACCTATGGGAAACCTTTCAGCAGCCGATTGGTCTTGGTGGCTGTCACTCCCTCCACCAGGCGAATCACGCCCATAAATTGAACATTGACTGTTTTTTCCCGATAAACCCCTCTAATCTTTGTAATTGGCCAAAATCTCCTGGATCAGCACATGACACGATTTGTTGACGTACCCGCGCTTTGTCGCATGGTCAATCAAATAGGCCCTGGCGAATTCGTCAAGGGCGTTGCCAACACCATGACAGAAGATTTCAAACGTTGGGAGTCCTTTGATAAAACCGCCCGGGTCGCCAGCCACAGCGAGGTGGGGGTAATCGAAATCATGCCGATTGCCGATGAAAACCGTTACGGCTTTAAATACGTCAACGGACATCCCGCCAACCCGGCCAAAGGGGTCTCCACGGTGATGGCCTTTGGTGCGCTGGCGGAGGTGGACACCGGGTATCCGGTATTACTCAGCGAACTTACCCTGGCCACCGCTTTTCGTACCGCCGCCGCCTCCGCCATTGCAGCAAAAGCCCTGGCCCGGGCTGATGCCAAGGTGCTGGGCATGATTGGCAGCGGTGCCCAGAGCGAGTTCCAAGCCATGGCTTTTCATCTGTTGCTGGGTATTGAGGAGGTTCGGATCTTTGACATCGACCCCGAGGCCATGAAAAAACTGCAGCGCCATCTGCGGCAGTTTCCGCAGCTGAAGGTTATTTGCGCTGAATCTGCCGCCAACGCCGTCAAAGGCGCTGACGTGGTTACCACCTGCACCGCTGACAAAACCTGGGCCACCATACTCACCCCGGACATGGTGGAGCCTGGCATGCACATCAACGGCGTGGGCGGCGACTGTCCCGGCAAAACCGAGCTGCACATTGATGTGCTGCGCCAGGGCAAAATATTCGTCGAGTTTGAGCCCCAAACCCGGGTCGAGGGGGACATCCAGCAGCTGCCCGCCAGCCACCCGGTGTTTCCGGTCTGGCAGGCCATTGCCAACCCCGCTGCGGGCCGCGACAGCCAACAGCAGGTCACCATTTTTGACTCGGTGGGCTTTGCCCTGGAAGACTTTTCCACCTTGAGCTACATCCACAAGATGGCTCTGGAACTCAACGAAGGTCGGGACATTGCCTTGATCCCAGAACTTGACGATCCCAAGGATCTGTTCCAACGTATCTTGGATGAACAGGGAAAAGCCCATAGCCGCAAGGTTGCCTAGTGGGCTGTTTGATAAAAGGCAAACTTCAGTCTGCGCCATGCAAACGCCATGAAACCTGCCAGCCTTTTCGGAACGAGACCTTCAGTTGCCGTTGTCGCAGTGCTTGCTGTGCTGATATCGCTAAGCGGCTGCCAGCCCAGCGCTGATCCAGATCCTGCGCCGTCCAAAGCTGAATCCGTGGGCTGGACGCTGCACGGCAATGATTACGGTGAAAAGCGCTACTCAGCCCTTGACGCCATCAACCGCAGCAACGCCGCATCTTTGGGGCTGGCGTTTGAGGCATCCCTGCAGTCCCGACGAGGTATTGAAGCCACCCCCATCGTTGTGGACGACGTGATGTACGTCACCAGCACCTGGTCCCGGGTGATGGCGCTGGACGCAGTCACGGGCGCGGAGCTCTGGCGATATGACCCCAAGGTTCCCCGGGCCTGGGCTCGACGACTGTGCTGCGACATCGTTAATCGGGGGGTTGCGGTTTGGAACGACCGGGTCCTGCTGGCAACCCTGGACGGCCGGCTGATAGCGCTCAATCGGGACAGCGGACTGCCGATTTGGGAAATCGATACCCTGGTTGATCGAGACCGCTGGTACTCCATCACCGGCGCCCCCCGCATCATCAACGGTAAGGTGATCATTGGTAACGGCGGCGCCGAGTTTGGGGTGCGGGGCTACATCAGCGCTTTTGACGTCGCCGACGGTGCCCTAGCCTGGCGCTTTTTCACCGTGCCCGGAGACCCGGCTAAAGCCTTTGAACATCCGGAGCTGGCCGCCGCTGCCGCCACCTGGAAAGGCGTGGAAGACTGGAGCGCCCTGGGCGGCACCGCCTGGGACTCCATCGCTTTTGACCCGGATTTGAACCTGCTTTACGTGGGCACCGGTAATGGCTCACCCTGGTCCCGGGATCGTCGCAGCACCGGCGGCGGCGACAATTTGTTTCTGTCCTCAATCCTGGCCCTTGATCCGGACACGGGTCGGCTGGCCTGGCATTACCAAACCACCCCGGGCGATAACTGGGACTACACCGCCACCCAGCACATGATACTTGCGGATTTGACCATCGACGGCGCAGCTCGTCAGGTGCTGATGCAGGCACCGAAAAACGGTTTTTTCTATGTACTGGACCGAGCCACCGGCGAACTGATTTCTGCGCAGCCTTATGTCTACACTAACTGGGCCAGTCATGTAGACCCGCAATCCGGTCGCCCCATTGAAACCGGTGCAGGGGTTTACAACGACGACCGCGATGCCTACGTGTTCCCTTCGCCCGCCGGCGGCCACAACTGGCATCCCATGTCATACAGTGCCAGCACCGGCTACGTTTATATTCCTACCCGGGACATCGGCTGGGTGTTCACCCCCCAGGAGGACAAGTGGTTCACCTTTGGGGTAGACAACCTGGAAACACTGATCGGTGACAGCCAGTTACCCGACACCCAGGGCCACCTGACGGCCTGGGATCCGGTCCAGCAACGAGTCGTCTGGCGCCGGAACTCGGAGCTGATCTGGAATGGCGGCGTGTTGTCCACCGCCGGCGGGCTAGTGTTTTACGGCACCGGTGCCGGTGAACTGCTGGTGCTGGACGATCGCACCGGCCAGACCTTAAAAACCCTCACCCTAGGCACAGGAATCATTGCGCCCCCCATCACCTACAGCGTCGACGGTGAGCAATTTGTGGCCGTTGCTGCTGGCTGGGGGGGACCGGCGTTCAATACCATGCAGGGCAGTGAAGCCGCCATGACGTATGAAAATGACGGCCGTTTACTGGTGTTTAAACTCAACGGAGGTCCAGTGGCTATGCCACCAAAACGGCCTCCGCCAGCGCCGTTTTATCAGCCAGAGTTAGCCCCGGTGAGCGCTGAAATCCTGGCCCTGGGCCAGGGCCTGTATGGACTGCATTGCGGCAGCTGTCATGGGTTTTACGGCAGTACGCCCCTGCTGCCGGATCTACGCCGGTTAACCCCGGAAAAACACCAGCTATTTTCCCAAATTGTCCTTGAGGGATTGCTGGAGGCTGGCGGTATGCCGAATTTCTCAGACTCCCTTACGCAAAGCGACGTGCTGGCGATCCAAGCCTATGTAGGGTCACTGGCAGCCCAGGCGCTGGAGCAATAGTGCGGTTTTGAGCCTTCGCCCCTTACTCTAATGAAGCCCGGGAGTGAGTTCCCGGAAGCCATCAGTCCAGCTCAACGGGATGCAAATCCGGCTCAAGTTCTGGGCCTCGCAGCTGGCTGATTCGACGTCGCAAAGACTGCTGTTCTTGTTTGATCATATGGCGGTATCGACTCTGGCAGGCTTGATCGTTGCCTATCAGTCGGGATCGTTCCTGATCGTCAAAATGCAGCGTGCCGTCAAACCGGCAGTTTTCCATCTGCCGTCCGTAGCCATCCACCACCTGTTCCGAGATCCGCCGCATTTCGCTGACTTGACTGCGGATTGCCTCGTCATCCTGGATTGAGAGGTCTGTATTCAGAGCTCCTGAATCACTGAGCGCGGGACGTGGCACGGGGTAGTGCCAATTAACGCTGGCTCCGGTGGTGACCTCGCCGTCTTTAGGCGTTTCCGGCGCCGGGGTGCCCTGGGGCTGGGCCGCAACCATGCTCCAGGCGAGACAGGACGCCAGGGTCCAAACAGCGATTTCACTTTTCATATCAGCTTCGCTCCAAAGGGCTACTAACTGGTGGTAATTTTACCCAAGCCACGTCGTCAAATCGTGATCGATTGCTCCAACTGAATGCGCCGAGTCAGGGGGCCAACTAAAGTAAACAGAGCGCCTGCAGCTGGAGCTGATTCGCACCCAACGAATGGACGCCATTGGCAAGCTGGTTGCCGGCGTGGCCCATGACTTCAATAATTTGCTTTCGGTGATTCAAGGCAACCTTGAGTTCTTACAGCAGGACCTTGATGAGCCGGAACAAAAAACGCTGGTAATGGAGGCGTTCTCTGCTGCCAAGCGCGGTGCAATCCTGACCTCACAACTGCTTTCCTATAGTCGAAAAACAAATTGGGAGCCGGTCAAGGTCAACCTGGACGAAGCGGTCCGGGAAATCAGCGCCATGGTTCATCGAGTGATTCCGGCCAATATCAAGATTGTAAACCAGCCTACAACGGACCTTTGGCCGGCCCACCTGGACCGAAACCAGCTGGATTCAGTGTCGGCTACGGCGTTGAACCCCAAGACCTACAGTTGATTAAACCCGTGGAC
>CAYGPO010000110.1:0-3357 GCA_964351665.1 uncultured Gammaproteobacteria bacterium | reverse complement strand
CAGTGTCGGCTACGGCGTTGAACCCCAAGACCTACAGTTGATTAAACCCGTGGACGGCGCGGCCCTGCGCTCAGCGGCGCTGGAACTGATGGATCGCCATAGCCGCAGCAAAGCCGTCGAGAGCGGCAACACCCCATAGCGAGTGGTTAGTGCATTTCCTCGCCGCCGCTCACGTTCATGGCCTCACCGGTGATGTAGGCCGCATCGTCAGAACATAAGAACGCGGTGGCGTTGGCGGTATCTTCCACCAGACCTACCCTGCCCAGGGGAATCCTGGCTTTAAGATTGGCTCGATACTCTTCCACGGTGACGCCCCGATAGCGGGCGAAATACTCATTCTGCTTGGCACCAAGCCCGGTGGTCACGTGGTTGGGGCAGACCGCGTTGACGGTGATTTTGTCCGGCGCCAGCTCAATGGCCGTGGCCCGGGTTAACCCCACCATGCCGTGCTTGGACGCCACATAGGCCGGCAGGTGAGGAAACCCGGATTTAGCCGCCTGGCTGGCAATGTTCACGATGCGCCCGCCTTGGCCCTGCTTGCGCATTTGGATGGCGGCGGCCTTGGTGCACAAAAAAGCGCCGGTGAGATTGATATCAATCACCAGCCGCCAGTTCTCTGCCGTCACCTCTTCCAGGGGCTGCATCAGATAACCCACGCCGGCGTTATTGACCATGATATCCAGGGAGCCAAACTCACTGACGGTGAGCTCCACCAGCCGGTTGATCTGCTCTTCGCTGCGCACGTCACAGGCAACGGCGATGGCGTTCGCTCCGGCGTCTCTCAGTTCCTGGGCCACCTGCTCCATTTCTTCGCTGGCACCCACGTTGTCCGCCGACAGCGCACCCTCGGTTCTACCGATATCGGTGACCACCACGCTGGCGCCCTGCTCAGCCAGGCGCTTCAAGATGCCCTGACCCAAGCCTTTCTGACGGCCTGAACCTGTGCACACCGCAACCTTTCCCTTCAGAGAACTCATCCGTCCAATCGCTCGCTCAGCATGAAGCAGGGGCTATCGGCAAAGGCCTGAAACTCTCCCGCAACTTGCCGCATGGTATCGGTGGCGCATTCAGCGCCGAAGGCATCCATATCGGTGATTTCGATCATTTCCACATATTGGTAGGGCGCTGCCTGACCGTCTTTGCCCAGCAGGCCGGTGGTGCGGAAAGCATCAAAGCCGCTGACGCCGTTCAGGCCTCGAACCGTGGGTATGTCGGTGGTTCTGGCCCATTGTTCATAGGCGTCGGGGCTGGCATCAGGTTTCAGATTGAACAGCACAACAATAGTGGTCATGAAAGGCTCCTTGATTCAGATCGTAAATTTACCACGCATCGTCCGCTCAACGTGGCAGAATTCGCTTATGAGCGAGACAATTTATCCCACACTATTCAGTCCGATGACCCTGTCCGGACATTCACTGCGTAACCGCCTGGGTCACGCCTCCATCTTAACCCGCATGGTCACTGACGGCCGGCCCGACCCGGCGATGCTGAATTATCTGGGTGCCCGGGCCCGAGGCGGCACCGGCCTGATCGTCACCGAGCCCCTGGCCATGACCCGGCACAATCCGGACCCTGGCAAGCTGCGGGTCTATGATGATGTGGCCATGGACGCCCTGCAACAGGTGGCCGAGGTGGTGGAGTCTGCCGACACCCGGCTGCTGGGCCAGATCCAGGATCCGGGCCGTGGCCGCCACGCCATCGGTCGCAATGACTCCGCCATCAGCGCCTCCGCCCTGCCCGACGACCTAAGCTGGACCGTACCCAGAGCGATGACCGAAGGGGAGATACGCAGCCTGATTGAACAGTGGGCCGAGTCCAGCGCGCGGCTGCAGCGGGCGGGATTTTCCGGGGTCGAAATTTCCGCCGGCCACGGCCATATTTTTCACCAGTTCCTATCGCCCTGGAGTAACCGCCGAGACGATCACTACGGCGGCGACCTGCAGCGCCGCTGCGCCCTGCTGTGTGAACTGATGACGGCGGTACGCCAGGCCTGCGGGGAAAAATTCATCATCGGCGTCAAGCTGCCCGGTGACGACGGCATTCCCGGCAGCATAGACCTGACCCAGGCCTCAGCCATTGCCGCCCAGGTTGCCGCCAACGGCAACGCCAGCTACTGGACCTTCGTCTGGGGCGCCCACGCGAACTCCCTGTACCGACACCTGCCCGACGCCCACGGCGAACGTCACCCTTATCTGGACGCCATCAAACAGCTGCGTCAGGCTGACCCAAGCATTCCCGCCGGGGCCATCGGCTACATGACCGACCCCAACGAGTGCGAAAAATCCCTAACCGATGGCACCGCTGACCTTGCCTTTTTGGGTCGCCCTCTGATCACCGACCCGGCTTTCGGCGAAAAAGCCCTGCACGGCAAAGAGGCTACCATCCGCTACTGCGTTTCCTGCAATACCTGCTGGCGGGCGATCATCGAAGGCAATCGGCTCAAATGCGACAACAACCCCCGAGTGGGCGAGCCCAAGGAAGAGATTTGGAACCCCACAACGGCTGAAATCAAAAAAAATGTGGTGGTGGTGGGCGCCGGGATCGCCGGCCTGGAGGCAGCCCACGTGGCTGCGGCCAGAGGTCACCAGGTCACAGTGTTGGGGTCCTCGCCGGAGTTTGGCGGCAAAACCCGAGTCCATGCGGACCTGCCCGGGGGCGAAAACCTCAGCAGTATTTACGATTACCAATACCTGGCCGGCCAGCGGGCCGGGGTCAAGTACATACTTGATGGCCCAGCCAGCGCCAAAGCCGTGCTGGATCTGCAGCCCGACACGGTGCTGCTGGCCACCGGCTCCAGCACCGCACTGCCAGCCTGGCTGGACCCAGACTGGGCCGAGATGATCCCAGACCTGCGGGAACTGTCAGCCCAAATGCTGGCCCGCCCCACCCCCACCGACGGCACCCTGGTGGTGGTGGACTGCGATCACACGGAAATGACCTACGCCGCCGCCGAGCTGTTCTCCACCCTGTTTGAACATGTGGTGTTAGTCACACCCCGGGAGCGCTTTGCCTCCGACGTATCGCTGATCAACAGACAGGGCATCTATCAGCGCCTGCACGACAAGGGCATTGAGCTGATCACCTGCGTTGAGCCGATTAACCTGGACGATCTGGGAGAAGCCCAACTGGCCCTGCGCAACGTCTACAACCAGCGCCAACAGATGGTGGAGAACGTGGTGGCCATCACCTATGCCGGCCCCAGGGTTCCCAACATCGACCTGCTGGACCCACTGCTTGAAGCCGGCATAGAAGTCACCCGAATCGGCGACTGCGCCGCCCCCCGCACAGTGCTGGCCGCCACCGGCGAAGGATACCGAGTAGCCAGCGAACTTTAGGCAGGCCCAAGGCCAAAGGCCA
>CAYGPO010000109.1:4416-14831 GCA_964351665.1 uncultured Gammaproteobacteria bacterium | reverse complement strand
GAGAATTAAGCGTTCGGTTTCAACCATGGCCTATCTTAAAACAAAGCGCCGACTCAGGCAGAGGCCACGCCCGTCAGCAGACCGGTGCCCGGCGCGCAGTTGACGTATTGGGCGAATTGATCCTGGGCCGGCAGCACGGCTACCTCGTGCCAGAAACGGGATTTCATGTTGTCACCATACTGCGGGGCAAAGTCCAAAAACGCGCCAAAAATCGCTTCGTGGGACGGGTGGTGCTCTGCCCATTTTTCCAGTTCTTCCAGAGATTGGAAGTAGGCGTAGCCGTAGGTGTGATCCAGGTCCTGGCCGTGCTCATCAATGAACCGGAAAAAGCGACAGTCGTAGCAGCGCACCTCCTGGCCCTGATCCCTTAGAAAATCCATCCCGCTGATGAGCGTAGGTTCAACTTCTTTGGCGTAATGACTGCGCTCGTCATCAACGGCGAAGGTAATGTCCTGGCCGGAACGAATAATGGCCAAATTGAGGTTGGGCCGAACGGTCACCGAATGGCCTTCCTCGGCAATCACTTCCACCGCTTCGCTGGCGTCGAATCGATCTATGGCCGCATCGGGAATGCGATCGCGCATGCTGCCCCAATAGGCATGGCGGGCAATGGGGTCGGTAATCCCATCGCGTACGTTGGCGATACCCACCAGGTGATCAGGCCCAGAATGTAGGGTTTCAAAGCGGCTCATGGGGAAGTTAAATACCTCGCGAAACACACCGTAGGAAAGCCCCTGCTGGCAAAGGTGGTTCCACAGGTCTGTAAAGGTTGCGGAGGCAAATAGGTCTCGAAGCTGGGTCGAATCGAACCAGTAGCCGGTGGCGACCAGCTGGCGCCGACCCGCGCTGTCTTGATCGCACTCGGACAAGTCCACATAGGCGGCACCACCCTCATCAAGCATGAGCTTTCTGATTTGGGTAACGACAGCCAGGGAGTCGGGGCGGTGGCCCTCATCAAACTGACAACCAATCAGACACATCACCACTTCCTTTCGGCTTTGGTGAAATTCAGACATGAACGAGGGATACGGCGGCTCCCAGCCTACGGGCATTCTCAGGGAGAAGGTTCGGTGCGCGTTGGGGGTATTTTTCGTCATGGTTTGGCTACCTCGCAGATCACAGACTAGTGCTGAAACAACTGACGCACGCCCCCGACTGAGTCATGGTGAGTCGGACGACACGTCGCTGGGGTTGACCCCAAACCGCTTTTTAAAGGCCCGGGAAAAATGAGCCGCGCTGGCAAACCCCACGTGGTGAGCAAGGCTTTCGATGGAAGGCCTGCGGGTATGGCCATCGCGCAAGATCCCATGGGCGGCGTCTAGTCGCTTGCCCATAATCATCTCGTGGATAGATTCGTCCTGACCGGAGAACAGCTTGTACAAATAGCGCAGGCTGATGTTTTGCGACTCTGCGATTCGCGCGTTGTTGAGCCTTGGGTCAAACAAATTGTTGTCTATGAACTGCCGCAGGCGGCGAATTAGCGCCTCTTTCACGCAGTCAGTTTCTATCAGCTTGCTGGTAATCACTGAGGAGCTAAAGGTAAGGGCAATCATATTGACAAGGTTGTCAGACAGCTGCTCGTTGATGGGCTCTTCGGTGCTGCCAAGCTCCCCCACCAGGGAATACAGGAAGTTCTTCAATATCAGGCCCATCCCCTCGTTGGCAGAAATGGGAATGGCGGTGTACTTTTCCGGCTCCATCAGATGGCGAGACAGAACCTCCCGAGGCATCTGCAGAACAAACTGATGAAAGGGTTGCGCAAAGGCCAAAGAATATTCCGCTGCGCTGTCATACAAGGCAAAGCAGCCGGGCTTAAGCAGGGCTTCCCGACCCGACTGTCTGACGATGCATTCGCGCTCCAGCTGAAAACTAATCAGGAAATCGTCTTTGGTGGCTCTGGCGATCCGCTGCTGTGAGCGACGCACCAGCTGAGGCATGGCAATCACCTCAGAAAAGTTCACCTGACCAACGCCAATGCCGCCACGCAGAATGCCGCTAAACTCAGACTCCGCCTGGCCATCTATACTGCTGCAGTCAAGATTCACAAACTCATCGTTGACCACGTCGCACCAGTATTCCCAACGCGAGGGCCCTTTAAGATCGCCCACGTCCTTCTGATAGCCTTTGCCTATAACAAACGTCATGGAATCGGAACATCCGCCCTTGCCTGACTTGGATCTATCGTATGCCTGATGCCTATGGCTTACCACCGTCAACCGCCATCGACCTGGCTATCGATCCCCTCTGTCAGGGTCTCATCCACTGGCTCCTCCTTCACGGTTACCCCATATCCTGCGGACATGGGACGAGTGGGCGACAGGGGTTGTTGGTTCCAGAGTAAGGCCGTTGCGTCCGGCCGGCAGTAGTGTCCCACCGGATCGGCAAAACACTTGGCGATGGTGATGGCATCCAGGTCCAGCTCCGCAACCACCAACCCTTCAGCTTCCGGATCCAGGGTCTGCCCCAGGCTGCTACCGTCCGGGGCGTAGATCCGCGCATAACCGCCACCCGCCTTCATCAGCGCGGCGTGGGTTTCGTTCTCAACCATCAGCGCCATCATGTCCTGGGATATTACGCCACAGGGTGCCACCACAAAACAGCTGCCCTCAACGGCGTAGGTCAGGGACGCGGCATTATTCACCACTGGCCCTAAGGCATGAGCCTCAGGATACATGCTAAATGATGGCCAGGCCGCCACGTGAATTTGTTCATGCAGGCTGAACATGGCATAGCGGTTAAGGGGCTGCAGGTGCTCCCAGCAGGCCAGTTGTCCTATGGTCCCGATATCGGTTTGTGCCACCGTTAGGTCTGAACCGTCGCCGTCGCCAAACACCGTTCGCTCCATGTGGGTGGGCTTGAGCTTGCGCCGATTGGTCAGAGTTTTGCCATCGCGACCGAACAGAAATTGGGAAATATAAAGGGAACCGTGATCACGCTCGCTGGCCCCCAGAGAAACAATAATGTTGTGCTGTTCTGCACACCGCGCTATGGCTTGGTAAGCGTCGCCGCCAACGGTTATGGAGTTGGCGTGATACTGGCCAAAATATTTCATATTTAGGGCCGTGGCGTTGAGCCAGATATACCAGGGGTAGCCAGGTATCCAGGTTTCGGGAAAAGCCACCAGATCACAGTCCTGGCCTGCCGCCATGGCGATGTAGTCACAGGTTTTGTCTACCGCCCCCTGCAGATCCATGAACGCGGGTGCCGCTTGAACCGCTGCGGCTTTTACCACCTTGCCTTGTTCACCCATGAATCTATTCCTTAATCAAAATTGTAGTTAAGCCGCAAGCCATATTCCCGCGGCCGGTTCAGGTTGCCTTCGTGGAATCCCAATCCAAAATTTGAGTCACCACTGGTGATGAACCGCTCGTCGGTGGCATTTTTCACGAATCCCGTCAGGCCCCAGCTTTCATCACTGGCGGTATAGGAGAGCGCAAGATTGACCATGTCGTAAGCCTCCTGAAACAAAAACGGCGAGTTTTGGGAGTCGTTGAAGATGTCATCGGTGTAGATGTAGTCAGCGCGAAAGGCCAGATCACCAGCACCGGAAAGAGACCAGGAATATTCTGCCCCCAGCTGCAGCGAGTTCTCCGGTGTGTTGACCAGGCTGGCGGTTTCATCAATGGTCAACGACAGGCCGGAAATGGGCCTAATGCTGCTGTACTCAGCATCGGTGTAGCCGTAGGCCAGCTCCAGCAACAAACGATCGCTGACCAGAGCGGTTATTTCCATTTCCAAACCGCGAATATCGACGCTGCCGGCGTTGGCGGTAATGGGCCCACCCAGATTATCGAAGAAGGTGACCTGGGCATCCTCGTAATCCATGGAGAAAATCGCCGTGTTGATCCGCAACCGGTCGTCAAAGCCCTGCCACTTCAGACCGATCTCGTGGGACTCCACAAATTCAGGGTCAAAGGTCAGCGGCGCCGGCCTGGATTCCACGTAGCGCAGAACAAACCCGCCGCTTTTAAAGCCCTCAGAATAGTTGTAGTAGAGCAGCGCATTGTCCTGAAAGGCCCAATCCACGCCCAGGCGGATGGTGGTTTCATCAAACGATCGAGTCTCGCTGCCGCTGCCGTTGCCCACAATGGGAATCAGGCCGGGAGTAAGGTTGCCGTTTTCGTCCACCGCTGACACCGGTACCGGTAACGGGCCACCATCAATATCCGCGGCAATGTACTGGGTATAGCGAAAACCCTTTTCATCCTCGGTGGTTCTGATCCCGGCGGTGACCGCAACCGTATCGGTGACGTCGTAGCTGCCTTGGACGAAAAACGCGTCGCTGGAGTTGTCCACGGTGGCAAAATTATTTACCGCCGCCGGAAAGCCAAAGGGATTGGCTGGGTCGTCGACATTGGGCAGAAAGATAGGCACAAAAACGTTGTCGGTGCCATCTTCTTCAAAGAAGTAGGCGCCGGCGATGTATTGGAAGCGGCTGCCGATATTGCCGGTGAGCTGCAGCTCATGGCTGGTTTGCTCATGCTCATAGTCCGGATTGAATGTATGGGTGATGGCCAGTGGCGTGTTGTCGGGATCGCGGTTAAATGAACCGTCGGTGTCGCGGAACCCGCCGATGTATTTCAGCGCCCAGCTGTCCGCCGTATAGGTTGCCGAAAGTGACACGCCGTGCAGATCCAGATCGGTTCCGGTAGGTCCGTCACTGAAGCTGATGTCATCTTCCGGGTTACGGATAAACTCGGTGAGGGCCGGCAGGGTTGGCGCGAAGGCCTGTCTGAACAGATCGTAGCCGATGGTGCTGGCGCCCGGCGTAAAGCCCAGAATCACCGACGCAGCGCTGTTCTCATCAATCTTGGTGTAGTCGTAGGTCAGTTGAAAATCCAGATTCTCGGTTGCCTCGTACACCGCTTTGGCTCTAAACGCGATGCGGTCCTGGTCACCCAGCTCACCGCCGGAAAGCACCCGGTCCACGTAACCATCAGCAGACTTTCGGGAAAACACAAAGCTGCTAAGCAGCCGGTCGGTAATCGGAACGTCAATGGATCCACGCAGGTCGAAACGGGAAAAATTGCCGGCGGTAGCGGACAGGCTGCCGGCCAGCTCGCGGCCGGGCTTGCGGGACGTAATGCTTAACGCACCGCCGATGGTGTTGCGCCCAAAAAGCGTGCCCTGAGGCCCCCTTAGCACTTCGATTCGTTCGATATCCAGCACGTCAAAGACGCCGCCGGCGGATCGAGACAAATAAACCCCATCCACGTAAGTGCCAACCCCCGGGTCAGTGGTCAAACTGAAATCCGTATTCCCTATACCTCGAACAAAAATCACCGAGCCGGAGGACAGCCCGCTGACCGGCGAGGTGGTGTCGAATACCAGGTTGGGAGTGAAGTTAGCCAACTCGGATATGTCCACAATGTTCTTACTCTCAATCGCGCCCTGGGTAAATGCCGTAACCGCGATTGCCGTTTCCTGCAATCCTTCTTCGCGTTTTTGCGCCGTAACGACAATTTCTTCCAGCTGGGCTGAGGCTGGCCCACTCAAGGCAAGTGCCAGCCCCCCGACCATAACTGACAAAGGTCTGACGTTCCGAGGCACCGGAGCATTGGGGTTTCGAGATACCGACATGGGCGTTCCTCAAGAGGGCTTGTTCATTTCATTCAAATGGTAGAGTTTGATGCCAGCCTTCGGCCATGCCGTCAGCGGAACCGTGGTTTGCCCAAACGTGCACCCACAAACCCACTTGGTGCAGGTTAAGGCAAACTGCTGACCGCTTTACTTTGATAGGCCTTTACACCGAAACTTGTGGCTGGTTCTTTACACAGGCCGGTCTGCGCTGATCCATCGCCAATGAGCAATCCCTTGAGAATTGATATTGTTTCCGACACCGTTTGCCCCTGGTGTTACGTGGGTAAACGCCATCTGGAGGCCGCCTTAGCCCAGCGACCGGAGGTGGCGGTGGATTGCCACTGGCAGCCGTTCCAACTGAACCCGGACATGCCCATGGCAGGGGTGGACCGGAAGACTCATTGGAAACAGAAGTTTGGCGACAGCGCCAGGCTGGAAGGCATGGTCCAGCAGCTGAAACAAACCGGTGAGGCCTTGGGGCTGAAGTTTGCCTTTGACGGCATTAGCTGGCAGCCCAATACGCTGAAATCCCACGCCTTGATTCATCATTTTGACGGCCAGTGGGAGCAACAAAACCAGGTCAAAGAACTCATTCTTCATAGCTTCTTTATCGACGGCCACAACATCGGCGACGACGCCGTGCTGATAGAAATCGCCCACCGAAGCGGCCTGCCAGAACAGACCGCAGAGCAGATTCTGTCGGCAGATATGACATCGGTAAAGGCCCTGGATCAGCGCTTCAGACAAATGGGCGTGTCCGGCGTACCCACTTTTATTTTTGATGGCAAGGCAGCCCTGGTTGGCGCTCAGCCCGTCGAGGCCCTGGTTAGGATGATTGACGAGCTGCGGCCGCCGGCAGGCTGATGGAAACAGCCCTGAAAGGCTTTTTCAACATCGCCAGCGCAATAGGTTATTTTCCGCTGCCTCACATTTTCCGTGATTTAGGTTTGGCAAAAAGATCGTCCCATCCCTGTGTCCAGGGCAGGCGGTTTGAAATACCACGCTTCCAACAGGCTGCGGGCATGCCGTTCCTACTGGCAGCGCTTCTAGCCCAGGCTAACGTTAAGGCTCAAACTGACGTTGAGGCCCAGAGCAATAACTATGTTGGCAGCACAAGCTGCCAGGGCTGTCATGAGCAGACCTTTGCCCAGTGGCAGGGCTCCCATCATCAGCTGGCAATGCAGCCGGCAGACGGTGCCAGCGTGCTGGGGGATTTCTCAGAGCAGACCTTTGAAAACGCCGCCGGCCGCACGCGGTTTTTCATGGACGGCGATCGCTATTGGGTCAGCACTGAAGGCGCCGATAGCCAACCTAAGAAGTTCATCGTCACCCATACCTTTGGCTTTTATCCGCTGCAGCAATACCTGCTGGACGCCGGCGGTGGCCGCAAACAGGCGCTCAACATTGCCTGGGACGCAAGACCAGAACAAGACGGCGGACAGCGCTGGTTTGACCTCAACGCCAGTGAGCCCGTTAGCCCCGGCGACCCACTGCATTGGACTGGCCCGTTGTTTAACTGGAACGGTATGTGCGCCGAATGTCACTCAACCGATGTACGGGTGAACTACGATGCTGCCAGCGACACCTTCGATACGCGCTATGCTGAGGTGTCGGTGGGTTGCGAGGCCTGTCACGGGCCTGGCGCCCGTCACATCACTCAGGCCCAAACGGATCTCTTCGACGCCAGCTTGGGGCTGAGTCTTAGCCTCGATGATCAGGCCGATGCACGATGGACCATCAACCCAGACAGCGGCATTGCCCAGCGCAGCAGCCCAGCGACTAGCCAGCAGCAAACCCAGTCCTGCGGTCGGTGCCATGCCCGCCGCAGCCCCCTGACCACCGACTACGAATTTGGCCAACACCTGGCCGACACCCACCTGCCGGCGCTGCTGGAGGAAAACCTGTATTTTTCCGACGGCGCTATTTTCGACGAGGTATACGTCTACGGATCGTTTCTGCAAAGCGCCATGCACCGGGCAGGGGTTACCTGCAGCAACTGCCACAACCCCCACAGCGCTGAGTTAAAAACTCCGGGGCAGCCCAACGGCGTCTGTGCCCAGTGTCACCTGCCGGCCAAATTTGCCGTGGCCACCCACCCTGGGGATCAGCCGGGCATGAAGGGTAACTGTGTGGAGTGCCACATGAAATCCCGCACCTATATGGGAGTCGACGATCGTCGGGATCACAGCTTTCGGATTCCCGACGCCGGTAATCGGCCCGGTCATTTCGGCCCGGTTTTTGCCGCCGCCAGGGCCGCGCCAGGGGCACCCTCTGGGATAGCCGAGCTGGCGCGTCTTGCCGGCGATACCAATACCCCGGGCATTGCCCGGGCAACGGCCCTGTCCATGCTTGACCCCAGTCTGACTAGAGATGGTTTGTCAGCCGTGGCCAAAGGCCTGCAGGAGCCAGATCCGCTGCTGCGCATTGGCGCCCTGCAGGCCCTGACCAGATTGCCTGAACGGCAACGAGTTGCCCTGGGCAGCGAACTGCTTAGCGACCCGGTGCTGGGCGTTAGGGTACGCGCGGCCCAGCTGCTGGCGGCTGACTCAGGGTTGCTGTCGGCTGCGGCCGCTGTGGCACTCAGGACCGCCGCGGCGGAGGCCAGAGTTGGGCTGACTATGAACCTGTTTGTGCCCGGCAACGCTCTCAGCCTGGCGGAATTTGAGTCCCGGCTGGGAAACCCAGACGCCGCTGAACAGGCCTTTAAACACGCCCTGAAACTTGATCCAAAAATGGCCCTGGCCCATCACGCCTACGGGCTGTTTCTGGTGCGTAACGCACGCCTGCCTGAAGCCATGGCCGCCCTGGCCAAAGCCGCTGATTTGGCTCCAGACAATCCGCGCCTGGTATACGTCTACGGGGTTGCGCTCAATTCCGTTGGCCAATCAGCCGCTGCGCTGGCTCTGCTAAGCAAGGCTCAGCTGACGTTCCCCGAGTATTTTGATATCGGCTGGGCCCTGGCCACCATGCAGCGGGACGCCGGCCAACGTGTGGCGGCCAGGAGCACGGCTTTGAAGCTGGCCAGTCGCTTTCCCGGCAACGCCAATGTTCAGGCCCTGCTGCGCAGCCTGCCAGCAGCACGACCCTGACGGGGATTAAGACTGGCTAAAGAAGGTGCGGATTTTTCCAAACAGCTGGGCCGCCGCATTTTGCGTGTCTTCAGGGGTCTGACGGTTGGCATGCTGGTCTGTGGCAGCGCGGGTGGCGCTTTGTCGAAGGGCAATCAGTTCGGAAATACTTTCGCCCAGGGCTGGCCGGTCGGTCAGCAGCTGCTGCATCACCGGCTTGGTAATTTCCAGAGTCAGCACTGGCGTTGCTGCGCGGATGGTGGCGCCCCTGGGCGCTCCGGTAAGCAATGACATCTCGCCAAAAAACTCACCGGCCTCAATCTGGCCCACTCGGATGTTTTCGGCCTGGTCAGATTCCAGCCACACGTCGAGCAGGCCCTGCAGCACCACAAACATCGAGGCGCCGGCATCGCCCTGGGTTAGCAGGGTGTCACCCTCCTGCCAGTTGGCGGTGCTACTTTGCGCCACCACCAGATTGAGTTCTTCCTCATTAAGAGGCACGAAGAAATCCATCAGGCCCAGCATCTGTCGCATGCTCAAATGCGCCTGGGTTCCCGCCCTCAGCACCTCAGGTTTAGGCTGCTGAAAATGTTCCAGCTTGGAATAGGCGGGAGTTATTCCGGCCAGGCGAAGATGCTTGAGAATACGGGTCTGTATAAGATCTCTGGACAACGATGGTGAGGTACCATCCCAGGGTCTAATCCAGTAGCGGACCAGGTAGCGAACGCCATCATCATCCAATTCGTCGATCAGCACCTGGGGCTTAAGAGAGCTGTCAAAACCCGGTGAGTCGATTACCGAGGTCACCCCCGCCATCAATATTCGTCTAGCCTCTTCCACCGCCACCGTGTAATCCAGGGTCAGCTTCAGCTCAAAACGATTGGCGTGACGAGGGCGCCAGTAGTTGATCAGGGTTGAGTCGCCGATCTCCCGGTTAGGAATCACCAGATAATTTTCATTCTCGGCCACCAGATGGGTGGTACGCCAGTTGATCTGTTTGACCTTGCCAACGTGACGGCCACCCTGGGTGTCGTAAAAGGCAATCCAGTCGCCAATCTGAAACGGCTGCTCAACATTAATCGCAAGGCCCGTGAAAAGGTCAGATACCAGCCCGCGCAACCCAAACGCTATCACCACACTCACGGCGCCCAGGGCCGTCAGAAAACCCAAAACGCTGGCGTCAAAGACGCTGTGCACCACCACCAGGGTGACCAGAAACAACACCGCCACGTTGGAAAGCTGCATCAACAGCACCGGCACGTCATGACCGATGGCCCGACTGACCACACCCTCCCACAGCAGTTTTCGGATCAGCAAATTAGCCAGCAGCGCAGCGCTGAACCAAATCAGCACCTGCAAAAACCGGTCTATGCTCTGGGCCCCCGTCTGACTGCTGTCAGCGCCCAGCAGACCCAGCAGTTCGTACTCAAACCCCCGCGCAACCAGACACAAAGCAACAAATGCTGCCAGTAATATTGCCTTTGCCATGAACCCCTTCATCCCCGATTATTCTTAGAGTACTGCTGAGCACCGGTCGCCCGCCGCTTTGAAACACTTGCAGCGCCAGGGCTCACCCTCGCAAAACCCGCCCCACGCCCGTGGGATAACTATAGGTCAGGTGGCTGCGGCTGACATTTTAGCAAGGATTGGCCAACGATCGGCCTGGCTAAACTGCTCTGTCGTCAAATTGCCCAGGATGCTTGTATGCTGAAGTTTCTGGCCACCGTACACCGAGGAATACCCATGGGACTCATCGCCGCCGCTTTG
>CAYGPO010000109.1:0-4316 GCA_964351665.1 uncultured Gammaproteobacteria bacterium | reverse complement strand
GTTTCTGGCCACCGTACACCGAGGAATACCCATGGGACTCATCGCCGCCGCTTTGCCCTTGATCGCCGACATGCAGGGGGTTTGGGAAGGACAGTACGTTCATTTTGATGCGGAACACAGGGAATTTGACCGCCACCATTCCCAGCTGCTGGTAAGACTCGATGATGAGACCGAAGCCAGAGCGGCCATCAAGCAGACCAACATCTACACCTGGCCCTGCGGTGAGCAGGAAATTCGCTATTTTGAAGGGGATTTCCGGGATGACCGGATCTGGTTTAACAACGACCTGATTGATGGCTGGACCAGCACCATCGACCTGGACCCCACCGGCCGCACCATCATGGTGGGTTGGACCCGACCGGCGGAACCCGGGTTTCGCTACTACGAGATCATCACCGTGTCCGAGGACGGGGAGAGCCGCAACCGAACCTGGCACTGGTACCGCAACGACCGCCTGTTTCAGCGCACCCTGATTAACGAACTGCGTGTGGCCCGTAACTGGCGTGACTACGACCGCGAGGATTATTACCAAACCCAGCCCAGGGCAAAGGTTGCGGGTGCTGAAAGCCGCTGAAGCGAGCCAATCGACGCGCATAGCGGGTGATCAGCTATTGCGCCCCAAGACCCATCTGTTTGGCTCGAGGGCGATCGTACTGCATTAGCAGCGCCTCGTTTCCTTCCGTGTCCACAAAGCGCGCAAGGGTGCCAACCGTGGGTATGGTGACCGGCGAATCCGGCGCCGTGCCTCCCGCCGCCTGAACTTTGCCCAACGAGGCGGTCAGGTCATCCACGGCGAAGGTACACTCAAAACCGCGCCGCCCGTCTGCCAGCGGAGCCTGGCGCTGCTGCAGCGCACCGGCCACGCCGGCGCCATGAATCAGGTAAAAGCCCGGCGGGCCCCAGGGTTCAAACTGCCACTGGAAAACCGCCTGGTAAAACCCTTTGGCTCGATCAACGTCATCGGCTTCAATCGCAAAGTGGGCAAGTGTATTTGGCATGGAGATAGCCCCGGTGAAAACAGCAAATTAGCACAGGCGAGCTTGCCGTATATTCGACTAAACGTCATTATCTTTTCTAAATGCGCCAAACCCTTACCTCTGCCGATGAGCCATTCCTGCACCTGCGATCCCTGAGTCTGGACTACGGCGAAGGCGCCAGGGAACCGCTGCATCAGCACCCCTGGGCTCAGCTGCTGTATGCGGGTTTCGGGTCCATCCAGCTGAAGGCCGCCAATGGCATCTGGCTTGTACCCAGCGGGCGGGCCATCATCATTCCCCCAAAGCTGCCCCATCAACTCCAGATGTTGGGGCGAGTTGAGCTTCGTACACTCTATTTTTCGCCCCAGCTTAATGTTCAGGCAGCACAGGTGAGGGCACTGGAGGTTTGCCCGCTGCTGCACGAACTGGTGCTGAGAATATGTCAGCTGGGCGCCCTTGATTCCCGCAACCGCCGCCATCAAGCGCTGCTGGCACTGATCAAAACCGAACTGGCAGATGCGCCGACGGCCCCTATTCAGTTGCCCCTGCCAACCGATGCCAGGGCCCTGCGTCTCACCGACCGGTTCGCTGACCGGGCGACCGTTGGTCTATCCCTTAATACGCTGATTAGCCAAGCGGGGCTCAGCCGCCGCACGGCAGAACGGCTGTTCCAGACCGAAACAGGCCTGTCGCCAGCACGCTGGCGACGTATGTTCCTGTTATCCCAATCCTTTCAAGCACTGCTGGCGGGCAAACTCTTAGACGACACCTGGCAGGCGGCGGGGTATAAAAATCCCTCAGCCTTCAGCACCGCATTCCGTCGTCATTTTGGCATCAGCCCAGGCACCGCCAGGAGACGCGGCAAGACAAACTACCAGGCCACCCCATAGTCTTCACCGTAGTCGCTGGCGCCGCCCCACATGCTGCCGTTTTTCTGGTCAAAATAGATTGCCGTAATTGGGCTGTAGGTGCGGTCTATGACCTCCACAAAATAGCCCTTGCGCTTCAGCTCCGCCTGCACCCAGTCGGGCACTTTGCGGGTCACCTGCAGTCTTCCCGGCTGGGACTCATGGGCGCCAAAGGAGCTTTGCATCTGGTAGCTGGTGATCATGTGGGCTTCCACCGCCTGCTGCACGTTCATGTCGAACTCCACCATGTTGAGGAAAAACTGCAGCAGATTTTGATCCTGGGTATCGCCGCCCTGGACCGAAAACGCCATCAGGGGTTTGCCATCGCGAAGGGCGATGCTGGGGGTAAGGGTGGCCCTGGGTCGCTGGCCGGGCTGCACCACGTTAAACGGGCTGATGGATTCATCCAGCACAAAACTCTGCATACGCTGGCTTAAGCCAATACCGGTGTTGCCGGCAATAAAGGCCGGAATCCAGCCGCCGCTGGGGGTTACAGAGACCACCCAACCCTCCGCGTCCGCGGCCTGGATGGAGGTGGTGCCAGCCAAAAACTGCTCATCGTGACCGGCGGCGCTGGCCTGCTGGAAGCCGTCAACCCCATCCGCCTGGGCCGTGGGTGGCACGTTGCGCCAATCTTTAAGCAGGTTCATAAACGGATTAACCTCACCCTGGAAAGGGTAAGGGTCTCCGGGTTTGACCTCGGGATCGTTGTTATCCCAGCTGATCTGCTCCCGGCGCTGCTTGGCGTAGTCTTTGGATAACAGGCCTTCGATGGGTTCCACCGGCGGCACGTAAGGATCGCCGTAGTAAAAGTCCCGGTCAGCGAAGGCCAGGTTCATGACCTGGTAAAGCACGTGAATATAGCGGCTGGTGCTGTAGCCCATACTCTTGAGATCAATCTCCTCAAGAATGTTCAGGGCCTGCAGCAGCACCGGCCCCTGCACCCAGTGGGTGAGCTTGTAGACCTCAATACCCTTGTAGTTGGTGCTAACCGGCTCCTCAATATGAACCTGCCAGTTGGCCAGGTCGGCCAGGGTCATGATGCCCTCGTATTCGGTGGAGGCGCGGATCAGCTCCCGGGCAATGTCGCCCCGATAAAAGCGGTTGTAGGCAGCCATGATGGCCTTTTCCCGAGACTGGCCCCGTTCCAGGGCACGCCGTTCGGTTTCCACCAGTTTTTCCAGCATGGCCAGCAGGTCGGGCTGGCGAAAAATCTCCCCGGCCACCGGCGCCGCGCGCTGCTCAGGGTTGTCGGTATCAAGGTGGGGCAGGAAGACCTTACGCGAGTAAGACCACTGCATCAGTATGTCCTTACGCTCCTCCATGTTGTCCGCCTGGGACTGCTCAATGGGATAGCCCCGGGCCATTTCCATGGCCGGCGCCAGAACCTGCTCCAGACTCAGCGTGCCAAATTCGGCCAGCATCACCATTAGCCCACCGGGGGTTCCAGGGGTAACCGCCGCCAGGGGCCCGTACTCCGGCGGATACACCATGCCCTGTTCCTTAAAAAACTCCGCCGTGGCACCGGTGGGTGCCACCCCGAGGGCGTTAATACCCACCACCTTTTTGGTCTTCGGGTTATAAATCAGGGCTTGGGTTTCACCGCCCCAGCCAAGGGTATCCCACATGGTGGCCGTGGCTGCCAGCATCGCGCAGGCCGCGTCCACCGCGTTGCCGCCCTTGGCAAAGGTAAGGCTGCCGGCGGTGGCGGCCAAAGGCTTACCAGTAATGGCCACCCAGTGTTTGCCGTGCAGCACCGGCTTAACCGTTGGCTGAGCAAAAGCAACCAGGCTGCAAAACAGCGCTGTCAGCCCCACAGCCCAGGTGCAGGAATTAGACTGGCCCCATGGGCCTTTCACAAAGTTGATCATCATGGCCTAACAATACCAGAGCTGACCAAAAAATCGTCACCAACCCCAAGCCCAACACCCCAGATCAATAAAACACCGCTGAAGAAAAAAACACTCAAAGCAAACCGGTCCAACTTGAGCCAAAAACCAGCCCTTGGGTATTGCAAAGCCCTTTGAAGGAAATAAAGCGGACCCCAGGGAGCCATTCCTTCAAAGGGCTTTGCAATACCCAAGGGCGGCCCGCCTCCCCCAAGCTCCGACGCTTTGAGACCAGGCTCTGTGGCGTAATCCCGAGGGCTCGGCAGCGTTAAAAGGTTTTCATCGGATGGCTCCCTGCGGTCCGCTTTACTCCGATGAAAACCTTTTAACGCTACCGAGCCCTCTCAGTGTGGGGTGGGGCTTTGTTTTTCCGGCGCGGAGTTGGGCATATGGCCCATGAATCGTTCCCAGGCCGCACTTAAGCTTTGGCCCCAGCGATTCAGACTCTTAGTGATGGTAACTCCGGGTTAAGCGCTGGGCGACGTCGGCTAGATGGGCAAACCAATTTTGGCCAGCACTGCGTGCCAGCGGGGGTCGTCACG
>CAYGPO010000108.1:0-15038 GCA_964351665.1 uncultured Gammaproteobacteria bacterium | reverse complement strand
CTAGGAGTCTACAGGTGTCGTCGAGGAGGTATCAGGGTGTTGCCCAGCAACAGTCCACCCACCAGAGCAGCCAACACCGTGGCAACGGCTACCGCCGCGTTCAGCCCATCAGCCACGTTGTCAGAGAACATCAGGGTCAGGGATCGGTATCCCAGGGATCCAGGCACCAGCAATATCACCCCCGGCAGACGCATAATGGAGGCGGGTTTGCGCAGCACCCTTGAATACAGGTTGCTGACCGCCGCAATCACCAGCGCGGCGAAGAAAACCCCAACGTCAGCGCCCATCGCCTCAGCCACTGATCGATTCACCGCAAAGGCCAGCAGGCCGGCGGCGGCCATGGCCGGATAGTCCTGCGCCCGGGCTTTGAACAGGACGCCAAAGGCGACCCCCACCAGCACGATGGAGGGCCAGGTAAACCAGTCCGCAACCACCGTTGGGGAGGCCGGACGATCGGTGGGGTAACCCGCCGCCGCCATCAGCTGAGTCGCCAGCACCACGCCCAGGGCCAGCTTGACCAAGGTGACCACCGCGCCGGCAAAGCGGGCCGTGCCTGAGGCCAGATGGCGGGTAGACAACTCGGTGATGGCCATGGTCAGTGACAGGCCTGGCATTAATACGATCAGCGCCCCCACCACGATATGGGGTTCATTGGACCCACCCAGGGGCACAGCCAGTAGATGCGCCAGCACTGTGACAACAAAGGCGGCAATGGGCTCAAAACTGCCCAGTTCAATCAATCGGGAGGCGTTCAGGCTGAATATTCCGGTGACCACCGACAGCCCAGCACCGATAGCAATGTCTACCCAATTGCCCCCCAGCAGCCCAACCACCGTCATCCCCACGATGCCCCAGGCCGACAGCACCAGCAGCTGGGGGTCGGGCTTGTCCGCGGCAATCCCCTTAAGGATCTCGGTGCCCTGCTCTACGCTCATTTGCCCTTCTGAAACCGCTTCACCCACCGAATCAACGGTGCACAGCCGTCCCAGGTCGTCTTCACCGGGGTTCAGTCGCAGTAGCTGGGTGGGCAACAGCACTTCGTCCGCCGGGGCGCCGGCCCGGCGAAAGGTCAAAAACATGCTTGTGGGGGTAGAAAACACCTCCACTTCCAAGGCCAGCCGCTCCGCCACCCATTTGACCGCCGCTTCCAGGCGATGGGCGCCAGCCCCATACTCATGCAGGCGTTGGGCCAGCAGGCGCACAAAGCGGACTTCCAGCGGTGGCGTATTCATGACTGACCCTGGCGCGGCGCAACGGTCACCTGGATGGCTACCTCGCGGCCCAAAATAGCCGCCGCAGCGTAGCGAAACTGCATCCCGCTTTGCTGACAGAAATCCGCCAGGGCCCGATGCTCATGCTCGCGCCAGCCGGCGAACCCCAGATAATCGTCAAACACTAAAAGCGTGTTTTTTCGGATCAAAGGGGCAAAGGCTTCAAGCACCGTGACAGTGGAACTATACAGATCACAATCCACATGCAGCAGGTCCAGGGGGGCAGATTGTGCTGCCACAAATTCAGGCAGGGTTTGGTCGAACCAGCCTCGATAAAGCAAGACATTCTGCGGCACCGGCGGCAGTCTGCCGCCGGTGCTGTAGGCGCCCGCCGGCTCCCCTGGCTTCCAGGCTTCCGGCAGGCCGGCAAAGCTGTCAAAGCCGTGGACGGTGTCACGACCGCCGGCCAGCTGGCGGATGGAACGCCCCCAATACACACCACACTCGACGCAAAGCCCACCTCGAGGTGCGGCATTGATGGCCCATTCCAGCACCCCGGCAGGAAAACCCTGCCAGCTGAGCTGAGCCTGATCCAGCAGCAGCCCCATTCCATCCATGGCAGCGTCCCAGGCGGCAAGGGGTGGCACTGGAGGCACCTGTTTGACGTCGGTAGCTAAGGCTTGCATAGCCCAGGCCACGGCGCGGCAAAAAGGGTCCTCCCGGGACAGCTGGCCAGCCTTCGCCAGGGCCAGCTGATGTTCCCCGGCGGAGTATTGCAACAGCACCTGATAGCCGGCCAGGGGCGCTATGCCTGGCAGGCGCTCGCGCCAGTAGGCCACCAGGCGCCGGGCTTCGTCCCACTGAGCCAGCGCCAGCAGCGCCCTTAGCAAGGCGACGATCGCCGCCGGCTGGCCGGACTGAGCCGCCAGGGCAAACTGGCGAGTGGCCGCCCCATACTGCCCGCCGCGCCATAAATTCTGGGCCTGGGACAGCGGGTCAGGTGTAGATCCATCCATGGCGCCGAATTGTACCGGGCTTTGGGCGACAAGTAAGGGCAAACTGGAGTCTTGTGTGCCGGCCAAACAGCCCCGTTGTCAACGGCCGGGATGACAAAGCTTTTGCAATGTGATTTGCTGGGTTAATGGCACGAATTGTGGTTTTCCAGCACGTGGCGGCGGAGCCTCTGGGCACCCTGGATGCACTGATCCGAAATCGCGGGCATCGGATCCGGTTTGTGAATTTTGAGCGTGAGCCCGAAGCCAACATTGATGTCACCCGCTACGATGGCCTGATCGTTCTGGGTGGACCGATGATGGTGACCGACCGCCATCGGCTGCCCCACCTGAATACCGAAATTGCTGCGTTGAAGTCGGCCCTGGTCGCGGATATGCCAGTGTTGGGCATATGCCTTGGCGCCCAGCTGCTGGCCCATACCCTGGGGGCCCAGGTGGCGGCTCTGAAACAGCCGGAAATTGGCTGGTATCCCCTGCAGCCAACGGCCCACGCCGCAGCCGATCCGGTGCTGAAGGGGCTGACCGACCCGGCACCGATTTTTCAGTGGCATGGCCAGGGATTTAGCCTTCCACCAGGTGCCCAGCACCTGGCAAGTTCAGCCCAGTGCCCCTGTCAGGCCTTTCGTCTGGGTCGTGCCTACGGCTTTCAGTTTCATCTGGAAATGGACCACGCACTGGTTGACCGCTGGCTGCATACCCCCGCTTACCAGGCTGAGCTGAAAGCGGCCGCTGGCTACAGCGTGACAGAAATTAAGGCCCATACCCGGCAACATATGCCGGCCTTGAACCAGCTGGCCAATCAGGTGTTTAACGGATTTTTAGATCAAATTGGCCCGGCCCGGCGGCGGGTAGTGCTGCCCTCGCGCTGACCTTAAAGTCCGCAACGACGACCCCTCACTGGTAGTTGATCAGCTGCCTTACCTGCTCATGCAGCAACCCATTGGTGGCCAGCACCGTGGTGGTATCAACGGTAATCGGGCCGCCCTTGAGGTCCGTCATTGTGCCGCCGGCGGCCTCAACCACCACGGTGAGGGCGGCAATATCCAAAATATTGACGTCCGACTCCAGCACCACATCAATTCGGCCCGAGGCCAACAGATGATAGTGGTAAAAATCACCATAGCCACGAATCCGGTCGGTAGCCCCAATCAAACTGGCCAGAGCGTCCCAGGACGGACTGGCCGCCAGTGATTTCAGATTGCCGGTGGACACCGTCGCCCGAGCCAGGTCATCAATGGTGCTGACCTTAATAGCCTCGCCGTTAAGCCAGGCACCCTGGTTTTTGATCGCCCAGGCCCGTTCTCCAAATAGCGGTGCGTTGGATACCCCTAACACTAGCTGATCGGCTTCAGACAGCGCAATCTGGGTGGATAAAAATGGATAACCGCGAACAAAACTCTTGGTCCCGTCGATGGGATCAATTAACCACAGGCTATGGCTATCCTGGTTGCCTCGACGGCCGGTTTCTTCACCAAAAAACCCATGGTCGGGAAAAGCCTCACGGATTTTTTCATAAATGACTTTTTCGCAGGCCACATCAGCCTCGGTGACCGGGCTGGCATCGGCTTTCAGGCGCACCGCGAGGCCTTTGCGATAGGACTCACGGATAATTTCCTCTGCGCCATCGGCGGCCGCCATGGCGCAGGCCAATCGCTTGTCGTCAAAACTCATGATGTCTTTCCTGAAGATCAGTGGATTAGTGGACCGGTTGGTAAAAAATAGCCTCAGCGAGGGTCTCAGACACTGGCGATGGCCAGCAGCGGACCAAAGATCTCCATCCGCACCGTGCCGGAAGAATCTACCTGCCCCAGAAAACCCAGGGCCTGTCTAAGCTGAACATTACCATCGCGGGCCGCAAGGCTTGCCCGAACCCGGTAGGCACGGTTGGCCACAGTGACCTGGCCGCTCAAGGCCAGTGGCCCGCCAGCATCACTCAAGGTTCCCAAAATCTGTCCCTCACCCGTGGTTTGCCAATGCAGACTCAGGTCACCCAGCACGCTGACGCCGGCGCCGCTGATCGCAGCGCTGCGCCACCAGGCATTTCCATCCAGCGCCACCAGCCAACCCTGTGGATCAATTCGCGCCTGCTCAATGTCCAGCTCAAGATCACCGCGCAGTCCCAGCTGGGGTTGATTAACAATCAGTTGCAGCCAGGCGCCCGGCATACGCAATTGAGCCTGGTCCACCCTGATGGAGCCATCAACAAGGCGAGTGATAACTGCCTGGCCGCTGACCACAGATCCGTTCAGGGTCAGCGCAAGCTTGGGCCTTAACAGGAGCAGGCTAGCCCCCGACAACTTCCACGTCAGGGGACCCAGGGCGTTGCCCTGCCAGACAGCCTGCCCAGCTGAGCCTTGCCAGGCCGAACCAGTAACCTGCTGCAGCTGCAGCGCCGGCAGCCCATGGGCAAGCAGACGCTGGGCGATGGAGGCGGGTAGCTGCACCAGCGCCGCCGCCAGCAAGGAAACCACCGCCAGTGTGGCCCACCCCAACCAACGTTTCACGGCTTCACCGGCTCAGCCAGCAGCAGTCGGACGTTAACAATGCCGGGTATGCCCGCCTGATCGATACTCGCCTCTACCACCGACACACCGTAGCGCTGCTGCAGCAGCGTTAGCCAGCGCAGCATGGTGTCAAAGGAGGCGTTTTCCAGCCATACCCGCAGTTCGCCGCCGGCGCCTGGTTCCGCTCGCCGCCAGGCGTCACCCATTCCTGCTCCACGAGCCGAACTCTCAGCCAACGCCAGCAGCGATTGTCCGCCCCGGCTGACCGGCGCTGCAGAGGCGTTCAGGCGTTCAATCTGGGTGGCCGCTGCACGCATCCACGGCAGCTCATCACTGAGGCTTATGACCTGGCTGCTGAGCCGCTGGTGCTGAGCTGCCAGGGGACGCCATGCCATCAGCCAGACCAGAAACAGCGCCAGCATGCCGGCGGTGAATATCACCAGGTTTCGTTCTCGTCGATTCATCCCCGGGACTGCCCGCCAATCCGAAGTCGGACCCGGCTGCCACCTACCACGGTTTCGCTGGACTCAATCACCACCGGCACCGGCGCCTGCTCGCTGATCTGGCGGCGCAGGGTTTCCACCTGATTCATGGAGCTGGCGGTTAAGTCCAACACCATGCCGTCGGAACGAAAATTGATCGACGACAGCTCTGTTCCGGCGCCCTCAACCAGCGCCGGCCCAATAATTTCCAACAAATAAAAGAAACCTTCCTGACCCTTGCCAGCCGGGCCCTGCAGCCGACTGAGGGCGTCGTTCAAGGCTGAGCGATAGCTGCTCCCCGGCGCCATTTGGGGCACTACCTGGGCCACCACCTGACGGGCTACGGCATCCAGTGAGGCCGCCTGCTGTTTCAGTTCCGCCACCTCAAGATAGCGCTGAGTCAACGCCGCGCTGCCAGCCACCAGCGCTGCCACCGCCGCCCAGCGCCAGACTCCGCCGATTTTCTCCGCCACATCGCCACGACCTTGCCACTGACCCTGCAGCAAATTCAGCGGCACCTTGGTTGGCGCCACCGCCCAGTCATCGGGCCACTGGCCAAAGGACAGAGACTGCCTGGCAACAGCCCCGTGATCTGGCCATCGACTATGCCTGTCTGCCACCTGCAAACCCTTTAGCTCAGGCTGCAGCGAGAGCAGAAGATCCAGCTCAGAAAGGCTACATTCAAAGCCCAGCTGACTGCCCACTCGCACCAGTGCCCGGCTCTCATCCACCCACACACAGGCATGGCTTTCGCTGGCCGGCGCCGGCAAGGCCAGGGGCGCAGGCAGCATCGCGTCGGGCTTAAGACCGGCGTTCTTCAGCATCTGCATCCAGCTGTCCATGGTGTCCAGGTCCACCGCCGCCGCCAGATAGTGTTGGCCCTGGTCAGCGCTGCGCAGCTTCGGTCCCAGGGCAAAATGATAGTGGTCTACGTCCCGAACCAGCTGATCTTCCAGCGCGAAGGCCAGCGCCTGGCGCAGCCGCTGTCGACTTCCCGTTGGCAGCTTGACCTTAGTCAGCAGCACCTTGGCCCCTGGCACCAGCACGCACAGGCTATGGCGGCCCTGGGCCGGCATGGCTGACAGGTCGCCTTCGCCAGATCCGTGCTGGGGATGCCACCAGCGCGGCGTTGCCGAATCCAGAGACACGATGATGTGATCAACTGCCAACGCTGATGGCTCCTTTTAGCTGACACGGCAGATTAAATGGCCTGGTCGCTAGCCTGGTCGCTAGCCTGGTCGCTAGCCTAGTCGCTAGCCTAGTCGCTAGCCTGGGAATCTCGATTTCGACGCTCAAAACCCACTACCTTTTGCTGCCCTCGCGCAGCACAGTTTAACCCGCCGGCAGCGCCGCTACAGTATTGCCGCTGGGAAAACGATCGGGACTGCGCCAGCGCACCGCAAACTGGCCGGGATCCGATTCCACGATCAGACTCAAAAAGCGCCGCTGGCGACCGTCAATTTCGATCAGTCCCCGGGCCACAAAATGCCTGCTGTCCAGGGAAATGAGCTGCTGCTGCCGGAGCACGATCAGGGTCTGGGCATGCAGCCGGATTTCCGGCTGTTCTAAAAAGGCGTCCAGGGAGTCATAGTTGGCCAGACCGTCCTGGAACAGGGCCTCGGCAACGGGACGGGTAAACACCGGATGCAGGGACATCAAAACCGGGATGGTGGCGGTATTGACGTTTATTGCGGTGGGCTGGCCGGTCACCGGAATCACACTGACATGGGGCGCAAGCTGATCAAATACCTCCGCGCTGACCCCCTGGATCAGGCGCAGCTCGGAAATATCGACAAAGGGCGCGTTGGCGGCGCGGTAGGGTTGGCGCAGCCGGCCATAGCTGTCGTCCTCCGCCCCCTCACGTTCCATGGTGGTGTCAGCATCGATCCAGTCAACGCAGCGCCGGGCCAGGGCAGGGTCCAGGGCCAAAGCCGCCAGCAGCCGTTCAAAGGCATCCATCTGATCGCTGCGGCGACGGCCGTCGATCACCAGATTGTTTAGGTTAAAACGCCCATCCAGATCTTCCATCCGACCCGCCAGCCGACCTTCGTCAAGATCCACCACCGGCAGTTCGCTGGCCCAGGCTTCGGTTCGTGAGTCTCGACCCGCCGACTCCCTGGCGTCCAGCTCCAGCGCGGCAAGAGCCCACAGCTCCAGCCCGCGCGCATACTGATAGCCCCGCTCGGTGGCCAGCAAATTGCCGGTGCGCCGGATATCCATTTGCATCCGATGAGCCATGGAAACCGCCACAATGGAGGCCAGAGCCACCACCAGCAGCGCGGTCACCAGGGCTACGCCCCGCTGGCTGTGGGACCCGCTGATCATGGAATCAGCGCTCCGTCCAAAGCAAAAACCCGGGTGATTTGCCCCGCCTGTTCGTGCACAAGGCTGATCCGAATGGCCTCAGGCAAGGCGGGAAAGGGCCCGGGCCCGGAGGGGGGCCAGACATCAAGCCAACGCCCTTGCAGGTGAAAGCCAAGAGTCATATCCGTGAGCTGACCGATGAGCTCACGATCCAGTGCTGGGGTAGCCGGGGACCGGTCCAGGCTGCCCCACTGCAGGCGCATCAGGCTGCCCCGCTGCCAGCGGTACTCCACCCGCTGCAGGTCGGAGCGGGGCGCAGCGGCCGGGTTGGCCCAGCCGCTGCGGGTCAGCGAGATGCTGCGTCGACTGCCGGCCATGGCGGGCAGGCGGTCACCATACTGATCCCTCACCCCTCGGGCGATGGGATAGCGAAAATCCTGTTCGATCAGCCGCACAGCGCGCTGCAGATCGGCGCGCTGCTCAGCGTCCTGCCTGAGCAGTTCATCGGTTCTCAGAGTCCCGCTCAGACCGCCGTAGGCCATCACCGCCAGGGTAGCAAAAACCGCCAGCGCCACCACCAGTTCAAGCAGGGTAAATCCAGCCTGGTCAGGGCGGTGGCGTGGGGGACTCATTGGGGCGCAGCAAAGCCGGACAATCGGACCACAGACTGCTTACGGGTGGCATCGGAATACACCTCCACGTCCATCCGCAAAATGCTCTCTACCTCGGTCTGACTGACGTCCATTTCCCAATACCAGCGTTTAAGCCCCATGGTGGACTGGCCCTGGCGCCGACCTACGGTCAAACCGTCGGCGTCCAGCCGCGCTAACTCGAGAGTGTTGCCGGCCACCCAGCCAGCCAGGGTCAGATCATTTAGGATCTGGGCCGATTGTGCCTGTTGCAGACCGAGCCGGCTCACCGCAGCAAGGCCCACGGTCACCACCACCAGTGCCACCAGCACCTCCAACAGGGTAAATCCGCTGCACCGCCGCCCTGGAGCAACACGGTTCAAGGGCGTGCCCCATCCAGCTCACTGATTACCAGACGGCCGTGACTGTCGACCTGCATCCCGAGGCTAAGCTGATCTGAGGCCAAGGCGGCGCTAAAGGGGGTTATCTGACCGGAGGAATCACAAATGATTTGCGGCGGATCATCAACGGTAGACCGGCTGAAGGCCGCGGTATCCAGCAATTCCAGGCGCAGCTCCAAAGGTGGTGTCAGGGTCCTGGGACGAAACAGTTTTTCCTCCCTGGGCTGCCAGCTTTCACCATCGAAGAAGAAGAAGCCATAGCCATCGCTGGCCAGCCTGACGCCCCCTTCCCGGCCCATCAGCACCGCTTCCTCACAGTGCTGATTGATCAGGTGAATCATGGCACGACGCTCATTTCCCGCCTTAGCCTGAGGACCAGCCAGCCCTGCGGACAGGATCAGCGTCGATGCCAAGATGCCAAGAATCACGGTCACTATCAGCAGTTCCAGTAAGGTAAACCCCGCGCTACGCTCAGCCATTGTTGTTCAGCCCACTAGTGGGCCATAGACAACAGCCCATCGGGCCTGATCAACAGACTCACTGGGCGCTCCAGTTGCCGATATCTGCGCCGGCGCCCTCGCCGCCGGGCTGGCCATCAGCCCCCAGGGAATACACGTCAATGGGGCCGCGGCTGCCTGGGTTGGCATACAGGTAATCGTTGCCCCAGGGGTCTTTGGGTAGCCGCTTGATATAGCCTCCGCTGGCATAGCTGCGGGGTTCAGGCTGGCCGCCTGGACGGCTGACCAGGGCCTGCAAACCTTGCTGGGTACTGGGGTAAAATGAGTTCTGCAGTTTGTAGATTTCCAGGGCCTGCTCCAAAGTGGCAATATCGCTTTCGGTAGTGCCGACCCGGGCATCTTCTGTGACTCCACCTACGTTCAACACCACCACCGTGCTTAGGATGCCGATGATCACCACCACCACAAGAATTTCGATCAGGGTAAAACCGCGGTTTGATTTCATAGTCATGACCGTTAGACAGGGTTGCTTTGAGGCCTTCACCATACTTGAACAAGTGACATCAGGACAATGAGACGACAACGTCTTTATTTGCCGTGCCCACCCCAAAATAACCGCTGGCAGCTGCCGGAAAAACGCGCCCACTATCTGCGACGGGTGCTGCGGTTCCGAGTGGGCTTCACCCTGACGGTTTTTGACGGCAGCGGCAGCCAATGGGAAGTTCGGGTGGCGGACGCCAACTGCACCCAGCTGGAAATCATTGAGACCCATGAACCCATTGCCCAGCGCGGTTTGCCCTGCCTGCTGATTCAGTGTCTTGGGCGGGGCGAACGGATGGATTACGCCCTGCAAAAATCCACCGAACTGGGGGTCAGGCACATCATGCCCGTAACCTCAGAACGCACAGAGGTCAGGCTGTCCCAGCAGCGAGCGGCCAAACGTCTTGAGCACTGGGCCGGCATTGTGATTCAGGCCAGCGAGCAAAGTGGTCGGCGTTATTTGCCGCAAGTGTCGCCTGTTCAGAGCCTGGACCAGGCGCTGGCGGCGGTGGATCAGCGCTATGACCGACGGCTGGCCCTGACTCCCACGGGCACGCCTCTTGCCCGACAGCTACCTCCACCGAACAACCTGGCACTGTTAGTGGGGCCGGAGGGGGGGCTCACTGATGATGAAATCCATAGGGCACAGCAACATGGGTTTTTTGCTACCGCGTTTGGACCCAGAGTTCTTCGCACCGAAACCGCGGGTCCCGCCATGCTGGCTGCAGCCCAGGCCCTGTGGGGAGACCTGGCAAACTAGCAACACGGGTTTTTGGCTACCGCGCAGACTCCTAGGCTAGCCCATAGAATCTGGTATGCGCACCGCAATGACCTCGCCGGCCACACATTCCGTGTCTCCTGCCAGCAGGCTAACGGCCACCCGAACCTTTCTTTCACCCACATCTACCGGCCAGGCTCTGAGCTGAAGTTCAGGGCCTAAAGGTGTGGGTTTCAAGTAGCGTACGTTTAGCCCGCCCGTGACAAACCGCGGCATCTCCTGGCCCTGGTCTGTGTCACCCAGGCTGGCCGCCGCCGCGGTCCCCACTCCATGACAGTCGATCAGGGAGGCGATCAGGCCGCCATAGACAAAGCCCGGCACGGCGATATGTTCCGGCCGGGGAGTGAAATGAGCGACCCAATGGTCGCCATCGCGATAGCTGCGGACCTTCAAGCCCTGGTGGTTATTGCGACCGCAGCCATAGCAGTAGCTGACCGAGTCCGGGTAACGGTCCTGCACCGCCAAATTGGCCTCGCCGCTGCTCATACTATGTCCAGTAGCAGGGCTTCAATCCCATCCATATCCGGCACAAAGGCAGCTTCGTCATTGACATTAACCATGTGGCTGACACCTTCTGGCAGGTCCTCCTGCTGGCCTTCCAATAACAGGTTTTCTTCGGTAATGGTGGTCAGACGAGGGAAACCCTGAGCCAGCAATGCCATGTAGGGCATGCTGGCACTGCCGCCAAGGGCTTTGAGGATAGCCACCTTGGCACCGGAGGTATTTTCCCTTGCTGCCTGACCGGCCATCAGAGAGAAAGAAATAAGCGGAATCCGCCAGCCGCGCCAGGTGATAGTGCCCAACACCCAGGGCGGCGCATCGGATACCGCCTGGGGTTCACCGTAGGTGATGACCTCAGATACCGTTGCGTTGGGTAACAGGATTTTGGCATCGGTTAGGGGAATCATGACGCCTCGAATATCCGCTGCCAGTTGTGCCATGGTCTTGGTTTCCTGTTTGAGCTTCAGAGAAACGCCAGTGAACCCTTACGGGCCAGGCGTTCGTTCAGATGATGAGCCAGCTGCTCCGGGGTTTCGCTACGCTGCACCGGACCGTCTCGCAACGTGCCTTCAACCATCGACGAAACCACGCAGGACTGCGGACTCTGCACCCACAGCTGACCGCCGGATTCGCGAATTGCGGCGGCGCCCGCCACCCCATCACTGGCCATGCCGGAAAAAATAATGCCATGCAGTCGTGAACCAAACCTCTCGAGCAGGCCGGCAATGGCATCGTCAATGCTGGGCGAGTATTGGGGTAACTCCTGATAGTCACTCAGCTCAATAGCACAGCTGTCGTTTACGCTAATTCGCTTGCCCACTGGCACTACGATGACCTGGCCCGGCAGGATTTGCATGCCGTCCTCAGCCATCTTCACCGGCAGTGCTGAAACCTGCTGCAGTTGTTCACTCAGGGTCAATACAAACTCAGCGCCGATGTGCTGGGCCAATACCAGGGCGGCTGAACAGCCAGCGTCCAACTCGCTGAGAAAACTGCGCAGCGCCTCAGGCCCACCGATGGACGCGCCCAGTATCCACACCTCGAAGTCTTCCTCAGCCGGCACCTCCTGCTCCGTTCCGGCTACAGAGGTCAGGGGCAATAGTGGTGATTGCGCTGCGGCAACTATTTTTTCCGCCAGATGCCGTTGCCAGCGACTCAAATCGGCTCCTGCCAAATGCTCGCTGGCGGCGGCGTCGTTCATGATCAACACCCGCGCACCCTGTTCGGCGAATACCTGGTCAAGGATCTTTGGCTTTCGATCCAGCAGGGACTCAAGGCTAACCAGCAGTGTGTTTGCTGACAAAGTATCGATCGCCCCCGGGTGCAACTGACTGAAACGCAACTGGGCGGCCAGTTCGGCCCCGGCTGCCGACACCGCGCTGACCAGGGGCTGACGGTATTTCTCGTGCTCGTAGAGAATCGCCACACTCACGCCGGTGCCGGAAGACCAGGAATTGCTGGCCATGGTGGTCATCAATCTGCGGTTTTCATCTCTTCCAGCAGCTCGCGTACGTTGGTTAGCAGCTCAGCCTCCTGGTAGGGTTTGCCCAGATAACGATTGACCCCAATTTCCATCGCTCGGTTGCGGTGTTTGTCACCGGTCCGCGAGGTAATCATGATGATAGGCACCCGCTTCAGGCGTTCATCGTTGCGCATGTGGGTGGCCAGTTCGAAGCCATCCATTCTTGGCATCTCAATATCCAGCAACATCAGATCCGGCACCGCATCTTGCAGTTGCTCAACGGCATCAACACCGTCTTTTGCCGTGGTCACTTCCATCGCATGGCGTTGCAGCACTCGGGTCGTAACCTTACGCATGGTGATTGAGTCATCCACCACCATGATGGTGGGTGGACGGTCTGCCGGCTGCGCCTGCTCCGGTTTGGCAGCGCTGCTGCCCTCATCCGCGCCCAGCTGCAGGGCAGCACCACGGCGGACCAATGGCCCCAGGTCAAGAATCATGATGACGCTGCCATCGCCAAGGATGGTGGCGCCGAAAATACCGGGGATCGAACTGATCTGCGGACCCACGGATTTCACCACAATTTCCCGACTACCCAACACCGCATCAACCCGGATGGCTGCGCGCTGATCGCCAATACGTGACATCAGCACCGGCGTCATTTCATCGTCGCCAGCGTCTCTGCGATCAATCCCCAGCAGCACCGCCAGTTCTTTCAGCTGATAGTCCTGACCGGTATAAGCGTAGGCGGTTTCTCCGTCAGCAACGCGACGATCAAACTCTTCCCGGGGCATACGCACAACACCCTGGATACTGGTTAGCGGCACCGCAAAGGTGTTTTCACCCACCCGCACCATAATGGCGTGGGTCACCGCCAGGGTGAAGGGCAGACGAATGATAAAGGTGGTGCCCTGGCCCTGACTTGAGCTGATGTCCAGGGAGCCGCCCAGCTGTTTGATCTCGCTGTTCACCACGTCCAGACCAACACCTCGACCGGCGACTTTTGTCACCTGGTCAGCGGTGGAAAAACCGGTTTCCAGAATAAAGCCATAGAGATCCCGGTCGGTAAGCTCAGCGTCGGGCTTGAGCATGCCTCGTTCAATGGCCTTTTCACGAACTCTGCGGTGGTCTACACCCGCGCCGTCGTCCGATACCGTGATCACCACTTCGGTGGCTTCTCTGGCAACAGCCACCTGGATCGTGCCCTCGGGGTCTTTGCCAGCGGCTTCACGCTGGCCGGGGCTTTCCAATCCATGGGCCACGGAGTTTCGCAGCATGTGTTCCAGGGGCGCGGTGATTCGCTCTAGCACCGTGCGGTCCATTTCGCCCTGGGCACCGGTCACCCTAAGCTGTGCTTTCTTGTTCAGCTCGCCGCTGGTTTGGCGCAGAATTCGGCGCAGCCGCGGCACCAGTGAATCAAATGGCACCATCCGAGTGCGCATCAGACCTTCCTGCAGGTCAGAGTTGACCCGCGACTGCTGCAGCAACAGGGTTTCTGATTGCCGGGTCAGGTCATCGAGCATGTTCTGAATCGACACAAGGTCCGATACCGACTCAGCCAGCGCTCTGGAAAGCTGCTGCAGGGTGGAAAATCGATCCAGCTCCAGCGGATCGAAGGTCTCGTTGAGCTCTTCAGCTTCTCGCTGATAGCGGGAAAGAATTTGCGCCTCGGTCTCCATCTCCAGATTCCGCAGCTGCTCACGCAGACGGTTGACCGTCTGATCAAACTCCACCAGGTTAAATCGGAATGTGCCAATCTGCTGTTCAAGCCGCGAACGATAGATGCTGACTTCACCGGCGTAGTTCACCAGGTTGTCAAGCAGGTCAGCGCGGACCCGAATCAGTTCTTGCTGGGGACGGGCCGGCGCGCCGCTGCGCTGAGCCTGTTGGTCCAGGGCGGTGAGCCGCTCAATATCCGGTGGCGGAGTGGGGGGCACAGGTGGTGCGGGTGGCTCGCTGGCCGACCAGGGCGAAGCTGGCTCAGCTTCCGCCTGCTCGCTAAGGTCATCATTCGCTTCTGGCTCAGAGATATGAAAGTCTTCGTCAGTCTCACCCTGGGCATCGCTGACGCTCTCAACTTCAGCGTCGACGGCGTCATCAGTGGCGCCCTGGTCGGTAGAACGGAAGGCCGCCTCATTAAACTCTTCGCCGCTGAGCATGGCGTCGATGCGGGCAATGGACATCCGCCCGGTGGGTATAGCCAGTCGAGAAGAGACCCGGTCCAACATCTGGTGCAGCAAATCGAAGGAGGTTTCCAGTACTTCAACGGTGCCGGAAGAGACTTTAATCCGGTCTTCTACCACCGCCTCAAACAACGATTCCATGGCATGGCTGAGATCCCCAATGGGTCCAAGGCCCGCCATCCTGGCACCACCTTTCAAGGTATGCAGTTCGCGCTGAAGCTCAACCACCGGCTCGGTGTTGGTAGGGTCTTGCCGCCAGTCGGCCATTTTGTGGTCGGATGCATCCAGAATTTCTGCACCTTCCTGCAGGAAAATTTCCAGCAGCTCGTCGTCGATGTCCCCCAGTTCATCCAGCTGAACCGTTTCTTCCGTCGGCACGGCCACTTCACCGGGCGCCTCTGCCAGTTCTTCCCAGGCTTCAAGGTCTGCGGCGAGTTCCGCAATGGCGTTTGCTGCCTGCTGGTCTGCTGACACTTCCACTGAGTCATCCTCAGCTTCAGCTTCAGCCTCCGTCTCAGCCTCGGTCTCAACTTCTGTCTCAGCTTCTGCCTCAGCTTTTGCCTCAGCTTTTG
>CAYGPO010000107.1:0-15129 GCA_964351665.1 uncultured Gammaproteobacteria bacterium | reverse complement strand
GCGAAACTCACGAGTCAGGAACGATCTCAAGCTCAGTTGGTTGCTCAAGTAAATCTTCGCCCACTCGAGCACGTTGCGAGTTGCGCATGAAGGTGCTGCCTTGCTCTACCAGGGCGCGCCCTTCACGAATTTCCGATTGGCCGAGATCGATAGTTTTGTTTCCTTTGTCCACCAGCTTGTTGCCAGCTTTTATCTCGTCTATGCCGCTCTCCCAACGAGCCCCGATGGTTTTCAATCTGCTGGCTTCGCTCGATACACCGTCAGGTGATGACGATCCTCCGCCGCTGGCGGCGGCCAACTGATAATCCTGGCGTGCCTGCTGCACCCGCTGGTTTCCATCGTTGACTCTAGCCTCGCCTTCGCTGACCTGGGAGCGGCCGTCGGAGAGTCGTTTTTCGCCTTTTGTGATGAGCACTTCGCCCATCTGTACAGCCTTCTGGCCATCCGCCCACATGGCTGTTGGATCGCCTGAGATTGCTTCGTCGCTCATTTTCATGCCGGAGCGCGGTCGCCATGGGTAGGGACTATCACGGTAGGAAAATAGCCTAGCCATCTGACGAGGGCGACAGGCACAAACTATCGATGAGCGCGGATTTGCAGCCCGGAAGTTTCTACGGCGCTGGCTCCTGGCCTGCCAATAACGTTTGCTTGATCAACTGGGCAGCGGTAGATTGGCCGCCCCTCGCATTGAAGGTCCTCCCACTTGGAATCGTCATTTGCCGGAACCGGCGTACTCGCCTGGATTGGTATTGCTGTGTGCGTCACACAATCGGCAACGTTTTCTGGGCTTAATCTGGCGTTTTTCAGCCTTAGCCGACTGCGCCTTGAGTCCGACGCCGCCCATGGCAACAAGGCTGCCGCAACGGTACTTGAGCTCAGGCGCGACTCAAATTTCCTGCTGACCACAATATTGTGGGGCAATGTGGGTATCAACGTGCTGCTGACGATGCTGTCCAATTCGGTCCTGCTGGGGATCAGCGCCTTCGTGTTTTCCACCGTCATCATTACGTTTTTCGGCGAGATCATCCCCCAGGCCTATTTTGCTCGCAACGCCATGAAAATGGCCACCATGCTGGCGCCGGTCATGAAGTTTTATCAGTTCTTGCTGTATCCCGTGGCCAAACCCAGCGCCATCATGCTGGACCGCTGGTTGGGCAAAGAAATTGTCCAGTACATGAAGGAAAAGGATCTGCGCAGGATACTGGCCCGGCATTTGGAAGCAGACGATACTGAGATGGATTATGTGGAAGGCATTGGCGCGCTGAACTTTCTGGATATCGACGACCTGACCGCGGCGCAAGAGGGCGAGCCATTGGACACCCAAAGCATCATCAGGCTGCCGTGCCAGGTCGATTTACCCATCATTCCCCAGGTATCAGCCAGCCCAACAGACCCCTTTGTCATGCAGGTTAATGCCTCGGGGCACAAGTGGGTGGTGCTGGCAGACGAGCAGGGTGAGCCGCGGCTGATCCTGGATGCTGACGGTTACCTTAGAGCGCTGTTCCTGGATACCGCCCCGGTTGACCCCTATGCCTATTGTCATCGCCCAATCGTGGTCAGAGATGCTTCAACGCCTCTGGACCAGGTCATCTTGCAGATGAAGTCTTCCATCAGCCAGGAAAGCTCGGAGGCCATAAAACATGACATCGTGCTGATCTGGCACGACGAACGAAAGGTAATCACAGGCGCTGACATTCTCGGCCGGCTGCTGGAAGGCATCAGCATAAAGCAGCGCAGTGATCCTTAATCGCGCTTCACAGAAACGCTGTCCTCCGCGGCACATGCTGAACAGCCGCTGGCTTCAGCGCCTAAACCGTGCTGTAAGGCATTAAAAGCAGCCCCGCAGCCAGCGTGTTATAAATCTGGGTTGCGGCGCGGGCTACCAAATCAATCAATAATTGTAGATTATGGATATTGAGCTTCTTCGAACGTTTCTTGAGCTGAACCGGACCCGTCATTTCGGTCGCACGGCCGATGCGCTGTTTATCACCCAGGCCGCGGTCAGCAGTCGACTGAAAAACCTGGAGCAGCAGCTGGGGGCCCGGCTTTTTGAGCGGAGTAAGCGTCAGATCCAGCTGACGTCGGAAGGCAGCCGTTTGACCCGCCATGCCGAAAAGATGATCGCCGCCTGGCGCATGGCCAGGCAGGACGTTGCCTCTGAAGGTAGCCAGCTGGTAGTCGGCGGTAGCCCCAGGGTTTGGGAAATCTTACTTCAGCCATGGATGCTGCGGCTGCGCCAAAACTATCCTGAACTGGCCATCATCGCCGAATCGCAAACCTCCGAGGTGCTCACCCGAAAACTGATCGATGACGCGATCGACGTAGCAGTGATGCTGCAGCCAGCTCAACTGGACATCATGCACGTGGATGAGGTGGGCAAAATTGAATTTGTGTTGGTTTCCAATGTTCCCCATCTGAAACCTGATTCAGCCCTGGGCCAACACTACCTCTATGTTGATTGGGGGCTGTCCTTTGGTTTGGATCACCGTCGCGCGTTTCCAGATGCTGGCGAAAGCCTCACTCGGGTGGCATCGGGTACCATGGCGCTGGCGTTTATTACCGAACTGGGCGGCAGCGCCTATCTGCCCCTGCCGATGATTCAACAGCATTTGGATGAAGGTCGTCTGACCCGAGTGACAGGAGCACCCAGTTTTGTCCGGGCTACCTACGCGACTTATCCGGTCAGGTCGCCAAAGCTAGATATGATTCGGGAGACGCTATCGTTGCTAATGCGCCCGAGCTGAACCGTTAGACAATGATCTCATCATCAAACAACGGGTCCTCATCGGCCTGGGTTTCCACCAGGCCAACGGTTTGCTCCGCCTTCATAACGTTTCTTACCTTGGCGATGTGAAGTACCGCGTCTCCGCGATTGACCACCGGCAGGTTGGTGCGTCCTATGACAACGCCTGCAGCAGGCGCCACCACGCTATGTTCTTCGAAACCCAATGGGTCTGAGATCAGCGCCACAATTTCGTCAGCTTCAACCCGGTCCCCCAATTTCTTCTTAGCCCGCATCAGCCCACCCATGGGCGCCCGCAGCCAGTGACTGGAATTAGATCGTATGGGTACGAGCACCCGGCCGGCGGATTTTCTGGCCTGTAACATGCCCACGTGGCGAAGGACCCTCAAAACCCCGTTGACCCCAACCCGAACCGACACCTCGTCAAAGCGCAGGGCTTCGCCGGCCTCATACAGCAGAATTTTACAGCCGTTGTCCTTCGCTGATGCCCGCAGCGACCCGTCCCGCAGGTTGGCATCCAGCATGATGGAGGCGCCGAAGGCCCGCGCCATGGCATTAACATCCGGGTCCTCAAGGTCAGCGCGAATTTGCGGCAAATTGGCCCGGTGAACGGCGCCGGAGTGTAGGTCGATGCCATATTGGGCCGGCGCAACAATCTCGGTCATGAAGGTGTAAGCCAGCTGAGAGGCGAGGGAGCCTTTGGCGTTGCCGGGGAACGAGCGATTGAGATCTCGGCGATCAGGCAGGTACCTGGATAGGCCAACAAAGCCATAGGCATTGACCACGGGTATAAGAATCAGCGTGCCGCGGATGCGCTTTAGCATACTCAACGACACCAATCGGCGGATGATTTCCACCCCAATAATTTCATCACCGTGGATCGCTGCACTGACAAACATCACCGGCCCGTCTTTCCTGCCGTGGATCACATAGGTGCTGAGGCTGACAGGAGTATGATCGGATAATCGACTGATCGGAATTTCGATGATCTGGCGATCACCGGCCTTCACCGCTTGATTGCTGAGAATAAATTCTTTGCGCATCGTTAATCTCGTCATTGGGCGCCGGTCGTTGGCCGACGCGGTGGCTTAATCTACGCCGTTTCTGGCGCGATGCAATGGACCAGGGCGTTTAGTACCAGCCACTGCAGCGCTGGCCGGTGAGGCCAATAAAGCAAACGCTTTTTAACAAATTTAATTTGTTAAAATCACAAATTAAATCAATTTTTGTTATTGGCGTGAATAAAATACCATGGTGGGATAGACGCGAGATTTCGTTCTTTCTGCTCGAGCCACTCCCCAATCAAAATTAAGGCCTGGTTTATGAAATTAGCCATCTTGTCCTGCGGTCCCAACTCCTACAGCACCCGGCGCCTGAAGGAAGCCGCACTGGCGCGCAACTATGAGGTCAAAGTACTTAACACGATGAAATTTGCTATTGATCTGGAGCGGGGCAAGCCAGATCTGTATTTCCGGCAGAAACTGTTAAGCCACTTCGACGCCGTGCTGCCTCGAATCGGTGCATCCATCACTTACTATGGCACCGCCGTGGTCCGGCAATTCGAAGAAATGGGGATCTTCTGCGCCAACACCGCCAACGGCATAACCAACTCCCGGGACAAACTGCGTAGCCTGCAGATTCTCAGTCGTCATCAAATTGGGATTCCCAAAACCACCTTTGTTAACGATAAAAATGATGTGCTGCCAGCCATCCAGCGGGTGGGCGGCGCGCCGGTGGTGATCAAGCTAATCGAAGGAACCCAAGGCATTGGTGTGCTGCTGGCCGAATCTATCAAGGCGGCAGAATCCATCATTGAACTGCTGCAGAGCCAGAAGCAAAACGTTCTGATCCAAAAGTTTGTTGCAGAAAGTAAGGGCAAAGACATCCGGGCCTTTGTGGTGGGGGATCGGGTGGTGGCGGCCATGAGGCGGGTCGCTCAAGGCCAGGAGTTTCGCAGCAATGTTCACCGGGGCGGTGTCGCTGAACCGGTAGACCTGACCGAGGAGTATCGGGAGACCGCCGTCCGGTCCGCGCAAATATTGGGTTTACGGGTGGCTGGGGTCGATATGCTGGAAAGCGCCACCGGCCCCCAGGTAATGGAGGTAAATTCATCACCGGGTTTGGAAGGCATTGAAACCTGCACAAAGCTGGACATCGCCGGCGCCGTGGTTGAATACATTGCGGCCAGAGTGGATTTTCCAGAGATCGATATTCGCCAGCGATTGACGGTAAGCAAGGGCTATGGGGTCAGCGAGATCCATATTCCCACCGGCTCAGGATATGAGCACAAGACCATCAGTGAAACCGGCCTGCGGGAAAAAGACATCAATGTGCTGACACTTTACCGGGGTAAGACGGTGATACCCAATCCCCGAAACGATCGAGAACTTCTGGGAGAAGACCGTCTGCTGTGTTTTGGCAAACTGGACTCCATGCGTGATCTGTTGCCGCCCAAGGCCGTGCGCCGGCGGCGCCCAACACTGCAACAGCTCGATACCGAGGTGGAAAGTTAAGGAACCCTGCCTTTGGATACCGTGAAAAGCTGGATTGCTGAGCTTCTGAGAGTATCAAGCGAATACCTCAGGCAAGGCATCGACTATTTACCCAATATGATCGGCGCGCTGTCGGCGCTGATCCTTGGTTGGCTGTTGGCTAGACTGGCCAGGCGGGGCGTTCAAGGCCTGGCCAACGGGGCCAACAAACTGATTGACCAGGCTTTTCCCATAGGCGCCCGGGCCGGCCTGAGCTTATCGCCGCTGGCGATCAGCATTATCGGTGAGGTTTTATTTTGGTTTGTTGTGCTGGTTTCCTGGGCTGTGGCGCTGCGAGTGGCCGGCCTCAATGCGATCTCCCTATGGCTTGACCGAATCACAGTTTATCTCCCGAACTTAGCGGCCGCCCTGGTGGTGTTTTTGCTGGGTTTCCTACTCAGTATTTTGCTGCGTGAGCAGCTGGCCAAACCCACCAAAAGTCAGCCCGGAGCAGGGCGCCAGAAACTGCCAGCCAAATTCGCCCAGGGCGCCATAGTGCTGACCGCCGCCATTGTCGCCCTGGATCAGTTGGGCATCGAAGTGGCACTGCTGATTAGCCTGGCCGTCGTTTTTGCTTTAGCCATAAGCATTCCCCTGGCCATCGCCTTTGGCTTTGGTGCCAGGCGTCATGTGAGCAATTTGATCGGCGTTCGAAGCGCACGGCAGCATTTGATGCCTGGTCAGGTCCTCAGGGTTGACGACATCCAGGGCACAATTTTGCAGATCAGTTCTACCACCGTCACCCTGGAAACCCAGGCGGGAACCGCCTTTCTACCCGGATACCTTCTTGATGAGCAGGTGGTAACCATTATCCCTTCGGAGCTGCAGGCGGGTGCTAACGATGAGCAATGAGCCGCACCTGACCCTGGCCTTAATCAATCGCCGTCCTGACTCTGTGGCCGCGGTGCTGGCATCTCTGTCGGCACGGGACGCCTCCCATTTCCTGGCGGAAATACCCACAAGGCACGCGGCGAAAGTCCTGCAGGTCATGAACCCGCGGCTTGCGGGACCTGTTATTGCAGCCATGGACGAGCTGCCGGCCACTGCTCTTATTCGGGAACTGGAATTTTCCCAGGCCAGTTTGATTCTCCGCCAAATACCTGCTGAGCAAAGACCCCGACTGCTGGCAACCTTGCCCAGGCGCCAGCAACGTCAATTCGAATCTTCCCTGGCCTTTGGCTTAGACACTGTCGGTGCGCATATGAGTACCGCCATCAACATATTGGCGGACACGAATTCGGTATCAAACGCACTGGAGTTGATCAGCAACGACCGCCAGGGGTCCTGTGATTTGATCTTCATCGTTGCCGACGATAGGCGGCTTATTGGGGTGGTCAGGCTGCTTACATTGCTCCGGCACGCCCGGGCAACGACCTTGTCGGATATCGTTGATCAAACCTGTACTGCGGTTAGTTCCAACGTACCGCTGACAGTCGCCGCCCAGTTGCCAGCCTGGGATGCCTTTGACATCCTGCCGGTGATTGACCGCCGGGGCACACCTGTCGGGGCGGTGTCCAGGGTCGCCGCCTTCGGCGCCTTGGCGGCACAGACCCCAGAGCCGGGCGGCCAATCGGTGCTAGGCAGTCTGCTGCAGCTGATGGGCGAGAGCGCGCTGAGTCTTGGCACTATGCTGGCAAAGCCCGCCACGGGCAGACGAGGTTCGAGCCATCATCATGAGCGATGATACTGGCCACGTTGCAGACGCAATCAACCGACACTTTTTTGCTGAACACCCCCTTGAGGCTGCCCAGGAACTAGAGCGACTGGAGCCAGCCGCTGTAGTTGCAGCAGCCAGCCGCCTGCCGGCAAAAATACTGGCGCCGGTGTGGCGTCGGCTGATGCCAGAAAAAGCTGAGCTGCTGCTGCGGGGCTTGCCCAACGAGCTGGTATCGCAACTGCTTGAAGAGCTTCCTCCACCACGCGCCGTGCGCATTTTGGGGCATATGACCAGCGATCTTTATGGGCAACGGTTGGCCGATCTGGACCCGGCGGTTCGAGCCGAGCTTGAAGCCTTAATGGCCTATCCCGCGGACTCCGCCGGCAGAATCATGGACACCAGTGTTGCCACCTATCGGCGCTCCATGAACGTTGAACAGACCCTTCAGCAGCTGCGCGCCAGCCCAATGAAAACCGCCCGCAGCTTGTTCTTAATTGATGAAAACCAAATCCTGACGGGCAAGGTAGCATTACAATCCCTGGCACTGGCTGAGCCTGAAACCGTGCTCGGCAGTCTGGAAGAACCCGTCACCGTGGCGCTGCGGCCGGTGGACGTGACAGAACAGGTCATCCAGGCCTTTGAGACTCACAAAGTGCTCGATATTCCCATCGTTAATCTTGACGGCCAGTTCCTGGGCGCAGTAACCCACGACGCCATGGCCAATACCATTCATCAACAGTCCTCCCTGGACATGCAGGCAATGGTGGGCGCCAGCCGAGACGAGCGGGCTTTGTCCAGCCCGTATTTCACCGTAAAAAAGCGCATGCCCTGGCTGCAGATCAATCTGCTGACAGCGTTTATGGCGGCAGCGGTAGTGGGTATTTTTGAAGCCACCATCGCCCAGGTAACCGCCCTGGCGGTGTTGTTGCCGGTTGTGGCCGGCCAATCCGGCAACGCGGGCGCCCAGGCACTGGCGGTCACCATGCGCGGACTGGCTCTGCGAGAAATCACTATCCGCCAATGGTCAAGGGTCATGCGTAAAGAAGTGATTGCCGGGCTGATGAATGGGGTAGGCATTGCCATCACCTGTGGCATTGGGGTTTATATCTGGAGTGGCTCACTGCCTTTGGTAGGGGTGATTGCGGTCTCCATGGTGATGGCTATGGTGTCAGCGGGATTTGCCGGCGCGATCATTCCTATTGTGCTGACCAAACTCGGTCAGGACCCGGCAACCTCCTCATCCATACTGCTGACCACCATCACCGATATTGCCGGCTTTTTTTCATTCCTGGGTATAGCCACGATTTTTATGCAGTTTCTTTAAGTCGAACACAGGAGGGCACAGGGGCCAGTCAAGCGAATTCTTTGAACGCTAAGACACCTTTCCCGGCCCTTCAATGGGCTGTGCCTTTGGGGAAATCACCGCGCCAATGTGATAATACGGAAATCTGATTTTCGTATAGGTCACTTATATGGTCTGCAAGGTCCCCGACGCCGCATCACTTGATCCCATCGAGACAGCCAGCGTGGACGAGCTGCGATCCCTACAGCTCACGCGCCTGAAGCAGACCATCGCCCATACTTACAAGAACGTCGCGCCGTTCCGAGCCAAATGTGAAGCCGCCGGTGTTGCACCCACAGACCTCACCGAACTGAGCGACCTGCAGCGATTTCCCTTCACGGTCAAAGATGACCTACGCCAGGCCTATCCCTTTGGACTGTTTGCCGTACCCCGGGAACAGGTGATCCGAATTCATGCCTCCAGTGGCACCACCGGCAAACCCACCGTGGTGGGTTACACCCGGGATGACATTGATACCTGGGCAGGGCTGGTGGCCAGATCCATCCGCGCCGCCGGTGGCCAGCCCGGCGATAAAATTCATGTGGCCTACGGCTATGGACTATTTACCGGTGGACTGGGCGCCCACTACGGGGCAGAAAAGCTTGGCGCCACGGTGATTCCGATGTCGGGCGGGCAAACCCCGAAACAGGTGCAGCTGATCCAGGATTTCACCCCGGATATCATCATGTGCACCCCTTCTTATATGTTAAATATCGCCGATGAATTTGAGCGGCAGGGCTTAGACCCAGCCGCGTCTTCTCTGCAGGTGGGTATCTTCGGCGCTGAACCCTGGGGCGAATCCATGCGCCAGGAAATCCAGTCCCGCTGCGGCCTGGACGCAGTGGATATCTATGGCCTGTCTGAGGTTATGGGGCCAGGGGTTGCCAGCGAATGTATCGAGACCAAAGACGGCGACGTCATTTGGGAAGATCATTTTTATCCTGAAATCATTGACCCTGAATCTGGTCAGGTGTTGCCCGACGGTGAGCTGGGTGAGCTGGTATTTACCTCGCTAACCAAACAGGCCCTGCCCATGATTCGCTACCGAACCCGGGATTTGACCCGGCTGCTGCCAGGCACGGCGCGAACCATGCGCAGAATGGAAAAAATCACCGGTCGCAGCGACGACCTGATGATTATTCGCGGGGTCAACGTGTTTCCCTCCCAGATCGAAGAGCTGGTGCTGAAGGTGCCGCAGCTGGCGCCTCATTATCAGATACATCTGCAGCGAGACGGCCAGCTGGACACCATGGCGGTGCATGTGGAACCCACCCCCGAAGCCGACGCCAGCGTCGCCGATTCGCTGTCAACAGAGCTTGCCCGTGCGATCAAGGATTATGTGGGCGTATCGGCAACCATCGTTGTCGGGGAACCCGGCTCCGTCCCCCGCTCGGAAGGAAAAGCCCAGCGGGTGGTTGATGCCCGAAAGCTCTGAGAATTGGGCGCAAAAGTTGCCGGCTCATCCGCCAGCCGCTATTCTCAATCCTTAGGTCCGTCGGGCCATTTTTCGTAACAGCTACCCTGGAGTCTGAATGAATCCTGTTTCCCGAGCGAACCTCTTCCTGATCCCGTTACTGGCCTGTATCGGCCTGCTGAGTTCGCTAGTGCTGCCGGCAAACCCGGCCTGGGCCGCCCCTTCAGACAACCACCTGATCCTGCGGGCAGGGCGTTTTGATCCCACCGTTGAGAGCCTGAAAACCAGCCCCAAACTGGCCTCGGCACCGGCCTGGACCCGCTACGGGGTGGTCCAGTTCAACAGTGCCCAGGCCATGGACGTTACGATTATCGAGGCCGCTGGCGCAAGGGTGCTGGAATACATCCCCAACAACGCCTACCTGGTTCGCTGGGATGCCCATAGTCGAAAGCGGCTGGAAGGAAGTAAGCAGCTGCGTTTTGTCGGTGCCTGGAACCCGGAGTTTAAGGTCAGCCCAAGCCTGTGGCGGGAAGATCAGAAAATTGCCCAGGCCATGGCCCTTGAGGTGATGGGCTTCCGCGGCCAGTCCGCCGCTGGCCTGAAAGCGGTGATTCAGAAGCTGGTGCCCCAGGCATCGGTGGGGCTGGCCGAAGAGGTAGCTGGCCTCCCCATGGCCCGTTTGTCGATACCCGAGGGCATCACGCCCCTTGAGGTGGTCAATGCCCTGGCCCTGACCGACCAGGTGATGTGGCTGGATCGTCACTATCCGGTGAAGATACACAACGCCTCCACCGTAGGCGTCATCCAGGCCAACAGCCCCTCGGGCGGTCCGCCGCCGGACAACGCGCCGCTGTGGGACCAGGACATATTGGGCACGGGACAAATCGTCGCGGTGGCCGACTCCGGGCTGGATCGCAACGCGGTGCACTTTAGCCAGTGGCACGACGGCAACGGGTTAAATACCGAGGTCACCGACGCAGAATTTCTTGAAGCGGACGAGGTCGGACAGCTGTTTATGGACCGAAAAGTGGTGGGCTATTTTGTTCAGCCTGGCGCCTTCCCCTACGACCACAACGAAGACTGTGGCGGCTCCCGCTCGGGCTTTCACGGCACCCATGTTACAGGCACCGTAGCCGCTGACGGGGGAGAACCGTCCACCCCCACCGAAGCCAACCACGACGCCGCTGACGGGATGGCTCCCAACGCCCAGATTCTGTTTCAGCAGCTGGGCAATGCTCAGGAAGGCTGCCTGCTGGGCCGTGGCGGTTTCCCCATGTTCATCCAAGCCGCTGATTCCGGCGCCGGTGTATCCAACGGAAGCTACGGCAGCGATGCCCCTGAACCGCCGGATAATGGCTACTTCGGCAATGATTTTGAAGCCGACGCTGCCGCTTACCTGCGGGAAGATCTGTTGCTGGTTTTTTCTGCCGGTAACGAAGGCCCTGGCCCTGACACCGCCGGCCATCCGGCCCAGGCCAAATCACCATTGTCGGTGGGCGCCACGGAAAATGGCGACAATCGAGACCCAGCCGACTTTTCCAGCCGCGGCCCGGCCCATGATGGTCGGGTCAAGCCGGACGTGATGGCGCCGGGCGTCCGGATCCGTTCGGTGCTGGGAAATTCGGTTGATGACAACCCGCCACCGCCGTTTAACAACAACATTACCGCCGCTCGCCAGGGCACGTCCATGTCGTCACCGGCAGCCGCCGGCGGCGCCGTGCTGATGCGCCAGTATTTTATGGATGGCTTTTACCCAAGCGGCGTTCGCAATCCCGCCGATGCGCTGGTGCCCTCCGGTGCGCTGATGAAATCGACCATTATTAATGGCGCCTCAAACTACGCTCAGACCCCCTCCATGGAAACCGGCTGGGGCCGTATGTTCCTGGATAACAACCTGTATTTCGCCGGCGACACTCGCCAGCTCAGAATCTGGGACCGACCCAACGCCGCGGGACTGGTTTCTGGCCAGAGCGAGTCCTACGTGGTTCAGGTGGAAGCCGGCGAAGAGTTCAGGGCCACCCTGGCATGGACCGATCCACCGGCCAGCAGCGTCTCCGGGCGGGCCCTGATCAACAACCTGGACCTGGTGGTTCAATCCGGCGGTCAAACCTGGCGCGGTAACGTGATCAACGGCGCGGAGTCCGCCGTCGGCGGCAGTGCCGATGCGGTCAACACCGTGGAGCAGGTGCGCCTGACGGCCCCGGCGGCGGGCCAATACACCGTCACGGTGCAGGCCACCAGCGTGCCCGGCAACGGCGTACAAAACACCGATATTCAAGGTTATGGCCTGGCCGTTTCCGCCGCCCAATGCGAGACCGCCGTATCCCAGAGCGGCGACTTTTCCGTCGCCGCCAATAACGCCGCCATTGACCTGTCTCTGGATGGACTGACCGGCGCCAGCAACTATCAGGTTTACCGATCCCTGGGCAGCTGCGCCAGCCCGCAGACGCCGTTCAAATTTGTTGGGCAGGCCCCAGACGGCCAGTTTTCTGATCTTCGTACCCAGGGCGGCTTTGAATATGCGTACCAGTTCCGCGGCGTTGATGCCTGCGGCGAAGGCCCAATCAGCGCCTGCAAATCCGTGGTTTCTGAGGCGGCCTGCACCCTACTGCCGGAATTTGACGCCACCAAGGCCCGCATCGACGTGGTGGGCGGCGACACCTGCGGCATCGCCATTAACTGGGATGTGGGCAAGGCCAGCTGTCCCGGCGTTAGCCTGAAATACAATATCTATCGCTCCCTGGACCCATTTTTTGTTCCCGGTCCCGGCAATCGAATTGCCAGCGTGGGAGCCAGTGCTTATCAGGACCTGGACGTTGACCCTCTCACCACCTATTACTACGCCGTTCGCGCCGAAGATGGCAGCGGCTCGGGGCAGGGGCCCGATGGCGGCAACGAGACCGGCGAGGTAGCCAGAATTCGCGCCACCACCCGTTCAGATACCAACGTGCCTGGAACCTACATCGACGATATCGACGTCCAGACCTTTGTCGCCACCGACGCCCCCTGGCAGGTCAGCCAGCGCCGATCATCCACCGGTAGCTTCAGTTTCCACAACGCCAGGGAAGGGGAGAACCACCCCAATCTGACCTGCGCCTATCTAACCACCCCGCCCATCGAACTGGCGGCCGGATCGCCCCGTCTGACCTACGACGCATGGTTTAACCTGGAAGAGTTTTGGGACGGCGTGGTGGTGGAGATATCCAACAACGGCGGCGAAACCTGGCAGGACCTGCCCCCCGCCGGCGGCTATCCCAGCGATTTCTCCATGACCGCCCCGGACGGTGAGCCCATCAACGAGTGTGGCTATGCGGCCACCCAGGGCGCCTTCAACGGCGTCCAGCAATCGTTCACCGAATACGCCAGCGCCCTGGACGCCTATGCCGGCCAAACCGTGCAAATTCGCTGGGCCTTTTCCTCAGACCCGGGTCTGGAATTTGAAGGCTTTTACCTGGATAACGTGGCGGTCAGCAACGCCAGCAGCCCGGCCGCCTGCAGCGCCAGCGGCCTGAGCCAGAAAATCAGCGGCCCCTGGTTTAACGAAAATCAGTCGGGACACGGCTGGCTGATCGAGCTGCTGCAGGGCCCAGCCGGTGAACCGGATCTGGTGAACGCCTACTGGTACGTTTATCAGGACGAAAAACCCGTATGGCTGATTGGCACCGGGCCGGTAGACGGCAATCGAGCAGACCTGAGCATGTTTGTCACCGATGGCCCCGATTTCCTGCCTAACTTCCAGCCCGGCGCCGTCAACCTCACTCCCTGGGGGACCCTGAGCTTTGCCTTCGACGATGACACCAACGGCACCGCCAGCTGGGACAGCAGCGTTGCCGGGTTTGGCAGCGGCAGCCTGCCCATGACCCAACTCGCCGGCATCACCACCAGCGTCAACGCCTGTCGCAGCGGCAGCTATTTCAACCCGGATCAAAACGGTCACGGCATTGTGATGGAAGTGGTGAACGTGGGTGGCAGTGATCAGGTGATCTTGGCCTGGTACGTGTACCAGGACGGTGAACAGGTCTGGCTGTTTGGCCAGGCGCCCATGAGTGGCGACACCGTTACCGTGGCTCTTTCGGCCTTCAGCGGCGCTGACTTCCCGCCCAACTTCGATCCATCGACGGTGAACATTTCTGACTGGGGCTCCCTTGAAGTGAGTTTTAGCGGCCCAGACACCGCCACCATGAGCTGGCAACCCACCGCCCAGGGTTACACCAGCGGCTCTTTGGACCTGCAGCGCCTAACCGGACTGAAAGGCAGCGGAAGCTGCCAGTAGCGAGTTTCCAACGCCGGGCTGCTGTTTACAGCCCGGCAGAGATTTCTTTCTGATCAAGGTTCCGCTTGATTACTCTTGACCAACTTTGCAAGGATCACATCCAGTTGTGCGTGTTCTGACTTACTTAGCGCTTTCAATGACGCTTTGGCCGCGGAAAAGCGCAGAGTGGTGGCTTTGTCGATCAAGTTTTTGCCCCGGTCGGTAAGGCGCACAATCGTTCGACGTCGATCCGAGGGATGTGGGCGCCGAATAAGCAGCTTCCGGGCTTCCAGCATGTCGAGTCTGTGGGTCATTGCGCTGGTGCTCAACATGTTGGCCGTAGCAATCTCGCTGGCAGACAGTTCATGGGGCTTTGGTGATCGGCGCAGCGCCGAAAGCACGTCGTATTCCCAGCGCTCCAAATCCACATTAGCCACGGCGTCGCCAAATGACTCTGCGAGTTGTTTCGCCAGAACCTGAATATGCATGGCCGTGACCGCATGCCCGCCCTCTAGATCCGGGCGTTGTTGGTCCCACTCCTGCTCAAACTTGGAAATAATCGCGTGTTTCATGGGTCGCACATCTTACACCAAAGGCCAGAAAAGTCATTTGATATAAAATTACTTGACATCAAACGAAAATTTCGCATTCTGTTCTCAGGGACACTTGGGTTCCCCTTTTGCTGAGGACATTGCGATGGGCAAAAAACCGGCTTTTGAACTGGACGACGATCTTAACGTTGGCATGGACTTTTCCGACCAAGACCTGGATCTGGACAACGACGATGACGACTGGGCACTTTCATTAACAGATGATGAAATGGGGCTGGTTGACCATCACCAGCGGGACCGTAAACGGGCAGGAAAAGGGCGCGGGAAGGGACGACGCCCGCAAAGCCGTTCGGAATTATTTGACTGGGACTCTTTCCACAACGATAACTTTGACTGGTCAGCCTACGACGAGTAATTGCTTATAGCTTTTCCGCTGTTTGCAGAGGGTGCATTACCCCCTGCAAACAGCCGGCCTCCTATTTCTCTTATCCGCTGAATTGCCGGATTATGGCCACTTCACCGTCGACAATTTCCAGCACTTCCCTTACCACATAGTTCTTCTTTACTGAGGGGCCCTGGCCGCCAATTTTGCCAGCCCAGTCAACCTGATATTGGATCGCTACGGCATTGTGTCCAACG
>CAYGPO010000106.1:0-15330 GCA_964351665.1 uncultured Gammaproteobacteria bacterium | reverse complement strand
GACGGCGTTATCTTAATTCACGGGTGGGCCCCGCCGCTACCCAAAAACGGTGAAAATCCCGACCCGGCCGGCCATCAACCGGCCATCAACCGGAAACGACCCGCATCATCTGACCGCAAATAAAGGCGCCATAAGTTCCCAGGGCATAACCCAGCACCGCCAGCAACACCCCTACCGGGGCCAGCGAAGGATGAAAGGCGGAGGCAACCACCGGCGCAGAGGCGGCGCCGCCCACGTTAGCCTGGCTGCCTACGGCGATGAAAAACAACGGCGCCTTGATGAAATACCCCACCGTCAGCATCAGCCCAGCGTGAATACTGATCCACACCAGACCCACCGCAAACAGCAGCGGCGCTTCCGCCACCGCCTTAATATCCATATGCATACCGATGGTGGCGACCAGAATATAGACAAACGCAGAACCCAGCTTTGAGGCCCCGGCATCTTCCAACTGACGGGCTTTGGTAAAGGACACCAGCAGGCCAATGGTGGTGGCAATCACCACAATCCAAAAGAAGGTTGAGGTCAGGCTGAAGCGGCTAAGCCAGGGCGCTTTTTCCAACAGCATCGGCGCAATCCAGCCTGCGCAAGCGTGGGCAATACCGGTGCCGGTGAAGGCCACCATCGCCATCAGCATCAGGTCTTTGGTGGTAATAATTCGGGCGTGCTTGGCCTCATGAGCCTCAATTTTTTCTTTCAAACGATCAATGCTTGAGGCATCAGCGCCGGTGAAGGCATCAATTTTTCGCTGATTACCGGCCATGATCAGCAGCACCGCCATCCACACGTTGGCAACAATGACATCCACTGCCACCATCTGGGAAAACACGTCGTTGCCCACTTCAAAGACTTCTTTCATGGCTGCCTGATTGGCGCCGCCGCCAATCCAGCTTCCCGCCACCGTGGTCATGCCACGCCATACCGCCTCAGGCCCATCAGCCTGCAGCAATTCAGGAAAGACGGTGCCCACAGCCAGCAGCGCCAGTGGGCCGCCAATCATGATGCCCACGGTGCCGGTAAAAAACATGATCAGGGCCTTGGGGCCCAGATTGATCACGGCCTTAAGATCAATGCTCAGGGTGAGTAGGATAAGGGCCGCGGGCAGCAGATAACGGGAGGCTACAAAGTACAGCCGGGAGGCTTCACCGTCGATGACTCCCAGGGTATTGAAGATGGCCGGAATGAAGTAGCACAGCAGCAGTGCCGGCACCACGCCGTAAAACTTTCTCCAAAACGGACGTTGGCTGTGGCTGGTGTGAAAGACCAACCCCAGGATCAACGCCAGCAGGCCAAGCACAACGGCATCGTTGGTAATCAGGGCGGTGGTTTCGTGCATGGACGGGTCGCTCTAATGTTGGCACTTGGGATTGCGGTGCCGAATGATTAACGCCGTAGCCGCCGACGTCAAGCCTGGCCGCGGTTTGACAAAGTCTCAGCCACGCTCAAGGCAAGGCGAAAAACGTCAAACAGCGCCGTTTAGAGACCCGCCCTCAACGCGCGTCTTTTAAGGCCTTGAGCAGGCGCCGGGCACGCTTATCGGGCTTGCCTGAGTCATCTCTGGCGCGGCGCTGGGCAGCGGCCTGCTGGCGGGCCTGGATACTGGCTTCGGTCTCCCGATAAAGCTCGCTGGCCAGGGCGGCGCCCAGCCGTCGTTGACTCAGTCCAAGTATGCAGAGTTCCATCCGGGTATCGCCGCGGCTGAACTTAAGGCTGTCTCCGGGTTGCACCAGCTTTGAGGGCTTAGCCCGCTGGCCGTTCAAATCCACCTTGCCGCCGTCCAGGGCCGCTTTGGCCAGCCCGCGAGTTTTAAACAGGCGGGCCGCCCACAGCCAACGGTCTATGCGAACCGTATCGCTCAGCTGTGGGTTTCCGTCAGCAGTTGATTGACCCGTTTGACGTAGGAGGCGGGATCATCCAGCTGACCACCTTCGGCCAGCAGCGCCTGGTCAAACAGCAGGTGGGCCCATTGAGCAAAGGACTCGTCGTCCTCAACCGCTCCCGCCCGCTGAACCAGCGGGTGATCCGGATTGATCTCAAGGGACGGCTTGGAACCCGGCATTTCGTGGCCCGCCTGTTTCATCAGCTGCTGCATATGCAGGGCCATATCGTTTTCGGCCAGCACGATGCACGAGGGTGAATCGGTCAATCGGGTGCTGATCTTGACCTTTTCAACCTTGTCTTCCAGAGCTTTTTTCATCCGCTCAAGCAACGGCGCCGCCTCGGTGGCCTTATCCTCACGCTGCTTCTTGGCTTCCTCGTCTTCCAGGTTGGAAAGATCAAGGTCACCCTTGGCCACGGACTGAAAGGGCTTGCCGTCGTATTCCCGAACATGACCCATCATCCACTCGTCCACCCGATCGGACATCAGCAGGACTTCAATGCCCTGCTTGCGAAAGACTTCCAAATGGGGGCTGTTAAGCGCCGCCCGGTGGCTATCGGCGGTGACGTAGTAAATCTTGTCCTGGCTGGAATTCATCCGCGCAAGGTATTCATCCAGGCTGGTAGTGGGCTCAGCATCGGTGTTGTGGGTGGAGGCAAAGCGCGCCAGTTTGAGCAGCTTCTCCTGATTGGAAAAGTCTTCCACTACGCCCTCTTTCAGCACCTCGCCGAAACCCTTCCAAAACGGCTGATAGGTGTCAGCGTCTTCAGCGACCTGCTCCAGCATGCCCAGCACCCGCTTCACCACCGAGGCGCGGATTTTTTTCACCAGGGCGTTGTCCTGGAGGATCTCTCGGGACACGTTGAGGGGTAAATCATCAGAATCCACAACCCCGCGAACAAACCGAAGGTAAGTGGGCAGCAGCTGCTCAGCGGCGTCCATGATAAACACCCGGCGCACATACAGCTTCAGGCCATGGCGCTCTTCGCGGCCCATCATCAAATCAAAGGGCGGCTTTTCCGGCAGGTAAAGCAAGGTGGTGAAGGATTGATTGCCTTCAACCCGATTGTGAGCCCATTTCAATGGATCGTTGAAATCGTTGGACACGTGCTTGTAGAAGCTCTTGTACTCGTCGTCCTCAATCTCCTGCCGGGATCGAGACCACAGGGCTGAGGCCTGATTCACCACTTCCCATTCGGGCTCTGCGGGCACATCAACGATATCTTGGTCAGCGTCGTCGCCAGCCGGGGCCGGCGGCGCCTGGACCTTAGGCATGCGGATTGGAAACGCAATATGATCAGAATATTTGCTGATCAGGGAGCGCAGCCGGTAGTCCGCCAGAAACTCGCCTTCCTCGTCCTTCAGGCTCAACACCACCTGGGTGCCCCGGGCCGTATCGGGGGCATCTACCGCTTCCAGGGTAAAGGCACCCTGGCCATCGGACACCCATTGCCATACTTCGTCTTGACCTGCACGGCGGGAGGTAACCGACACCTTGTCAGCGATAATAAACGCAGAATAAAAGCCAACGCCGAACTGGCCGATCAAATTGGAATCGGTGCGGGCGTCTCCGCTCAGGGAATCGAGGAACTTGCGGGTACCAGAACGGGCAATGGTGCCCAGGTTTTCCAGCAGCTCATCGTGGCTCATACCAATGCCGTTGTCGGCGATGGTTAAGGTGCTGGCCTCTTTATCAAAGGAGATATTAATTCCCAGATCGCTGTCACCGGCGTACAGGCTGTCGTCTGACACCGCTTCAAAGCGCAGCTTGTCCAGCGCGTCGGAGGCGTTGGAAACCAGCTCACGCAGGAAAATCTCTTTATTGGAGTAAAGGGAGTGGACCATCAGGTCCAGGACCTGGCGGACTTCGGCCTGGAACTCGTGTTGTTCGGGTTGTGCTGTTTCAGTCATGGCAATGAACAATTTTGAAAGGATGCTAGGCAGGTGGGCGCTGCCCGAGAGTTTTTCAAGCGCCCACAAAAAACCCGGCTGACGCCGGGTTTTTTGCTACCGCGTTGCTGAAGCTCAGCGACGGGCCAACTTCTCGCGGATTCTGGCTGCCTTGCCCTCGCGCCCGCGCAGGTAGTAAAGCTTGGCGCGACGTACCCGACCGCGACGCTTTACCAGCACCGACTCAATCTGGGGGCTGTAGGTTTGGAACACCCGCTCCACCCCTTCGCCGTGGGAAATTTTGCGAACGGTGAAGGCCGAATTCAGCCCCCGGTTGCGCAGGGCAATGACGGTACCTTCAAACGCCTGCAGGCGCTCCCGACTGCCTTCCACCACTTTGACGCTCACAACGACGGTATCGCCCGGTCCAAAATCCGGCAATTGCCGTCCCATTTGTTCTTCTTCGAGTTGTTTGATGATGTTGCTCATCTCGATTCTCTCTGGTTCCGGACACCTGCGTGCCGCTCGTCTAAAAATTCTGCCAGCAGGGTCGCCTCAACATCTGACAGGCCCCGCTGGTTGATTAATTCTGGCCGTCTCAACCAGGTATTTCCCAACGACTGTTTCAGTCGCCAACGTGCAATGGCGCCGTGATCACCGGATCGCAGCACCGCCGGCACGTCTCGGCCGTCAAACGTCTCAGGCCTCGTATAATGAGGACAGTCCAGCAAGCCATCACTGAACGAATCCTGATCGGCCGACTGGGCATGACCTAACACTCCGGGCAGTAGCCTGACCATGGCATCAATCACCACCGCCGCTGCTAACTCCCCGCCGCTGAGAACAAAATCCCCCAACGACCACTGCTCGATGTCTGGCTGTTTGAGCAGCCGCTCATCGATGCCCTCGTATCGACCGCAAAGCCACAAGTGCCTGGGCTGCCCGGACCACTCCACCAGCGTGCCTTGAGTGATCTGTCGGCCCTGGGGGCTCAGATACTTCACCCGGGTCGGCTCACCTGCCGACTGAACCTCAGCCAGACAGCGGCTGAGCACCGGTGCTCCCATCAGCATTCCCGGACCACCGCCGAAGGGACGGTCGTCCACGGTGCCGCGGCTATCGGCGGCAAAATCCCTGGGGTTCCAGGTATTGAGCTGGGCCACGCCCTCACTCAATGCCCTGCCGGTAACACCCAGCTCCAGACACTTTCTCAGACCTTCAGGAAACAGTGTGATCACGTCTATCTGCATCACCTTGCTCCCTCACCGTCAGCGCTGGCCGCTGCTCAGCCTAGCTACTCATAAAACCGCTGGATCCCAGTCCACGGTAATGGTCCTGGCCTCCAAATCCACCTGCGTCACAACCTGGGGCTGCACAAAGGGGATCAAAATCTCTCCCTCGCCGCGCACCTGCATGACGTCGTTGGCGCCGGTTGCGATCATCCGTTCCAGCTGCCCCAGCGTCTCACCGGCGATGGTTGAAACGGTGCAGCCTTCCAGATCCTGCCAGTAATACTCGCCGGGCTGGGTGGGCGGCATGTCTTCCCGGGCCACCCAGATGTCCTGACCCATCAGCTGCTCAGCCGCCTCGCGGCTTTCAGCGCCGGTTGGCCTGAGCATCAAGGTCTTGCCCTTCTCCTGGCTTTCGAACTGCAGATTTTCCGAATCGCCAACATTGAGCGTTGGGTATTCAAATAAACTGCCGCGCGGCTCAGTGAAGGAAAAAATCTTCACCCAGCCCTTCAGTCCGTGGAAATCCACCACGCGCCCAAGGACTACGCGACGAGTCAACACTGCGGGCTCAGGACCTGAGTCTTAAACGCCTGCTCAGCTACGCTCAGGCAGCTTTCGCCGTAGCGTCGGCTTCCACTTGCTTCATTAAAGAACGCACGCGATCAGACAGCTGGGCACCAACGCCAAGCCAATGCTTGACCCGCTCAGCGTCAATCCGCAGGCGCTCTTCTTTGCCCTTGGCGATGGGGTTAAAAAACCCAACTCGCTCAATGTATCGGCCGTCGCGCTTATTGCGCTCGTCGGTCACAACTACGTGGTAGAACGGCCGCTTTTTGGCGCCGCCCCGAGATAATCTAATTTTAACCATGGATAAATTCCTGCTGAGACGGCCACCATTGGCCATCTGCGCGAACAAAAGCGCGCCATTTTACATCAAAGGCGCCTAAAATAAAGGCCTTGGGGGTGTTTTCCCTGACAAAGCCCCGGGTATTGTTGTGGCTGCTGTTTCCGTGACTCTATATAGACGTCGTTACATCAGTGTTTTCACGGGTTCAGCGGATCTTGTGGGCAGCTCAGAATCAGCCGCCGGGAAACCCTGGCGGCATCCCGCCGGGGGGCATTCGACCTTTCAGCTTCTTCATCAGCCCGCCCATGCCGCCCTTGCCAAACTTTTTCATCATCCGCTGCATCTGATTGAACTGTTTCAGCAGCTTGTTGAGATCCTGGATGGTGGTGCCCGAGCCGTTGGCCACTCGACGTTTGCGTGAGCCGCGGTTCATCAGGTCTGGGAATAGCCGCTCCTGGGCCGTCATGGAGTTGATCATCGCAATCATCCGTATGGTGTCGCGATCGTCCACCTTGGCCTTGACCGCGTCGGGGATCTGGCCCATGCCTGGCAGCTTGTCCATCATTGAGGTCATGCCGCCCATGTTTTGCATCTGCTCCAGCTGATCGCGGAAATCTTCCAGGCTGAACCGTTTACCCTTACTAACCTTGCGCGCCAGTTTCTCCGCTTTCTTGGAATCAACCTTGCGCTGAGCCTCCTCCACCAGGGTAAGCACGTCACCCATGCCGAGAATCCGCGAAGCAATTCGCTCTGGATGAAAGGCCTGCAGGGCATCGGTCTTCTCACCCACACCCATGAATTTGACCGGTTGCCCGGTAACCTGGCGCACCGACAGCGCCGCGCCGCCCCGAGCGTCGCCGTCGACTTTGGTCAACACCACACCGGTTATCGCCAGCGCATCGTGGAAAGACTTAGCGGTGGCAGCGGCGTCCTGACCGGTCATCGCGTCGACCACAAACAGGGTTTCCGCTGGGTTGACCGCTTTGGCAATGCGCTGAACTTCCGCCATCAGCTCCTGGTCGATGGCCAGCCGGCCAGCCGTGTCCACCAGCAAAACGTCCATAAACTGCTTGCGGGCAGCCGCCAGCGCATCTTTGGCGATGGCTTCAGCCTTCTGGCTGGTATTTGACGGGTGGAAGCTGACCTGTTCCTGCAAGGCCAGGGTTTGCAGCTGGTCGATGGCGGCAGGACGATGAACGTCACAGCTCACCACCATCACCTTCTTGCCGTATTCATTTTTCAGCAGCCGGGCAAGCTTTGCGGTGGTGGTGGTTTTGCCTGAACCCTGCAGACCGGCCAGCAATATCACCGCCGGCGCCTGAACGCTGAGGTTCAGGCCAGCGTTTTCGCCGCCCAGGATCGTGGTTAACTCGTCCTGCACCACCTTGATAAAGGCCTGATCGGGGCTGATGGACCGGAGCACCTCCTGGCCCAGGGCGCGGGTTTTAACCTGGGCCACAAACTGGCTAACCACCGGCAGGGCAACATCGGCCTCCAGCAGCGCAATGCGCACATCACGCAGAGACTGGCTGATGTTTTCCTCGGTAATGCGGCCGTGGCCGCGGACCTGCTTTAGGGTATCGGCAAGGCGATCGGATAACGACTGAAACATGTCTATCGGTCCAAATACCATCTGGGCCGAACATTATAGCCTCTGACGCAGCCAACACAGCCCCAATTTATGCGATGATTCCCCTATGAATCCGGTGATTGCTGGTCTACCCAGTATTTTTCTGTACATTATCGGCGCCACCCTGGCGCTGATGCGCATCCGTGCGCCAAGCCAGGACGCCCATCGCTCGATGATGCTGGCCGCCATTGGCACCGCTGCGCTTTGCCACGGCGGTCTTTTGTGGCTGCTCAGCGGTGCCCAGGGCCAGATGAACATGGGCTTTTTCTACATGCTGTCCGGCGCCGCCTGGCTAACGGTTGTGATGGTGCTGGTGGGTACTTTTATGCGCCCGGTGATGAACTTAGGCCTGGTGCTGTTCCCCATGGCTGCCCTCACCGTCTCTTTGCAGTTGATGTGGGGAGTCCAGACGGTGGTACTGAAAGAGCTGGGCTGGCAGATCAACGTCCACGCTGCGCTGTCGGTGTTTTCCTTTGCTCTGCTCACCGTCGCCGCCGCCCAGGCCGTCATCATTTTGCTGCAAGACCGCGCCCTGCGAGGCTCCGGCGGCCTTAAGGTGCTGAACAATCTGCCACCATTGCAACGCATGGAACAACTGCTGTTCCAGGTGATCACCATGGGGTTTTTACTGCTCACCCTGGCCCTGGTAACGGGCATGTTGTTTGTCGATGACATGCTGGCCCAGCACCTGATTCACAAAACCGTGCTGTCCCTGTGCGCCTGGGTGGTATTTGGTTTGCTGCTATGGGGCCGCTGGCAGTTCGGCTGGCGGGGTCGCACCGCGGTGCGCCTGACCCTGGCCGGAGGCTGCGTGCTGGTACTGGCCTATTTTGGCAGCAAGCTGGTGCTTGAGCTCATTCTCAAACGCGTCGCCTGACGCCGGTTAACGCTTACTGATTTGGACGACATTCCGCTAGTTTTTCTGGTCATCAGCCTGGGCGTGCTGGTGTTACTTTCGGCCTTTTTCTCCAGTTCCGAAACCGCACTGATGGCTGTCAATCGCTATCGACTGCGCCATCAGGCCAGCGAAGGTGACAAAAGAGCTGCCCGCACCGCCAAGCTGCTGGCCCAGCCAGACCGGCTGATCGGCATCATTCTGCTGGGCAACAACCTGGTCAATATCAGCGCTGCGAGCCTTGCAACGGTGATTGGCATTCGCCTGTATGGCGATCTGGGCCCCCTGGTTGCGCCCATAGTCTTCACCCCCCTGGTGGTGATTTTTGCCGAGGTGGCGCCCAAAACCTGGGCTGCGGTGCACCCGGAAAGCCTGGCCTATCCGGCCTCTGCGCCGCTAACCTTTCTGCTGCGTATTTTCTATCCCCTGGTGGCCATGACCAACTGGGTCGCCAACGGCCTGCTGAAGCTGTTTGGCATGAAATCCATAGGCCGATCTGATCACCTCAGCCGGGACGAACTCAGAACCATGCTCAGCGACTCCAGCGCCCGGGCCACCGGCAGTTACCGGGCCATGCTGCTGAATATTTTGGATCTGGAGCAGGCCAGCGTCTCAGATGCCATGGTGCCCCGTAACGATATGGTGTGCCTGGATCTGAAAGATGACTGGGGCATTATCGTCGATCAGATCCGCAACAGTTTTTACACCCGTCTGCCGGTGATTGAGGGGGATTTTGAACAGATTACCGGCGTTCTCCACGTGCGCACGGTGGTCAACAGGCTGGCTGCGGGCACCCTGGATCTGGCCGCCCTGCGCGGGCTGATTCGCAAACCCTACTTTGTGCCAGAGACCACCAGCCTGACTCAGCAGATGCTGGAATTTCAGGCCCGGGAACGGCGCCTGGGGCTGGTGGTGGACGAATACGGCGACATCCAGGGGCTGATCACCCTGGACGATATCCTGGAGGAGATTGTCGGTGAATTCACCACCGAGCCCCGCACCCGAATTCGGCGCCTGTCAAGACGCCGCGACGGCACTTTGCTCATCGATGGCGGGGAGAACGTGCGCTCGCTGAACCGGCGTCTGGGCTGGTCCCTGCCCACCGACGGCCCACGAACCATCAACGGCCTGTTGTTGGAGAGCCTGGGAGCGATACCCGAACCGGGTATCGAGGTGCAGATTGATGGCCTGAACTTCACCATTACCGCCCTCCATGACAACGTGATAAAGAGCGTTGAAGTGCGCGGGGCGGGGCCGGATGGCGCGGTTGTAACTCAGGATGGGGAACAGTAAGCTCGACCCTTATGGCTGTTCTCAACCCTCCATACGTCAAGCTGTTTCGCCGTGACTGACGACGACCTGCAAGGCGCCGAGCGGCGTCAGTTTTCCCGCTTCAACATTGAAGCCAGGGTGCACCTGTATTCGGGCACCCAGGCCTGGGAAAGTGAGTTGATCGACATCTCATTAAGAGGCGCTCTGCTGCAACGGCCCGAAGGCTGGGTCGGCAAGGACGGCGATTTTTACCGCATCGAGGTGAAGCTGGAGGGCAGCGTGATTATCAGCATGTCGGTAAGCGTGGCGCACGTTACCGAACAGCGCATTGGCTTTAACTGCCAGAAGATCGACATGAACAGTTTTGTCCACCTCAAACGCCTGGTGGAGCTGAATCTGGGGGATGCGTCCCTGTTGTCCCGAGAACTCAGCGGCCTCGGATAACCCTCGGGTAACGGTTAAAGTCCCGCCAGGCGATGAAACAAAGGTTCCATCGCCCAGCTTGGGAGTCATCAGTCGTCGGACTGATGGCCCACGCCCCAGCGCTTCTCAAACGCCCACACGTCTTCAAAGCCCAGCAGGGCGCACATGTCCTGAAAATCGAAGCGTGGTACCGGCGAACCCTGGCTGGTGCCGGTGGCTTTGATGTGCAAAAGCGCAGACTCCACCGCCGCCATCGCTGACAGAGCCGTGATGGCAGGGAAAATCGCCATGGAGAAGCCAATGTCCTTCAGCTCCGCACCGCTGAAAATCGGCGTATGGCCGCCGTCAGCCATGTTCGCCATCATGGGATGGCCGATGGCCTCGGTGGCCCTGCGCATTTCATCTTCGGACTCAAGGGCTTCCACAAATACCAGATCGGCACCGGCTTCAGCAAAGGCCTGGGCCCGCTCGATGGCCACGTCAAAGCCATAGTCGGTGCGGGCGTCAGTGCGGGCAATCAGCAGCATGTTTTCATCCGTGCGCGCATCCAGTGCCACCTTCACTTTGTCACACATCTCTTCTACTGGGATGACCATCCGGTTTTTGGTGTGGCCGCACTTTTTCGGAAACACCTGGTCTTCAAACTGAAACCCGGACACGCCGGCTTTCTCATAACCTTTCACCGTATGGTGCAAATTCAGCAGCCCGCCATAGCCGGTATCAGCGTCCGCCACCACCGGCGCCTCGCTGATCTCACACAGCCGGCTAACCCGGTTCAGCATATCGGTGAAGGTCGCAATGCCGGCATCAGGGATACCCAGATAGGACGCAGTCAGCCAGTAGCCCGAGGCGTAAACGGCGTCAAAGCCCACCCGGTTGGCGATGTGCGCGGCCATCATGTCAAACACGCCGGGTGCCACCACCATCTGCTGGTTTTCGATCAACTGCCTCAAACGAGGATCAGCCATAGGTCCTGCCTCCTTAAAAAAAACGGGATAATGTAATGAACATGATAACTGGCTTTGCCGCCGTTGGCCTGCCACTATTACACAGGAATTTTTGAGATCAACCCAAAATGTTGCCTACCACGACCAAGCCCAACCGTTGCCCCATTGAAGGAGCGCCCTGACTGTGGCCAGACAGGATGTAGAACTGACCCATCAACCGGTGGAGCTGTTTAAAGTGCTTAAGCTGACCGGCATCTGCGCCAGTGGCGGCGAAGCGAAAATGTTGATCGCCGATGGCCAGGTCACGGTTAATGGCCAGACCGACAGGCGCAAGCGACGCAAGATCCTCCACGGCGACCTGATTATTTGGGCCGATCAGCAGGTTCACGTTACCTGCTCACAGCCCGCGGCGACGGCAACCAAAGTGCCGCCTGATTCGGAGATTAGCTAATTGAAAAAGATTGACTATGGCTGGTGGGTACTGGCTGGCCTGTTCCTGGTTTACATGGCCACCAACGGCATCTTACTTAACACCCTGCCCCTGCTGTATCCGGAGTTGACCCAGGAATTTGGCTGGAACGAAGAACAGGTCACCCGGCCAGCATCGCTATTTCTTCTGCTCACCGCCCTGGTGACGCCTATCCTCGGTGCCCTTTGCGACCGCTACCCTGCCCGCCGAATTATGCTGATAGGCGTGGTGCTGATCATCGTCCCCCTGGGATTCTATGCCCACATTACCGATCTGACTGAGCTGACGCTGATTTACCTGACCTGTGCCGTGGGCCTGGCCGGCTGCGGAATGGTGTCCAGCATGCTGATCTTAAGCCGCTGGTTTGTTCGCAAGCGCGGCCTGGCCGTGGGCATTTTTTTGATGGCTTCAAGCTTTGGCGGAGCCATGTTTCCGCTGCTGGCAGGCAGCGCCCTGGAAAGCGGCGACTGGCGCAAAGCCGTCACCCTGATTACCGTGGTGGGGGCTGTGATGATGTTGCTGGGGCTGCTGCTGGTGCGCAACCACCGCCCAGCCGACGCTCCTGAAGTCGCTGACACGCCTGCGCCAGCCAGCCAGGCACCGGTTCGCACGGTGGTGACTTCCCTGCGCCAGGCCATGAAACTGCCGGCCTTTTACCTGCTGATGATTGCCACAGGAGCGCTGTGGTTTTGCATCGTTGGTATTCTCCAGCACCAGTCCATTTTTCTGGGTCAGGATCTGGGTGTCAGCCGAGGCAAGCTGCCACTGATTTTCAGCGTGTTTTTCTGGAGCGCCATTGTCGGCAAGGTGTTGTTTGGCTACCTGGGTGATCGCTTTAATAAGATCTGGATACTGCTCGCATCCATTGTCAATATCACCGTTGGACTGGTGCTGTTGCGATCGGTGGACCCCACCAGCAATCTAACCCTTTTTGCCTATGCGGTGGTTTACGGGGTCGGTTTTGCCGGTGCCTTTTCAGCCATTCAGCTGGTGCTGGCAGATTTCTTCGCCGGCCCGTCCTACGGACGAATTTTAGGGGTGTTCACCATGGTGGACTCCCTGGCAGGCGCAGCTGGCATCAAATTTCTGGGCGATCGACGGGTGGCCGATGAGAGCTACCTTCCCGCATTAACCCTATTGATCACCATGCTGATAGTGGTGGGCGTCATCACCACGGCCCTTCGGAAGTTTCAACCGCGCCACGAGGCGCCGGCTTGAGCCCCGGTGACCATTTCAATCTGAACTGGCATCAGTGCTGACGTTAAGAATAATCTTGCCCCGAGCCCGGCCGGATTCTGAATAGTCGATGGCGGCGGCATAATCGTCAAAACTAAAGCGCCGATCGATCACCGACTTAACCGCGCCTTGTTCCATCAGGCCGGCAAGGTACTGTAGGTCTTCAGCGTTCAGGTCAGCCAGCAGGGTGTGCAGGTTGAAATCGGTAAACGGCGAATACAGCAGCACCCTGATTGCGCCCATCAACGGCGCTATCCAGTCTCCTTTGGCTGCGCCCACCACCACCAGGCTGCCGCCGGGGTTGAGCAGGTCGGTAAGCCGGCCAATGGGATGATTGCCAACGTTATCGATGATCAGGTCGTAGCGCTTGTCGCCCTCGGTAAAGTTCTCGCGCTTGTAGTCCACCACGTAGTCGGCGCCTATGCCCAACACCATCTCAAGGTTGCGGGTGCTGCAAACACCGGTGACCTCTGCCCCCAGAGCCTTGGCGATCTGCACCGCGTAGGTACCCACACCGCCTGAAGCGCCGTTAATTAACACCGACTGTCCCGGCTTTAGCTGGCCTTTATCACGCAGCGCCTGCAGCGCTGTAATGCCTGCGATGGGCACCGCCGCTGCCTGCTCAAAGCTGACCCCATCGGGGATTTTTGCGATGGCACGGGTAACGTCACGAACGACGTATTCACCAAAGGCCCCGTTGGCGCCGCCAAACACCCGATCGCCGGTCTTGAAGGTGGTTACTGAGCTGCCGACATCAACCACAACTCCGGCGAAGTCCACGCCCATGGCATGGTCTGCCGGCGCGCCCAGGCCCGATTCCAAGCGCATGATGTAGGGGGAGCCGCGCATGTAGTGCCAATCCAGCGGATTGACAGAGGCTTCGATCACTTTGACAAGAACCTCGGTGGCGCCAGTCACTGGCTTGTCCACGGCAGCCATGGTCAAAACATCAGGGCCGCCATAGCAGTGATACACCACCGCCGACATGGCGTCAGGGGCGCTGGAGCTGGGGATCGTCTCAGGGCATGCAGCGGTGCGACTGATGGTAAACGCAAGAACGCCAACCCCGGCCAGCAGCAAGATCAGCAGTCCTCCCGCAAACTTATAGCGCTTTTTCATCGCGGCTCAATCCAGTATCCGGGCAATTACCCAAGTGGGCCCAACCTTAGACAGCGCCGCTCCGGTTAGACAGGGCCAAAAGTCCTGCAGCACATATCCCCTTGTCAGCTGTTAACCTAACCTCTGCAGCAATCAGAGAGCCTTGTTAACCGACAGACGAGAGCCGATCAGAGATGCGAGCCAGGCCATGGGGAAATAAGCGACCAGAAGGTCCTGGGCAACTACCTGTCATCGACATTCGATGCGCCACGCCGGGCATGGCGCATGGCCACCGCCTCAGCCAGAAACCGGCGCTCATTGGCCGCCGAAACCGCCCGCGCCTGCTTAAAGCGCTGCAGAGAAAGCCACACCGATGCCGCCGCCAAGGCAAAAAAAGCCATGGTGAGAAACAGCTTGATGCCGCTGAACGCCCTGCCTTCGGGAAGCAATATCAGCAACACCAGCACCATCCAGGCGCAGACGCTCAGTAGCATTGTTCTTTGACTGGCCATGGGTTGATTGCAGCCTGCAAAACTATTTACCGGCAGATTATCCCTCAGAATGCCTGTTTGCGCCCGTCCAGCCTGGTGACAGACCAAATGATGGTAGTGTCTGTCGGCCGTGAGCAGCGATAGGCCTGGGATGTAGGTATAGCCAAGCTTTCACCAGGCTCAGGCTATGAATCGCCAAACAGCGCAAAAAGCTCGGCCCCTGTCATGTTCTTGGTGTCGTTTGCGAAGCTGTAAAACGCCGGCTTTTCATCGATAAACACCTGGGTTTTAAACACCACGTCCTGCAGCTCGTTAAATAGCCCCACTGGCACCATGTGCTGCTTGCTTTCTTTTAAGCGATAGAACAAATGGGTACCACAGGTTTTGCAAAAACCTCGCTCGGCCCAGTCTGATGAGTCGTAAACCGTAATATCAGATTCGCCTTCAAAGACCACGTCGGTGCCGCAGTCCAGCTCCATATAGGGCCCACCACCCCATTTTCGACAGGTACCGCAATGGCATGCGCCTGCATGGTTGCTGGCTTTTGCGGCGGTAATTTTCACAGCGCCGCACACACAGCTGCCGGTTTTATTACTTGTGTCTGTCATCTTGTTCTCCTGAAACAGGTCGTCACCATCTCAATTCAGCGGCCAGCCAACCAGAGCCGATTGGCACAGTCGCTGTTACGCCATCCCTTTACCCACAGTTTGTCTGATAGGAATTTGCCCAGGCTCAAAATCCTCCAGGCAAAACACGTTCACGCCAAAATAATCCGGCGTCACCCGCTTGCGGTGAAACGGATAGATGCCACACACCTTGCAGAAATAGTGCTGTGCCGTATGGCTGTGGAACTGATAGGTGCTCAAGCACTGCTCGCCGCAAACAATACGCATGGCGCTTTCATGGACCTTCACCATCAAGGCATTTTTACGCAAGCATATGGAACAGTCGCAGGTCGTCAGCTCCGGAAAATCTGAGTCGATTTCAAACTGCACCGCCTGGCAATGGCAGCTGCCTTTAA
>CAYGPO010000105.1:10188-15421 GCA_964351665.1 uncultured Gammaproteobacteria bacterium | reverse complement strand
GGAGTCGGGCTACAAGTTTGCCGTCAATCTGGATGATTATCTGGACACGGGGCTGTTCCTTGACCATCGCCAAACCCGCCAGCGGGTCGGGGCCATGAGTCGCGGAGCCCGGGTCTTGAACCTTTATTGCTACACCGGCAGCTTTACGGTCTATGCCGTGGCCGGCGGCGCTCGGGAATCCACCTCGGTGGATCTGTCCCGGACCTATCTTGACTGGGCACGGCGAAATCTGGAGGCCAATGGCCTGGCCAGCACCGACCACCGCCTGCTGCGGGAAGACTGCGTGAAGTTTCTGCGCAGCGGGCGCAATGTTTATGACCTGATTGTGCTGGATCCTCCGACCTTTTCCAGCGCCGAGCGGGCCGAAGGATCCCTGGACATCCAGCGAGACCATCTGGAGCTGCTGGACCTGTGTGCTGGTCGCCTGGCTGAGGGCGGCACCATCGTGTTCTCCACCAACGCCCGGCGCTTTAAGCTGGATACTGAGGCTCTGGCTGGCGGATTTGAGATCGAAGAGATTACCGACCAGACCGTGCCGCCGGATTTTTCCAGGCGCAAGCCTCACCACTGCTGGCTGCTGCAGAAAAAACCGATGGCCCAGTGATTCAGCGGGCGTTCAGACCTCCTGGCCTAAGCTGGCTGCGAACCTGAAGTAAAAGGAGGTCCATCATGAAGTCCATTCACGCAGCCATAGTTGGTATTGCCGCCCTGTTGGCCGGGCCCGCGATCGCGGACCACGGTGGCCACGGTGCCGGCGTTGCGGTTCATCACTACGATAGCCAGGTGCGGATTTATCCGTCTCATCAAGGCCACAATCAAGGCCATTTTCGGCAGGATCGGCGTGGGCTTCGGCACAAGGGTTACGGCTATCAGCCCTTTAGTCACCGGGGTAATCGCCGCTTTGTCCAGCAGTATCGCTACTACCCGCGAGCCAATCCCTATCGGGTGGTGCCGGCGCGGCCCCTGGTCCAGGGTTTTTACCGGCCAGGCCAGTTCGGCTGGGCAGGTCAGGGCCACCACGACCATTTTCATCGCAACCGCCCGTTGCTGAGCGTCGTGACCCCTATTGATCGCTATACCCACTGTGAGATTCACGGCGGCTACTTTCTCCGGGACGACCTGTTTTATCGCTGAGGATGCAGAGATCTGCCGAGTTTTGGCGGTGCGGCACCAACCTTCACAACACGGCGGCACAGGGATGTGCCGTTTTTTTTGCCAGAGATTTGGTGACCTTGAGTGTTCTGGTTAATAATTGGGCCCATGCGATGGATTTTATTGATCATTTTTGCCTTCAGCGCGCTCCCTGCTGGGGCCCAGGTGTACAAATACAGGGATGCCAATGGCATCTTGCACTACACCGACCGAAAACCCTCCAGCGGGCAAAATTATTCGGTGATCCGAATCAAGTGCCGAGGCTGCGGCTGGCATCGTCAGGTTAACTGGCGCACAGTGGCCCTCAACACCGACGATTTTGAGCAGGAAATACTGGGCGCCAGCGCTCGTTATTCCGTAGAGCCAGCTTTTGTCAGGGCAGTGATACACGCCGAATCCTGGTTCAAGGTTGACGCCGTGTCCGATGTGGGTGCCCAGGGTTTGATGCAGCTGATGCCAGCCACCCAGCAACGGCTGGGCGTTACCCAGCCCTTTGACCCTGGCCAAAACATCGATGGTGGGACGCGCTATCTCCGAGAGCTGTTGGACATGTTTGGCCAGGATGACCGACTTGCCAGCGCCGCCTTCAATGCCGGCGAAAACGCCGTTAAACGCTTCGGGGGAATTCCTCCCTATGAAGAAACGGAGAACTTTGTCGCTAGGGTGAAAATTCTCAAGCAGCGTTATCAGAGCTCCCAACCTTAAGATCCGCCCCAGCACCCTCGCCAGGGCGCTTAGTCACAAAGGTTTCCACCTTTCACCCCTCTGGCGGGCTGGCAGCCCTTGCACTATGGCCCGCCTGCTTCTATTTTTACTAGTTGTAGTTGTGAACCTGGAATACACAGACATGTCAGTATCGACGACGCCCCAATACCTCGATCGCCCCAGTCAGAGCCCCTTTGCCCCAGCAATGGCCCCCTACAGTTCGAACACCATCTTAGGGGTGTCCTTGATGATTGCGCTGCTGGTGGCTGGGCCTGCGTCAGCGCTGGAGTTTGAACGCATGGCGTTAGGACAGTACAACCAGACCATCAACAAAGCTCATAAGGCCTATCGGTCTGGGCGGATGGAAGAGGCCCTGGCGCTGTACAACCTGACCGCCCGCTGGGGTGAACCGGACAGCCAGCGGCAGCTGGGGATCATGCTGATTTCCGGCGAAGGCACGGAAGTGGATCTGGTGGAAGGCATGGCCTGGATTCATCTGGCGGCTCGGACCAAGCGTAAGTCGGATCTTGACGTGTTGCGGCAGGCAAAAGCTCAGCTGCCCGAGGCGGCGGTGGAGGCCGGGGCCGCCCTGGCCGATGAATATGAGCCGCAGTTTGGGTCCAAGGCCACCGGCATGAAGTGCAAACGCCAGCGCTTGAAAGACAGTGGCCGGAAAGAAATTGTCTGCCAGCGTCGCAGCGGCGGCATGAACGACGGCGCCGCTGTGGATGTGCCGGTAGTCGATTCCCAGTATTACTGGGCCATCGAGTAGGTTTCAGAGCGCGCGGGCTACCCGAAAACCGACATGACTGAAGCGGGCTTCCCGTTCCAGCCGCAGCCTGTGATAAATGGACACTTCGCTGGGCCGTTCGAACCACGATCCGCCGCGAACCACCCCGGCTTCGCAGGGGCCAGTACTGGGCGGCCCAGACACCGTTTGACGCCAGCAGTCTGAGGTCCATTCCCCCGCATTGCCCAACTGGTCGTGGAAACCCGCTGTTGTTGCACTGTAGTCGCCCACCGGGCCGGTGGTGATCCGTCGGTCCCGGCAACCAAACAGGTTGTCAGCGCTGATTTCCAGGTTGTGTCGTTCGGCCCGATCGATGTCAGACACATTGGCAAAGTCGCAGGCGTCTCGCTGCTGGGTCCAATAAACTCCGTCCACCGCATCCAGCCCCGCGGCATATTCCCACTGATATTCGCTGGGCAGGCGGTAGTCCTGTCCGGTTTGCTGGCTCAGCCAGTTCGTGTAGTCCAGGGCGTCCTGATAGCTGATACACACCACCGGGTGGGCGTCGGTTTGATTGAACCCAGGTGACTGCCAGTTCTTGTCAGCCCGCTGGCGCCAGTTGAACAGCCAATAGTTGCAGCCCGTGGATGTGCTTTCAGTTTCCACCCTGCCGCTGGCCTGGGCGAACTGGCGAAACTCGCCCACGGTCACCTCAAACGCCGCCAGCGCGAATTCCGGGATGGATACCATGACCTGTTGGTCTGTGCGCGGATTACCGATGGCAACTTCAGCGCCGGGTAGCCGGACCATCAGAGGACCCTTGCCGCCGGAGCTCATAGGGTCTTGCAGGGTTTGTAGCTGGGTTGTGGGCTTACCCAGGGCCTGTTCAAAGCCCTCTAGATCCGGATGCAGGGGGTCAATGAACCTAAGCCGCTCGATCAGCTGCCGGGCGGTGGATAGATCCCCATCGTCCAGAGTTTGGTTAATCCGGTTTACGTAGGTGCGCTGGACCCTGGCAAGACCCCGCAACGCATCCCGGTTCAGGCCGTCCAGCTCCAGCACCTGCTGGTAGGCTTCCCAGGCATTTTCCCCCTCCGGCAGGGTTAGCTGATCGGCCGCTAACAGCAGCTCGGCATCGAGCAACAGCTGGGCGATTTCCGGGTTCGGTGGGGGCTGGCGGGTTTGGTCTGAACCGGCCCTTGGCCTATCGTTCGGCTCATCGGCTGGCTCACTGGCTGGTTCGTTGACTGGCCTGCCGCCGGGACTGTTGATCGAACCAGCACCTGGAGCATTGCCTGGACTATTGGCTAGACCATCGCCTCCAGCAGCGGTTGAATTGGCTGCAATAGCCGGCGCGGGGCCGGTATCGGGGTCGGCAGACGGCTGTTGCGACTGCTCAGGGTCGCCAGGCGCGGGATTGGCTGCGTCGGCGCTGATCATTTCCGCCAGCAGTGTATCCAAATTCTCTTCCGGCAGGTCTGGCTGAACTGGCGCCTGGGGCTGCGGTTCAACTACCTGGGCAGAAGCACTGGCGACATCGGCGGCCTGTTGCTCTGCCCGCTGGCGTGCCTGGTTGCCCAAGCCGATACCCGAACCTTCACCCTCGCCGGTCACCAGATCCAGGGGGCTTGCCTGTTCATCGTCACCGCCGGAAAACACCACCGCTAGCACCAACACTGCCAGCAGGCCAGCAATGCCGGCCCAGGCAGCGGGCTTACGGTGCCATTGCGGGGGCGGTTTCTGGTACAGGTCATCCACTCGCCAGCGTTCTTTTTCTGGCGGGTAGTTAGCCTGCTCTGGTGTGTCGGTGGCTGCTTCAGCGGGCAGCACTACAGCCGGAGCCAGGGTGGTCTGGGCCATGGGCTTGGGGTCAACTGAGGACGCTGGTGGCGGCGGTGGCGCAACGGGCGGGGCCGGGGTTGATGCAGGCCGCTGCTGCGCCGCTTGCCCGTCGGGCGGTTGCCTGGAGTCATCTTTGGGCTGCGGCTTTGCAGGTCCTGGGCGCGACGAACTGCTGGCTCGATCATCAGCGGCCTCCGCCTCGCTCACCGCCAGACCTTTCTCCGTCGGGACCATGATCTTTAGCGCTGCTTCCCGCCCGTTGCCGGTGACAGCGTTTTCCTCACTGGCAGAGGCCGTCTTACTTCCAGGCTCGGTGGCAACCGGTTTGTTGGGACTGCCAGGCAAGGGCTTTTCAGGTTTGGCTGGAGCTACGGCATCGGGTTTCGCTGAAGCTTCCGCTTTGGGTTTAGCGGCAGCTGGCGCTTTCGCTTTAGCTGGAACGACAGCTTCGGCTTTGGCTGGAACCTCCGTATCGGGTTCAACGGGTACTTCCGTGTCAGGTTCTACCGGAACCTCGGTGTCAGGTTCAGCCGTTGATCCAGCGCGTCGATCCATGGTCACCGACATCAGTTCAAATTCGGTGGCCGGGTCCTGACGGCCCGCAGTGCGTGCTGAATCCATTGCCGAGGGGTCAAGGTGTGGCTGCTGGGCGGTATCGCGCTGATCGGCAGCCACCGATCCGGCCTCATCCAGGGATTCGGCAGCGCTGAATAGGGGTTGTTGTTGGCGGTCTGGTTGACTGTCTGGCTGGCCATCCGACGAGTCAACCGGTGGATCAACTGGTGGATCAACTGGTGGATCAAC